>NZ_JBVJNN010000016.1:47600-148727 GCF_055583685.1 Streptomyces sp. NPDC104581
AAAAAGAAAAAGCAGCAGAAACACACAAAACCCCCCCAAACCCAAAACCACCCCCCCCCCCCCCCCCCCCCCCCCCCCCCCCCCCCCCCGCCCCGTCATCCGACGCGCCGCGCGTCAGAGGTTGCCGCGCTTCTCCTGCTCACGCTCGATCGCCTCGAACAGGGCCTTGAAGTTGCCCTTGCCGAAGCCCATCGAGCCGTGCCGTTCGATCATCTCGAAGAACACGGTCGGCCGGTCCTGGACCGGCTTGGTGAAGATCTGGAGCAGATAGCCGTCCTCGTCACGGTCCACGAGGATCTTCAGCTCGCGCAGGGTCTCGACGGGCACCCGCGTCTCGCCGGCCCACTCGCCGAGCGTGTCGTAGTACGAGTCGGGGGTGTCGAGGAACTGGACACCGGCCGCCCGCATCGCGCGCACCGAGCTGACGATGTCGTTGGTCGCGAGCGCGATGTGCTGGACCCCGGCGCCGCCGTAGAACTCCAGGTACTCGTCGATCTGCGACTTCTTCTTCGCGATCGCCGGCTCGTTGATCGGGAACTTCACCTTGAGGGTGCCGTCGGCCACGACCTTCGACATGAGGGCGGAGTACTCGGTGGCGATGTCGTCGCCCACGAACTCCTTCATGTTGGTGAAGCCCATGACCTTGTTGTAGAACGCCACCCACTCGTTCATCCGGCCCAGCTCGACATTGCCCACGCAGTGGTCGACGGCCTGGAAGGTGCGCTTGGCCGGGGGCGCGACCATCGGCGCGGCCTCGGTGTAGCCGGGCAGGTACGGGCCGTCGTAGCGGGTCCGCTCGACCAGGGTGTGGCGGGTCCTGCCGTACGTGGCGATGGCGGCGAGGACGACGGTGCCGTTCTCGTCCTTGACCTCGTAGGGCTCCTGGAGGCCGGTGGCGCCGTTCGCGGTGGCGTAGGCGTACGCGGCGCGGGCGTCCGGGACCTCGATGGCGAGATCGATCACACCGTCGCCGTGCTCGGCGACATGGTCGGCGAGGAAGCGGCCCCAGTCGGTGGACGGCTTGATGACGGACGTGAGGACGAATCGGGCCGAGCCGTTCGTGAGCACGTAGCTCGCGGTCTCACGGCTGCCGTTCTCCGGGCCCGAGTAGGCGACCAGCTTCATGCCGAACGCCGTCGAGTAGTAGTGCGCCGCCTGCTTGGCGTTGCCGACGGCGAAGACGACGGCGTCCATCCCCTTGACGGGGAAGGGGTCGGCGCCGCGCGCGGTGGCCGGGGCGGAATCGAGGTGCACCGAAGTATCTGCCATGACGGAAGCGTCTCGCCGTTCCACAAGGTGCGCAACAGTTCACGCTTTCACTGGTCATTCTGTACAGCGGGAGGCGAGGATGACCGGACCATCTGCACAGGATGACCACCGACCGGTGCAGCCACCATCAACCGCCCCGGGAGGCGCCGTGACGATCGACGGACTGGACGGCAGGCTCATCGCCCTGCTGGCACGGGAACCGCGCATCGGGGTTCTGGAGGCGTCGCGCAGGCTGGGGGTGGCGCGCGGGACCGTACAGGCCCGGCTGGACCGGCTCCAGACGAACGGCGTCATCCGCGGATTCGGCCCGAACGTCGATCCGGCCGCTCTCGGTTACCCCGTAACGGCGTTCGCAACCCTGGAAATCAAACAGGGTCAGGGTTCCGATGTCCGAGCCCATTTGAGCAGCGTTCCAGAGGTCCTCGAACTGCATACCACCACCGGAACGGGGGATATGCTCTGCCGACTCGTCGCTCGTTCGAACGCCGATCTTCAACGGGTGATCGACCGGGTTGTCGGTTTCGAAGGGATTCAGCGGGCTTCCACGGCGATCGTCATGGAAAACCCCGTTCCACTGCGGATCATCCCCCTGGTGGAACAGGCCGCGCAGGACACCGACGGTGACCGGCTGTGACCGGCCGGCCGTGGCCGGACGAGTGCGCGACCCGTACGACCCGAACGACCTGATCGGCCGACCGGCTGACCGGCTCCGCCCCCACCGAGAGGAGCGCCGTGGACTTCTGGGACTATCTGGCCAACCGCCACCAACAGCTGCTCACCGACTCGTTCCAGCACGCAAGCGCCGTCTTCCAGTGCATGGTGATCGCCACCGTCCTGGGTGTCGTCATCGGCGTGCTGACCTACCGCAGCCCCTGGGGCGGCAATCTGGCGGTCCTCTCCACCGCGTCCATCCTGACCATTCCCTCACTGGCGGCCATCGGCCTGCTCATCCCGCTGGTCGGTCTCGGTGTCGCGCCCACGGTGATCGTCCTGACGCTGTACGGGCTGCTGCCCATCGTCCGTAACGCCGTGGTCGGGCTGCGCGGTGTCGACCCCGATCTGGTGGACGCCGCCAAGGGCATCGGCATGTCACGTACCGCCCGGCTGCTCAAGGTCGAACTGCCGCTCGCCTGGCCGCCGATCCTCACCGGGATCAGGGTCGCCACACAGATGCTGATGGGGATCGCCGCCATCGCCGCGTACGCGTCGGGGCCCGGCCTCGGCAACGAGATCTTCCGCGGCATCGCCTCGCTGGGCAGCGCCAACGCGATCAACCAGGTGCTCGCCGGGACGATCGGCATCGTCATCCTCGCCCTGCTCTTCGACGCCGCGTATGTCCTGCTCGGCCGACTCACCATCCCGAGGGGGATCCGTGTCTGATACCGCTGACCCGAAGACGGCCGAGGCGGCCGGCAGCAGCTCGCGAGGTGCCGCGATCGTCACACCGAACGGCGCCGCGGGGGGCGCCGGTTCCACGAGCGGTGCCACCATCCGGCTCGACGGCCTGACCAAGCGCTATCCGGGCAGCCCGAACCCGGCCGTCGACGACGTCTCGATGGAGATCAAGGCGGGCGAGACCGTCATCCTGGTCGGCCCCTCCGGCTGCGGCAAGTCGACCACCCTCAAGATGATCAACCGGCTGATCGAGCCCTCGTCGGGGCGGATCAGGATCAACGACGAGGACGTCACCGACATGGACCCGGTGAAGCTGCGCCGGCAGATCGGGTACGCGATCCAGTCCTCCGGCCTCTTCCCGCACATGACCGTGGCCGAGAACATCGCGCTCGTACCGAAGATGGTCGGCTGGTCCAAGTCGGGCGTGAAGGACCGGGTCGAGGAGATGCTCGATCTGGTCGGGCTCGACCCGCGCGAGTTCCACGGCCGCTATCCGCGGCAGCTCTCGGGCGGCCAGCAGCAGCGGGTGGGGGTGGCGCGGGCACTCGCCGCCGATCCGCCCGTCCTGCTGATGGACGAGCCGTTCGGTGCCGTCGACCCGATCACGCGCGACCATCTCCAGGACGAACTGATACGTCTCCAGCACGAGTTGCACAAGACGATCGTGTTCGTGACGCACGACTTCGACGAGGCGATCAAGCTCGGCGACCGGATCGCGATCCTGCGGGAGCGTTCGCACATCGCGCAGTTCGACACCCCCGAGGCGATCCTCACCAACCCCGCCGACGACTTCGTGTCGGGCTTCGTCGGCGCGGGGGCGGCGCTGAAGCGGCTGAACCTCACGCGGGTACGGGACGTGGAGATCGCCGAGTTCCCGACGGTGACGGTCGAGGACCCGCTCCAGTCGATCTTCAACAAGCTGAACAGCGGCCCGCACAACGAGCTGCTGATGCTGGACCGGAAGAGCCGCCCGTACAAATGGCTGCGCCGCGGCGACCTGTCGCGGGCCAAGGGCTCGCTCGCCAACGCGGGCCAGCTGGTGCACGACACCGTGACCAGGGACGCCACGCTCCACGACGCGCTGGAGGCGGTCCTGACCGACAGCGGCGGCCGGGTCGCCGTGACCGGCAGGCGCGGCGAGTACATCGGCGTCGTCGACATGGAGACGCTGATGACCTCCGTCCAGGAGATGCTGGAGGCGGACCGGCTCACCGCCTTCGAGCACCAGCACGAACTGGCGGAACAGCGCCGTGAGCGGACCGGGCAGGAACCGCGGGGCGGTGCGGACGCATGAGTGCTCCCGCGCAGAAGCGGCGCCCGCCGGGCGAGTACGACGTCAAGGGCCACGCGTTCCGGGACGAGGAGTCGGAGCCGGCCGCGCCGGCCGGGGCCCCCGAGCGCCGGATCACCCGGACCAAGCTGCTGACGGTGCCCGCCGTGATAGCGGTCTCCCTGCTCCTGACCTACGCCTGGATCACCAATGTCCCGCTCGACTCGATCGCGAAGAACTCGCTCGTCGGCGGCAATGTGCGGCTGCGCCTGTGGCAGCACATCGAACTGACCGCGATCTCCACCTTCTGGGTGCTCGTCATCGCGATCCCCCTCGGTATCGCCCTGACCCGGCGCGGTCTGTCCAGGGCGGCGCCGGCGGTGACCGCCGTCGCCAACATCGGACAGGCGACGCCCGCCCTCGGACTGCTGGCGCTGCTGGTGATCTGGCTGGGCATCGGGCCGTCGACGGCGATCATCGGCATGGTCATCTACGCGGTGCTGCCGGTGCTCGCCAACACGGTGGCGGGGCTCAGGGCCATCGATCCACAGCTGGTGGAGGCGTCGCGCGGCATCGGGATGTCGCAGTTCGGGACCTTGACCAGGGTCGAACTGCCCCTGGCCGTACCGCTGATCCTGGCGGGTGTACGGACGGCGCTGGTGCTCAACGTGGGCACGGCGACCCTGGCGACCTTCGGCGGCGGTGGTGGGCTCGGTGACCTGATCACCTCGGGCATCCAGACGCAGCGCATGCCGGTCCTGGTCCTGGGCTCGGTGCTGACGGTGACGCTGGCGCTGCTGATCGACTGGCTGGCCTCGCTCGTCGAAGTGGCCCTCACCCCGCGCGGACTGGAGGAGCGCTGATGCGCACCATGCGATACGGCCACCGGAAGCTCGTGACGGGCGGGCTGGCGCTGCTGCTGAGCGCGGCCACCCTCGGCGGGTGCGGCCTCAAGAGCGGCTCACCGATGGTGGACGACGTCGTCCCCGGCTCGGTCGGCCGGGGAGAGCCCCTCAAGGGCGCCTCGCTGACGGTCACGTCGAAGAACTTCAGCGAGAACATCATCCTCGGCCAGATGATCGGCCTGATATTCAAGGCGGCGGGCGCGGAGGTCGTGGACCGGACGAACCTGCCGGGCTCGATCAGCGCACGCGAGGCGATCGTCAAGGGTGACGCCGACGCGATGTACGAGTACACGGGCACGGCCTGGATCACCTACCAGGGCAACACGAAGCCGATCGTCGACTCGGACGAGCAGTGGGCGGCGGTACGGGACGCGGACCGCTCGCACGACGTGAGCTGGCTGTCGCCGTCCACGCTCAACAACACCTACTCGCTGGGCATCAGCAAGCAGAACAACGCCAAGTACAAGCTCAAGACGATGTCGGACGTCGCCGCGCTGTCGAAGAAGGAGCCGGGCGCGGTCTCGATCTGTGTGGAGAACGAGTTCGCGTCGCGGGACGACGGACTGCCGGGCATGGTGAAGGCGTACGGGATGAAGATCCCCGCGTCGAGCGTGAAGAAGATGGACGCCGGCATCATCTACACGCAGGTGTCGAAGTCCAACTCCTGCCTGGTGGGCGAGGTGTTCACGACCGACGGCCGGATCAAGTCGCTGGATCTGGACACGGTCTCCGACGACAAGCGCTTCTTCCCGAACTACAACGCGGCGCCGGTCATCCACAGTTCGACGTACGAGAAGTACCCGGAGATCGCGGATCTGCTCGACCCGCTGAGCAAGCGGCTGAACACCGGGATCGCGCAGGAGCTGAACGCGAAGGTGGACGTGGACGGCCAGGACCCGCACGAGGTGGCGAAGGACTGGCTGATCGAGGAGGGCTTCATCAAGGCGGGCTGAGCCCCGGAGCCGGACGAACACGGTACGACGCATGCAAAGAAGTGGTTGCAAAGGAATCCTTGCAACCACTTCTTTGCATGTCTACGATGAGGGCATGTCCGAGAACCCGTCCTCGAACCCGTCCGCGGAACCCGCCGCCGCCGAGCGGACAGCCCGCACCCTGGACCCCCGCTCGCTGCGCGGTCTCGCCCACCCCCTGCGGATGCGGCTGCTGGTGACCCTGCGCCACCACGGCCCGGCCACCGCCTCCCAGCTGGCCGAACGGCTCGGCGAGTCGAGCGGCGCCACCAGCTACCACCTGCGCCGGCTCGCCGAGCACGGCTTCGTCGCGGACGACCCCGAGCGCGGCAAGGGCCGGGAGCGCTGGTGGAAGGCCTCGGACTACGGCGTCATGATCGACGACACGCTGCACTTCGACCCCAGCCCCGAGGTACGGGGCGCGCTCAACACCTTCATGCACGAGGTCGCCTCCATCCACGGCCAGGAGGTGAGCACCTGGCTCGGCACCATGCACGACTGGCCGAAGACCTGGGCGACCAAGGCCGACCTCAGCGACTTCACGCTCCGGCTCACCCCCGAGCTGCTGGCCGAACTGGACGGCCGGATACACGACTTGATCGCCAGTTACACCGACCGTGCCGCGTCCGAGGACGACGAGTCCGTGGCCCAGGTACGGATCCATCTGCACGCTTTCCCGCAGAAGCAGCTCGACCGGCCGGACGTCTGAGCACCTGCCACCACCCGTCACCCGCCGCTTTCACCCGGCACCACTCCCCCGCCCGGGAGTCGGTGCGCGAAGGGACGATTTGTCATGCCATTTTCTGACGTGCACCTCCATCTGCACTCCCTGCACGCCGCCGACCTGCGCGCCGAGGCCGCGGCCCACCACCGCCCCACCGGCCCCGGCCCCGGCCCCAGGGTCCGACTGGGCTGGCTCCTCGTCGAGTTGGGCCTGCGACTGGTCGACCGCCCCGCACGCCCCCGCGTCCGTCCCGCGTGAACGCCGCACCGCGACGCCGGTGACGTACGCACGAACGCCTTCCCGAGGGCCCCACACGGCGCCGCGGCCGGGTGGCCGGGTGGAGGTGGGGTCCTGCCGGGGTCAGCAGTCCGGGACCTCGCCCCCCTGCTCCAGCGCCTTCAGCGACGACACCGCGCCCTTCAGGGTCCTGACCGGGATCAGCCGCATGCCGTCGGGGAGTTCGGACCGCGCGTCCGCGCACTCCGCCGCCGGGACGAGGAAGACCGTCGCGCCGTCGCGACCCGCGGCCTGTGTCTTGAGCGAGACCCCGCCGACCGCGCCGACCGCGCCGTCCGGGCTGATCGTGCCGGTGCCCGCGATGTCGCGGCCGCCCGTGAGGTCGCCGCCCGAGCCGTCGCCGTCGAGCATGTCGACGATGCCGAGCGCGAAGAGGAGGCCCGCGCTGGGACCGCCGACATCGGCGAGATGGAGGGTGACGTCCACGGAGTCCCGCTCACGGCCGAGCTGGCCGAGTGCCGCGTCCACGGCGGAGTTCTGCGACTTCACCATCTCGTCGGTGTTGTGCTGCTGGATCTCCTTGTCGGACTGGCCCGCCGGGTAGACGGAGTCGCGCGGCAGCACGGCGCGGTCGGTCCGGATCCAGCCTTCGAGGACGTCACCGAAGTCGACGTCGGCGGACGGTCCCGTCGCCAGGATCGTCGTCATCCGCAGTTGTCCCGTCGTCTCGCGGGTCTGCGCGCCCCTGATCGAGATGACGGGTGTGCCCTGGTAGTCGTCCAGGACGTTGGCCGTCAGGCCCGGCTGGGCCACCGCGTACGGCAGCGGTGCGACCCCGACGACGACGAGCAGCGCGGCGATCGGGACGGCCGAGAGGGCGAGAGTGCGGGGGCGCGAGAGACCGGAGAGACGAGAGAGCACGGCGCCAATCTATCCGCCGCTCCCGGGGCACCCGAAACCCCCGGTGCCGGACCGGTGCGGGGCCGGCTCAGCGCAGCGCGTCGGCCACCTCGCGCGCGGCGTCGACCACGCGCGGCCCCACCCGCTCCGGCACCGAGTCGGCGAGCATCACGACGCCCACGCTGCCCTCGATACCGGTCACCCCGACGAGCGCGGCGGCGGCGCCGCTCGCGCCGGCCTCCAGTTCGCCGTGGGTCAGCGTGCACCGCGCCTCGGTGTGCGGGCCCTGCCGGGCCGCCAGGATGGCCTTGCCCGCGGCGCCCCGGTCCAAGGGGTGCCGGAAACCGGCGCGGTAGGCGACGTGGTAGTCCGTCCAGGTCGGCTCCACGACGGCCACGGCCAGCGCCTCGGCGCCGTCGACGAGCGTGAGATGGGCGGTCGCGCCTATGTCCTCGGCCAGTGAGCGCAGCGCGGGCAGTGCCGCTTCCCGTACGAGCGGATGCACCTGGCGCCCCAGCCGCAGCACCCCCAAACCCACCCGGGCGCGTCCGCCGAGATCACGGCGCACCAGCGCGTGCTGTTCCAGGGTGGCCAGGAGACGGTAGACGACGGTGCGGTTGACGCCGAGCTTGTTGGACAACTCGGTGACGGTCAGCCCGTGGTCGGTGTCGGCGAGCAGTTTGAGGACGCGCAGTCCCCGGTCGAGCGTCTGGGAGGTCTCCGCGGTCACGACGCCCCTCTCCTTCGGAGTTTCGGAGTGAGCCGCCAGGCAGGCCATGGCGCACCGGCTGCGCTCCGTGGCGGTCCCTGCCACGGCGCGTATGTGTTGCCGGGACATTAGCGATCCGTACCGCTCAGCGGAAGACCTCGTCCAGAATCCGGTCATGGGCGGTCAGTTGCTCCGCGTTCGCAACCGAACATGCACAGAAAAGGTACTCCCACTGACCATTCATGTGATTTCCCATGAATGGACGCGCGTAGAAAAGCCTCCCGGACGCCGCGACGGCGTCCGGGAGGCTGAAAAAGGCCCTTCGCGCTCAGCGCATTCGGGTCGCCCATTCCTGAACTTTTCTGATCCGCTCGCGGAGTTGGCCGCCCGTGGCCTCCGCGCTCGCCGGGCCGCCGCACACCCGGCGCAGCTCCGTGTGGATCACCCCGTGCGGTTTGCCGCTCTGGTGGACGTACGCGCCGACCATCGTGTTGAGCTGCTTGCGCAGTTCGAGCAGTTCCTTGTGGGAGACGACGGGGCGCCGGTCGGCGGGCAGCTCCAGCAGGTCCGCCTCGGAGTCCGGCTTCTTGCGGCTGTGCGCGATCTGCCGGGCCTGCCGCTTCTGGAGCAGCATCTGCACCTGGTCGGGCTCCAGGAGGCCGGGGATACCGAGGTAGTCCTGCTCCTCCTCGCTGCCGGGGTGCGCCTGCATGCCGAACTCGGCGCCGTCGTACAGCACCCGGTCGAAGACCGCGTCGGACTCCAGCGCCTCGAAGGGCAGCGTGTCCTGCTCGCCGGTGTCCTCGTCCTCCTGGCGCTCGGCCTCCGCCATCTCCTTCTCGGACTCGGCGTACGGGTCCTCCTCGCCCGCCTTCTTCGGCTTGTCGAGGACGTGGTCGCGCTCCATCTCCATCTCGTTGGCGAAGCCGAGGAGGCCGGGGATGGTGGGCAGGAAGACGGACGCGGTCTCGCCGCGCCGCCGGGAGCGGACGAAGCGGCCGACGGCCTGCGCGAAGAACAGGGGTGTCGCGATGGTCGTGGCGTAGACGCCGACCGCGAGCCGGGGGACGTCGACGCCCTCGGACACCATGCGCACGGCGACCATCCAGCGGTCCTGGCCCGCGCTGAACTCGTCGATGCGCTTGGAGGCGGTGGCCTCGTCGGAGAGCACGACGGTCGCCTTCGTCCCGGTGATCTCACGGACGATCTTGGCGTAGGCGCGCGCCGAGTCCTGGTCGGTGGCGATGACCAGCCCGCCCGCGTCCGGGATGGACTTGCGCACCTCGCTGAGCCGGCGGTCGGCGGCGCGCAGCACGTTGGGCATCCACTCACCGCGCGGGTCGAGCGCGGTGCGCCACGCCTGTGAGATCGCGTCCTTGGTCATGGGTTCGCCGAGCTTGGCGGCGATCTCGTCACCGGCCTTGGTGCGCCAGCGCATGTTGCCGCTGTAGCTGAGGAAGATGACGGGGCGCACGACGCCGTCGCCGAGCGCGTTGCCGTAGCCGTAGGTGTAGTCGGCGGACGAGCGGCGGATGCCGTCGTCACCCTCCTCGTACGCGACGAACGGGATCGGGTTGGTGTCGGACCTGAAGGGCGTGCCGGTCAGCGCGAGCCGCCTGGCGGCCGGTTCGAACGCCTCCAGACACGCCTCGCCCCAGGACTTGGAGTCGCCGGCGTGGTGGATCTCGTCGAGGATCACCAGGGTCTTGCGCTGCTCGCAGCGGTTGCGGTGGAGCATGGGGCGTACGCCGACGCCCGCGTACGTCACGGCGACCCCGTGGTACTCCTTGCTCAACGGCCCCGCGCTGTAGTCCGGGTCGAGCTTGATCCCTATCCGCGCGGCGGCGTCCGCCCACTGCTTCTTGAGGTGCTCGGTCGGCGCGACGACGGTGATCTGCTGCACGACGTGGTGGTGCAGCAGCCAGGACGCGAGGGTCAGCGCGAAGGTGGTCTTCCCGGCGCCGGGGGTCGCGACGGCGAGGAAGTCGCGCGGCTGGTCCTGGAGATATCGCTCCAGCGCCTTCTCCTGCCAGGCGCGCAGCTTGTTGGCGGTGCCCCAGGGCGCGCGGCCGGGGAAGGCGGGTGAGAGGTGGTGGGAGGCGGTAGTAGTCACGGTCTCCGGTTCGCGGACGCTCGGGTGCACGGACTGCACGGCTGTGCCGGGCTCAGATACGACAACCGGGCCACCCTACCGGCGGCCCGTCCCGATACTCGTCCGGCGTCGCCCCGGCCGGCCAGGTGCGACCGGGGTCACACCCTGTCGTGCGGGGGGGCGCGGCCGGAGTGCGATCCCGCAGCCCCCCGGCGGTACCGGTCAGCGCGTCCGTACCCTCGTCGCCACCCACACCCCCGCCAGGGCCACCGCGGCCATCGGGAGGAACACCGCGGCGAACGCGGCCGGGTGGGACGCGTCGGCCGAGGCGAGGTCGTGGGCGCCGACCGCGCCGCCGCCCAGGGCGGCGAACGCCGCGCCGCCCGCCGCCAGCAGCAGGACGTTCGAGAGGCCGTCGGATATCTGGAGCGCGGCGGAGTTCGTGCCCGCCTCCTCGGGAGGTGAGAGCTTCAGCAGCAGCACGCTCGTCGACGCGATCACCGCGCCCATGCCGAGGCAGCCGACCGCCCACGCGACGCCCACGATCCAGACGGGGACCGACGCGATCAGCACGCTCGGCGCGGCGGCGATGGAGGCGGCGACCAGCGCCATGCCGCCCATCAGCAGCCGTTCGCGGTGCGGCTCCATGCGGGGGCGGGACTGGATGTACGAGCCGAGGGCCCATGTCGCGCCGCCGACGGCCAGCGAGAGGCCCGCCAGCGTCGGTGACAGGCCCCGCTGGGTGACGAGCATCAGCGGTACGAAGCTCTCCGCCGCGATGAAGGAGCCGGCCGCGACACCGCGCAGCAGGACGACCGACGGCATGCCGCGGGCGGCGCGGTAGGTGCCGGGCGGCAGCAGGCCGAGGACGGCGGGCACGATCAGCGCGGCGCCGGCCGCGCCGGGCAGCAGGGACCACCAGCTGAGGTCCTGGCCCGCGTACTGGAGCAGACCCGCGCCGAGCGAGATCGCCAGCGCGAGCCGGATCCGGCGCCGGTCGAAGGCCGGCAGGGGCCCGGCGTGGTCGGCGGGCCCGGCCGCCATCTGCCGGACCGCGGGCAGCGCGGTCGCCAGCGGCAGCACCACCAGTACCGGGATGCCGATGAACACCCAGCGCCAGCCGAGGTGTTCGGTGACGGTGCCGGAGGCGAGCGGCCCGACGACCGAGGGGATCACCCAGCTCGCCGCGAACGCGGCCATGATCGCGGGCCGCAGCCGCTCCGGGTAGGCGCGGCTGACGACGACGTACAGCGCGACGATGACCAGTCCGCCGCCGAGCCCCTGGACCGCCCGGCCCGCGATGAACAGCCACATCGCGCCGGCGGTGCCGGAGAGCAGCAGTCCGGCCGCGAAGGCCGTGATGCCGGTGACCAGCGGCCGGAGCGGGCCGCTGCGGTCGGCCCACTGCCCGGAGAGCACCATGGCGAAGAGGCTGGTGGTGAAGTACGCGGAGAAGGCGAACGCGTACAGCGAGACGCCGCGCAGTTCGCGGGCGGCCACCGGCATCGCCGTACCGACCGCCGTGGCCTCGAAGGCGATCAGCAGGACGACGCAGATGATGCCGATGCTGAGCGCCCGGTGGGTCCTGCCGAGGATGCCGTCGCCGCCGGGGTCGAGCGCGAGTTTCGGGGTGGGTGTCGCGGGTGGGGCGGCGTCGCCCGGTTCGAGGGCGGTCATGGCATCAGGGTAAGGGGCATGGACCTGTGTGAACCCTGTCGCTGGTCGCGGCGGGACTGGTCCCTTGGTCGTACGCCCATGAACGCCGTGTGGCAGTCGTGTTGCGGGGTGCGCCGGTCCCTTGAGGGCTGCCCGCCGACCCGCCTACGGTCGGTGCGAAGGTACGCACGGCCGTGTGCCCGAGTGGTTCAGGGGCTCGACTGCAAATCGAGTTACGTGGGTTCGATTCCCGCCACGGCCTCCAGAGGAAGCTCTCTCCCGGCGGCAGTCCCCCGCTCTCGCCCGCTCCCCCGCCGACGGGCCGACGCGCTCGCGCCCCCGCCCGTCGGCCGGGCGCCCGTCACGCCCCCGCCGTCACGACCGCCGACTGCGGCCTGATCGGCAGCCTGTTGACCGGCCGCCCCGTCGCCGCGCGCACCGCCGCCGCCACCGCCGCCGGGGAGGCCACGACCGGCGCCGCGCTCGCCGGCTTCGCGCCGAACGGAGCCACCACGTCGCGCTCCTCGACCAGTTTGACGATCCGGATGTCGGGCGCGTCCAGGGACGTCGGCAGCGCGTAGCCGGTGAGGTCGGGACGGCGCACCAGACCCCGCGTCGTACGGAGGTTCTCGGTCAGGGCGGCGCCGATGCCCTGGGTGACGCCCGCCTCGATACGGGTCGCGAGTTGCGCCGGGTTGAGGACCCGGCCGACGTCCTGCGCGACGGCCATCTCCACGACCCGGATGGAGCCGAGTTCGATGTCGACGTCCACGACCGCGCGGATCGCGCAGAAGGCGAGGCCGACGAACGCGTCGCCCTGGCCCGAGTCGTCCAGCGGTTCGGTGGGGTGCGGGCGGCACTGCGCGGTGGCCCACAGCTCCTTGCCGTCCATCGCCTCGGTGACGGTGGTCGACAGCACCCCGTCGTAGGAGGTGATCTTTCCGTCGGTGATCTGGAGCAGCTCCGTCGACATGCCGAACTTGTGCGCCAGCGGCTGGAGGAGCTGCGTACGGACCATCTTCGCCGCGCGCTCGACGGCGCCGCCCGAGACCCAGGTGTGGCGGCCGTGCGTGGCGGGGCCGGCCGGGGGCTGGTCGGTGTCGACCGAGGCGACGTGGACCTCCTCGACACCGAGCGTCTCCTGGACGATCTGGCGGGCCAGGGTGGAGAAGCCCTGCCCGGTCTCGACGGCCGCGCAGATGACCGTGGCGACGCCGTCGTGGACCTTGACGGTGGCCGTGGAGACCTCGTCGGCGCCCTCGGCGCCGAGCATGTGGACCATCCCGAGCGAGTAGCCCACGCCGCGGCGTACGGCGCCGGGCTCGCCCGCGCCCTCGGGGCCGCCGGGCAGCAGCCAGGACGACTCGGGGATGTCCTTGGGCAGCGCGGGGAGCGGGAAGTCCCTTACGGCGCGCAGCAGTTCGGCGACGGGCGCCGGGCAGGTCACGGTCTGCCCGGTGGGCAGGATGTCGCCGGTCGCCAGCGCGTTGCGCAGGCGCAGTTCGGCCGGGTCGATGCCGAGCTTGGTGGCCAGTTTGTCCATCTGGCCCTCGTAGGCGGCGCAGACCTGCATCGCGCCCTCGCCCCGGACATGGCCCGACGGCGGGTTGTTGGTGCGCACGGCCCAGCCCTCGATGAAGGCGTGCGGGACGATGTAGGGGCCGCAGGCGAACGCCACGGCCGCCGCGAGGGATTCGGACGAGGCGTCCGCGTACGCGCCCGCGTCGAGCAGGATCTGCGCCTCGACCTTGACGAGCCGGCCCTCGCCGTCGGCGTGGTGGCGGTAGCGCAGCAGCGTCGGGTGCCGGTGGGCGTGGCCGAGGAAGGACTCCTCGCGGGTCGCGGCGAGCTTCACCGGGCAGCCGGTGCGCAGCGCGAGCAGGCCGAGCGGGATCTGGAAGCCGGGGTCCTCGCGGTCGCCGGTGGCGCCGGGGACTCCGGTGACGACGACCTTGACCTGGTCGGGTTCGAGACCGAAGCAGGCGGCGGCCAGATCGCGGTCGGTGTGCGGGTCGGTGGAGCCGGTGTAGATCTCCACGCCGCCGTCGGGGCGCGGTACGGCGAGTCCCGCCTCGGCGCCGATGGGGGCGGGGTCCTGACGGCCGATGCGGTACAGGCCCTCGACGACCACGTCGCCGGTGAGGTCGGGGTCGCCGTAGCGCAGCGGGATGTGGCGGATCAGATTGCCGTCGGGGTGCAGCGGCTCCGCCTCGAACGCCTTCTCCGGGTCGGTGACGGGGTCGAGGACCTCGTACTCGACGGCGATGGCGGCGGCGGCCATCCGGGCCGTGTCGGGGTGGTCGGCCGCGACGGCGGCGATGGCCTCGCCGTGGTGGCGTACGACCTCCGAGGCGAAGACGGGGCGGTCGGCGACGAGCCGTCCGTAGGAGGGGTCGCCGAGGACGTCGAGATGGGTCACCACGGCCCGTACTCCCGGCATTTCGGCCGCCGCGCTCGTGTCGACCGACAGGATCCGCGCGTGCGGGTGCGGTGAGCGCAGGAGCGCCGCCCACAGCAGGCCCTCGGCCCAGAGGTCGGCGGCGTACGGGAACGTGCCCTCGGTCTTGGCGCGGGCGTCGGCCGGTGGGAGGGAGGCACCGAGACCCAGCGCGGGCGCCTCCTGCCGGGGGCCGTCGAGCGCCTGGGTCTCGGTGGCCGCGTCCTTGCTCACGCCTTGCCTCCGTCGTGCGGGTCGAGAGGTGCGGGGTGGGCGCCGCCGGCGCCCGGTGGTGCCTGGTGCGGGATGCGGGCCTCGTCGGCGGCCTCGGCGCTGGCGGCGCGTTCGGCGACGACCTCGGCGACGGCGTCGAGGACGCCCCGGTATCCGGAACAGCGGCAGAGGTTGCCGCACAGCGCCTGGCGGGTCTCCAGCTCGCTGGGGTCGTGGTTGCCCTCAAGGAGGTCGTGGACGGTCATGGCCATGCCGGGGACGCAGAAACCGCACTGGACGGCGCCGCAGTTGGCGAGGGCGCGCTGGACGTCGGACGGTTCGCCGTCGGAGGCCAGGCCCTCGACCGTACGGACCTCGGAACCGGCCGCGGTGGCCGCCGGGACGAGGCAGGAGGCGACGAGCCGGCCGTCGACCTGGACGTTGCAGGCACCGCACTCGCCCTGCGAGCAGCCGTCCTTGGCGCCGGCGAGGCCGAGGCGCTCGCGCAGGACGTAGAGCAGGGACTCGCCGATCCAGGCGTCGGTGACGGGGCGGTCGGCGCCGTTCACGCGCAGCACGTAGGAGTTGGCGGGGTGTTCGGCGCTGTCGTTGCTGCTGCTGAGGGGGGCGGGCTCGGGCGTGGGCTCCGGTGCCGACTCCGCGGGAACGCCGGTCGCGGCTTCCGCTTCCGTCGCCGTA
Source organism: Streptomyces sp. NPDC104581 (assembly GCF_055583685.1). Taxonomy (NCBI): domain Bacteria; kingdom Bacillati; phylum Actinomycetota; class Actinomycetes; order Kitasatosporales; family Streptomycetaceae; genus Streptomyces; species Streptomyces sp. NPDC104581. The sequence goes on from NZ_JBVJNN010000016.1 coordinate 63,078, forward strand.
CCGGCGTCCGCGCCGGTCTCCGGGCCGGTGCCCCCGTCGGCCTCCGGGTCCGCGCCGGCTGCCGCTTCGCCGTCCGTCCCGGTCCCGGTCGGGGCAGCCGCCCCGGCGCCGGGCTCCTCGTCCGTGTCCGCCGCGGTCACCGGCGCGGGTGCCTCGGCATCCTCGTCGGGCGCGGTCCGCAGCGGCTCCTCCGCAACGGGTTCCGGAGCCGGCTCCGGTTCCGGTTCGGGTTCGGCTTCCGGTTCGGGCGCCCAGGGGGCGCGCGCGCCGCCCGGGAGCGTGGCGGGCGGGGCACCGCCCGACCACTGCGAGGTGATCGGCACCGACGTGGTGAACTCGCCCGATTCGTCCGGAAGATCGTCCGTGACGACCGGGATCACCCACTGCCCGGTGAGCTGCGACGCGGGCTCCGGCTCCGTGCGCCCGTCCGCGGCACCGTCGCCGGCCGTCTCCGCGAAGGACCACTGGCCGGTCGCCTGCGGGTCGTGCGGCGCCTCCGGGCCGACGGCCGCGCCCGGGTGGTACGCGTGCGGATGGCCCTGCCCGTACCCCTGGCCGTAGCCCTGTCCGTAGCCGTAGGGATCGGGCTGCGTCTGCGCGGTGTGCGGGGCCCACTGCCCGATGTCGGCCGGTCCGCCGGGAGCCACCGCGCCGTCCGGCTGCCGCTGGTCGATCGCCGGTGGTACGTAGCCGTGTCCGGGCGCCGCCAGCGGCGCGTCCCGCCCGTCCTCGGGTGGCAGCTGTACGAACGCGGTCGACTCGCCGTCGTACTCACCGCCCTGCGGGATCGGCTGCCACGAACCGCGCTCCTGCGGATACCCGTACGCGTGGGCCTGACGCCCCTCCGGATTCCCGGAGTTCTCGTTCTCGTCGGTGGTCACGGCAGCGCCCTCCCCAGTGCTCGTCGAGCCAGCGTGGCGACGGTACGCCTCAGGTGCAGTACGGCGGGCGGCAGGGCGGGCGGCTCGCTCCCGTCCGCCTCCGGGGCCGGGTCGGGGATACAGGCCGCGGCGACGTATTCGCCGAAGGCCGCCAGCGCCTCGGGCGCCAGCCCCCGGTCCGCGTCCCAGTCGATCAGCGAGGCGATCCAGCGCTCGGCCTCCAGCGGGCGCAGCGGCATCGGCGCGATCGCGCCGACCGCGCAGCGCACACCGCGGCGCGCCGGGTCGAGCACGACGGCGACGGAGGCGGTGGCCCGGCCGGGGCCGGTGCGGCCGGTGGCCTTGAGGTAGACCTGCGGGGCGTGCAGCAGCGGTACGCGGACGAAGCCGATGAGTTCGGCGGGCGCCAGCATCTCGCGGCCCGCCAGCAGGTGCGAGACGGGGATCTCGCGGCGCGCGCCGTCGGGTCCCGCGATGACGAGGTCGGCCTCCAGGGCCGCCAGGACGGGCAGTGAGTCGCCGGTGGGGGCCGCGGTGGCGATGTTGCCGCCGAGGGTGCCCGCGTTACGGATCTGGGGCGGGCCCGCGGCGCGCGAGGACGCGGCGAGCGCGGGGATGAGGGCGGCGAAGTCGGGCCGCCCCATGCGCGCGTGGGTGAGTCCGGTGCCCAGCAGGGCGTGTCCGTCCTGGTAGTGCCAGCCGCGCAGTTCGCTGATCCGGCCGAGTCCGACCAGGCCGGCCGGCCTGAGCAGGCCCTTGTTGACGGCGGCCATCAGATCGGTGCCACCCGCGACGGGCACGGCGGCAGGCATGGCGCTCAGTGCCGCCACGGCCTCGTCGAGCGAGACCGGCAACGTCACGGACTGCGCGGTCCGCGGTGCGTGCGTGGTCAACCCAGCTGCCCCTTCCCGGTGTCCCGGCTGTCCGCCTGTGTTGGCCGTACCGTACGTGCTCACAGGGCGGACTAGGCAACTCTGGCACATCTTCCGGGCCCGCCGGTCCGAGGGTCCACGAAGGGCGTATCCGCCCCCGAAAGAGAGGAAGATCCGCCTTCACGGCTCTTGACCGACACATACGGAATGCCATTCTTCGGCACCCATGTACGACTTAACGGTACGGACAACCCTCGCCGGGGGGCGCACGATTCACCGGATTCATGGTCTCGGCCCGACGCGCGGGGGCACGCGCGCCGGCGGGGACTCACCTGTTCGGGGGCGGCCCCTCGATCGGGCGTCCGAGGCTCGCGGAGTCCCCGTTCGGCGCCGGGCGCCGCTGCCAGGGCAACGGGCCGCCGGGCGGCCGGTAATCGACCCCGAGGGCGTCAAGGCGCTTGTAGTGCGCGGTCATTCGCCGTTCGAAGTCCGTGAAGTCACGGTCCGGGGACACGGGCAGGGCGGACCAGGCGACCTCGGCGAACGCGCAGAGGCGCGGGAAGAGCTGGTAGTCGACACGGGACCGGTCCTGCATCACCTCGGTCCACACATTGGCCTGGGTGCCCAGGACATGGGCGGCGTCGGCGCCGGTCAGCTCCGGCGGCACGGGCTCGAAGCGGTAGACGTCCTCCAGTGTGCGGACGTATCCGATGGGCATCGGCTCGTCCGGGCCCCCCGCCTGCCGGTGGTCCAGGTAGACCTGCTGCTCGGGGCACATGACGACGTCGTGGCCGGCCTTGGCCGCGGCGATCCCGCCGGCGTACCCGCGCCAGGAGGAGACGGCGGCGCCGGGCGCGAGCCCGCCCTCCAGGATCTCGTCCCAGCCGATGAGGCGTCTGCCGCGTGCGGAGAGCCAGCCGTCGAAATGCCGGATGAACCAGGACTGGAGCTCGTCCTCGTCGGCGAGGCCGAGTTCACGGATCCGCTCCTGGGCGGCGGGCGAGCGCTTCCACTGGTCCTTGGGGCACTCGTCGCCGCCGATGTGGATGAACGGCGAGGTGGCGGCCGGGAAGAGGTCGAGCAGCTCCTCGAAGACGCCCTCGAAGAACCGCAGGGTGTTCTCGGAGGGCGCGAGCACGTTCGGGTTGACGCCCCAGGTGTCCCAGACCTCCAGCGCCGAGGTGTCGACGACATCGGTGTTGCCCAGCTCCGGATAGGCGGAGATGGCGGCCTGCGAGTGACCCGGGATGTCGATCTCGGGGACGACGGAGATGTGCCGCTCGGCGGCGTACGCGACGATCTCGCGGATGTCGTCCTGGGTGTAGTAACCGCCGTGCGGCTTCTCGTCCCAGATGTCCGAGAACCGGTGTCCGTACTTGGTCCTCGACCGCCACGCGCCGATCTCGGTCAGTTTCGGGTACCGCTTGATCTGGACGCGCCAGCCCTGATCGTCCGTGAGATGGAAGTGGAAGACATTGAGCTTGTGCGCGGCCATCAGGTCCAGGAAGCGCAGGACGCCGTCCTTGGGCATGAAGTGCCGTGACACGTCGAGCATGACGCCGCGCCAGCCGAAGCGGGGCCGGTCCTCGATGACCTGACGGGGGATCTCCTGCCGTACGCCGGGTGACAGGGGCGCCCGGCGGAACGCCTTGGGACCGAGGAGCTGACGGAGCGTCTGGGCACCCCAGAAGACCCCGGCCGCGCTGCCGCCGTGGATCTCCGCGCCCCACTCGGCGGTGATGTCCAGCCGGTACTCCTCGGGGGCCATGGACTCGTCGATCCGCAGCGAGACGGCGTTGCTGCCGCCGGGCGGGCCGGGGGCGAGCGGAAGCCCCAGGGCCGCCCCGAGGGTGGCGCGCAGCCAGCGCTCGGTGCCCTCGGTCCCGGGGGCCGCCCAGAGCGTGGTGGCCGAGTCGGGGACGAAGCCGCCGCTCTGCGGGCCTTCGACACTGACAGGCGCCGGGATCAGGTCCATTCGTCAGTCCTCAGTCCTCGTCGGTCGGCTGGCATATGCCGGAGTCATTGGGTCGTCGGGCGTCCAGGCTGGACACTAGGCCCGGCCCCGACGAACGGACAAGTGGTCTCGACCAATCGGTGACCAGGCACACGTGTACCCACCCGCCGCTCGCGTACCACCCGTCTACCCACTCGCGGCCCGCGAACGCGAACGGCCCCGGGGCGCGAGAGAACGCGCCCCGGGGCGATCGGGCCAGCCGGGCGGCCGGGAACCGGGCTGTTAGCTCTTGCCCTTGCCGCTCTTGTCCTTGCCGCCCTTGTCCTTGTCCCCACCGGGGCCCATGGACTCGTAGATCTCCTTGCACATCGGACAGACCGGGTACTTCTTGGGGTCGCGCCCCGGTACCCAGACCTTCCCGCACAGTGCCACCACCGGAGTGCCGTCGAGGGCACTCGCCATGATCTTGTCCTTCTGGACGTAATGGGCGAAGCGCTCGTGGTCGCCGTCGCCGTGCGACACCTTCGGTGTCGGCTCCACGAGGGTGCCCGTACCTGCCCCGCGCTCGGGCTCAAGAGTGCTCATAACCGTCAAGGGTACCCACGACCGCGCCATCCCGAGGGCCACGGCCCCGAGCACTCCGCGACCGGCCGTTCACACGCCGCGCGAACACGGCCGTACGGGGGCGCCGGGCGCCGCCACGGTGCCGCCCGCGCGCCGCGAAGCGGCACCGGGACACCGGCGGAAATCAGACACAGCGGTGCCGGGCGGCTCCGGCGGACGGACGGCCGCCGGCGTCCGTGACCCGGGGGCGGGCCGCGCGCGTCCGCCGAAGCCGCCCGCGCGCCCGGTCAGTTGAGCGAGGGGTCGTCCGGATAGGTGGCCACCATGGCGAGTTCGCTGCGCTGCCGGCGCAGCACCGCGCGCCACAGGCTCTCGGGGCGCGGCGACGACACGTCGCCGGGCTCCGACTCGACCACGTACCAGGCGCCTTCGGTCAGTTCGTTCTCCAGCTGGCCCGGCCCCCAGCCCGCGTACCCGGCGAAGATCCGCAGCGAACCGAGCGCCCGCGCGAGCAGTTCGGGCGGTGTCTCCAGGTCGACGAGGCCGATCGCGCCGTGCACCCGCCGCCAGCCGAGCGGCCCCTCGTCACCGGGGATGACGGCGAGACCGAGCGCGGAGTCGAGGGAGACCGGGCCGCCCTGGAAGACGACTCCGGGGTCCCCGGCGAGATCGCCCCAGGACTCCAGGATGTCCCCGACGTCCACCGGGGTGGGCCGGTTGAGGACCACGCCGAGTGAGCCCTCCTCGTCGTGGTCGAGCAGGAGCACCACCGCGCGGTCGAAGTTCGGATCCGCCAGGGCCGGAGTCGCGACGAGCAGCCGCCCTGTGAGCGAGGACACCTCGGTCATGCGAGACATGATCCCGCACATTGGCCTTCATTGGGGCCCGCGCGGCAGAGTGGGCGTGATCGCAGCTCAGGCGCACGGCGGCACGGGGAGCGCAGGGACGCGCCGCCACCCGGACCGAAGTGGACACGGACCGAAAGGTAACTCATCGCCACGAACGGCGAACAGAAAGTGTTCTGTCACCTCCCCGACGGCTCCGGGACGTCCGATGCCTTACGGGAGAGGGGCCCGAGCCCCTTACCCTTTTGCTTTGGCCCCCTGTCCGACGACTCCCGGAACGCGAGATTCATGACCGGCACAGACGATGTAATGCTTGTCCACGGCGGAACCCCGCTGGAGGGCGAGATCCGCGTCCGCGGCGCGAAGAACCTGGTGCCGAAGGCCATGGTCGCCGCCCTGCTCGGCAGCGGGCCCAGCAGACTGCGCAACGTGCCCGACATCCGTGACGTACGGGTGGTCAGGGGGCTGCTCCAGCTCCACGGCGTGACCGTCCGCCCCGGCGAGGAACCGGGCGAGCTGGTCCTCGACCCGTCGCACGTCGAGAGCGCCAACGTCGCCGACATCGACGCCCACGCGGGCTCGTCGCGCATCCCGATCCTGTTCTGCGGCCCGCTGCTGCACCGTCTCGGCCACGCCTTCATCCCGGGCCTCGGCGGCTGCGACATCGGCGGCCGGCCCATCGACTTCCACTTCGAGGTGCTGCGCCAGTTCGGCGCGACCATCGAGAAGCGGGCGGACGGTCAGTATCTGGAGGCCCCGCAGCGGCTGCGCGGCACGAAGATCCGGCTGCCGTACCCCTCGGTAGGCTCGACGGAGCAGGTGCTGCTGACGGCCGTCCTGGCCGAGGGCGTCACCGAGCTGTCGAACGCCGCCGTGGAGCCGGAGATCGAGGACCTGATCTGCGTGCTCCAGAAGATGGGCGCGATCATCTCGATGGACACCGACCGGACGATCCGCATCACCGGCGTGGACAAGCTCGGCGGCTACAACCACCGCGCCCTGCCGGACCGTCTGGAGGCCGCCTCCTGGGCGTCGGCCGCGCTGGCGACCGAAGGCAACATCTATGTGCGCGGGGCCCAGCAGCGGTCGATGATGACGTTCCTGAACACCTTCCGCAGGGTGGGCGGCGCGTTCGAGATCGACGACAAGGGCATCCGCTTCTGGCACCCGGGCGGCCCGCTGAACGCGATCGCCCTGGAGACCGACGTGCACCCCGGTTTCCAGACCGACTGGCAGCAGCCGCTGGTCGTGGCGCTGACGCAGGCCGCGGGCCTGTCCATCGTCCACGAGACGGTGTACGAGTCGCGGCTCGGCTTCACCTCGGCGCTCAACCAGATGGGCGCGCACATCCAGTTGTACCGGGAGTGCCTGGGCGGCTCGGACTGCCGGTTCGGCCAGCGCAACTTCCTGCACTCGGCGGTCGTGTCGGGCCCCACGAAGCTCCAGGGCGCCGATCTGGTCATTCCCGACCTGCGCGGCGGCTTCTCGTACCTGATCGCGGCGCTGGCGGCGCAGGGCACCTCCCGGGTGCACGGCATCGACCTGATCAACCGCGGCTACGAGAACTTCATGGAGAAGCTGGTCGAACTGGGCGCGAAGGTCGAACTGCCGGGCCGCTCACTGGTCTGACGTCCCCTCCCGTCCCCCTGCGACGTGAGCACGTGAGCACGTGACAAGGGCGGTCACCCCGACAGGGGTGACCGCCCTTGTGCGCTGCCTCGGGGGGTGTTACTTGCCCTTGGCGGCTTCCTTGAGCTTGGAGCCCGCGGAGACCTTCACGCTGTAGCCGGCCGGGATCTGGATCGGGTCGCCGGTCTGCGGGTTACGAGCGGTGCGAGCGGCACGGTGGGTGCGCTCGAAGGTCAGGAAGCCGGGGATGGTGACCTTCTCGTCGCCCTTGGCGACGATCTCGCCAACGGTCTCGGCGAGGGCGGCCAGCACGGCGTCGGCATCCTTGCGAGTCACCTCGGCGCGGTCGGCCAGGGCGGCCACCAGCTCACTGCGGTTCATTTTGTTACTCCCGTGTTCTTCTTGCGTGTGAGGCGTGAGATCGAAGCCGATGCTGCCAGGACCCTCTGACAGTCCCTGTGACCGGGTCTGTCGTTCAGGTCTTCGCGCCCCAGTGGGGTATCCCCTGGACATAGTCCTTGAGAAAGCATCCTGCCCCCACCAGCGGCGGGAAAGCGAATCCGGGCCCTGAAACCCCCTTGGAGCAGCGGGCTCATGGTCCGCCACCCTAGAGGTGGGTGCACGGTGCCGCTCATCGCGACGCGCCGGGCGTCAGACGGACGTGGCGCCTGTCACAACGTCACCCGCGGCCTTGGCGGCGGACCTCACGGCGCCCGCGACGGCGCCCGCGACCTTGTCGTTGAAGACCGAGGGGACGATGTAGTTCGGGTTGAGTTCGTCACCCGTGACGACATCGGCGAGGGCCGCGGCGGCGGCGAGCATCATGTCCGTGTTGACGGCGCGCGACTGCGCGTCGAGGAGGCCGCGGAAGACGCCCGGGAAGACCAGGACGTTGTTGATCTGGTTGGGGAAGTCGGAGCGGCCCGTGGCCACAACTGCCGCTGTCTCACGGGCGATTGCCGGGTCGACCTCGGGGTCGGGGTTGGCCAGCGCGAAGACGATCGCACCGTCCGCCATGGCCGCGACGTCCTCGCCGCCCAGAACGTTGGGGGCCGACACGCCGATGAACACGTCGGCGTCGACGACGGCCTCCTTGAGGGTCCCCGTGACACCCTCCGGGTTGGTGTTGTCGGCGATCCAGCGCAGGGGGGACTCGGCCGCCGCGGACACCAGGTCGGCGCGTCCGGCGTGCACCACTCCGTGGATGTCGGCGACGACGGTGTGCTTGACACCGGCCGCGATAAGAAGTTTGAGAATCGCTGTACCGGCCGCACCCGCGCCGGACATGACGACCCGTACGTCACCGATCGCCTTGCCGACCACGCGCAGGGCGTTGGTCAGCGCGGCGAGCACCACGATGGCCGTGCCGTGCTGGTCGTCGTGGAAGACCGGGATGTCCAGGGCCTCGCGCAGCCGCGCCTCGATCTCGAAGCAGCGGGGGGCGGAGATGTCCTCCAGGTTGATGCCCGCGAAGCCGGGGGCGATCGCCTTGACGATGGCGACGATCTCGTCGGTGTCCTGGGTGTCGAGGCAGATCGGCCAGGCGTCGATGCCGGCGAACCGCTTGAAGAGGGCGGCCTTGCCCTCCATCACGGGCAGCGCGGCCATCGGGCCGATGTTGCCGAGGCCCAGCACCGCGGAACCGTCGGTGACGACCGCGACGGAGTTGCGCTTGATGGTGAGCCGGCGGGCGTCCTCGGGGTTCTCCGCGATCGCCATGCAGACCCGGGCCACACCCGGCGTGTAGACCATGGAGAGGTCGTCACGGTTGCGGATGGGGTGCTTGGACTGCATCTCGATCTTGCCGCCGAGGTGCATCAGGAACGTACGGTCGGAGACCTTGCCGAGGGTGACGCCCTCGATGCCCCGCAGTTCCTCGACGATCTCGTCCGCGTGGCTGGTGGAGCTGGCGGCGATCGTGACGTCGATCCGCAGCTTCTCGTGGCCGGACGCGGTGACGTCCAGGCCGGTCACCGAGCCGCCGGAGGACTCCACGGCCGTGGTCAGCTGGGACACCGCCGTACCGCTCGCGGGCACTTCCAGCCGGACCGTCATCGAGTACGAGACGCTTGGCGCCGTTGCCATGACCGTGTTCCTCTGCTTTCCCTGGCTTCACTTGCCGCACCGCCTCGCGCCTGGCGTCCGGCGGGACCGTCCGATGGTCGCACCTACCTGCTGGTAGGCGGTAACGGGGGTGAAGACCGGGAAAAGCGCACGCACGAGCGGGTCCGCGCCAGTTTGTGGCGCGGACCCGCTCGTGTGAAGACCTGTTCCGGCGAATCCCCGTGAACACTAAGAAGAAAAGGACGGGACCGGAGAAGAAGATGGCACCGGCCCGCCATGCTCGCCTCGCGGCAAGTGGTCGCTCGAAGCGACGAAGGTTGGGCCCGGGGGCTTGGATCGGGCCGGTGCCAACACCAGGCTAACAAACCACCCCGGAAAGTGATTCCCGTACGCGAGTTGACTTCACGCCCGGTCTCCGGGCGTTGTGCGGATCACTCCCGGAGCAGGTCGGGAATCCCCTGCTCGTCGGGGTCGTCGCGGCCCGCCGAGACGACCGTGAGCTGCTGCGTCGCACGGGTGAGGGCCACGTACAGCACCCGCAGTCCGGCCGGTGACTCGTCGGCGATCTCCGCCGGTGAGACGACCACCGTGGCGTCGTACTCCAGCCCCTTCGCCTCCAGGCTGCCGAGCGCCACGACCCGGTCACCGAGCCCCGCGAGCCAGCGCGCGGCCTGCTCCCTGCGGTTCATCGCGACGACCACGCCGATCGTGCCGTCCACACGGTCCAGGAGACGCCCGGCCTCCTGCCGTACGACCGCGGCCAGATCGCCGTCCCGTACGGCGCTGAAGCGCGGCTCGACGCCCGTGGAGCGGACGGCGGCCGGGGACTCCATGCCCGGCATCGCCAGCGCGAGCACCCTGGCGGCGAGCGCCGCGATCTCGGCCGGGTTGCGGTAGTTGACCGTGAGGGTGAAGTGGCGGCGGGGGCGGTTGCCCAGGGCCTCGTCGCGTGCCTCGGCGGCCTCGTCCGGGTCGGACCAGGACGACTGGGCGGCGTCGCCGACGACCGTCCAGGTGGCGTGCCGGCCGCGGCGGCCGACCATCCGCCACTGCATCGGGGTGAGGTCCTGCGCCTCGTCGACGATGACGTGCGCGTACTCGGTGCGCTCCGCGGCCAGCCGCTCCGCGCGCTCCCGCTGCGACTCCTCACGCTGCGGCATCAGCTCCTCAAGACCGGTGAGCTGGTCCAGCGGGTCCAGCTCGCGGCGCCTGCGCGGGCGCGACGGGGTGCCGAGGAGCTGCTCCAGCTCGTCGAGGATCGCCACGTCGTGCACGGACAGCGGTCCGGTGCCGTCGGGGCCGGCGCGCCGCAGCGAGCGGGCGACCCTCCTCGTCTCGTTCGGGTTGAGGATCCGGCGGGCCCAGCGCCCGAGGCGGCGCTCGTCGGCCATCGCGGCCAGCACCCCGCGCGGGGTGAGCTCGGGCCACCAGGCGTCCAGGAACTCGGTGAAGGCGTCCTCGGACGTCACGTCGTCGTCGAAGCCGCCGCGCAGTTCGGCGGCCAGGTCCGCGTCGCCCCTCGCGATGTGCTCCCCGGCCCGCGACTCGGCGCCGGACTTCGCCCACAGCGCGTCGAGGAGCAGCTTGCGGGCGCGCGGGCGCAGCAGGTTGACGGGGGCGGTGCCGCCGAGTGCGGACTGTCTGATGCGGTGCAGCTCGTCGGATTCCAGCTCCAGCCGGCGGCCGAGGGCGACGACCCGCAGCCGGGTGGGTGCGGCGGGGCGTCCGGCGGTCCCGGCGGGGCCGCTGCCGCCGTTGTCGTGCCGGGCCGCGCCCGGGTCGTCCTCGCCGAAGGCGAGCTGGGCGGCGGAGCGCCCCGCGGGCTGTCCGGCCGGACGGCCCCCGCGTGCGCCACGGCCGCCGCCGGGTGTCCTGTCCCCCTCCAGCGCTCCGCGGGCCGCCTTGCGCAGCACCTTCAGCATGCGCGCCGAGCCCTTGACACGGGAGACGGCGGGCTCGTCGTACGCCGTGGCCTCCGCGCCGTCCACGAGGGAGCCGACCGCGCGGATCGCGACCTGGCCCTCCTCGCCCAGGGACGGCAGCACGCCTTCGGTGTAGGCGACGAGCAGCGGGGTCGGTGAGACGACGAGGATGCCGCCCGCGTACCGCCGTCTGTCCTGGTAGAGCAGGTACGCGGCGCGGTGCAGCGCGACGGCGGTCTTGCCGGTGCCGGGGCCGCCCGAGACCTCGGTGACGGAGGCGGCGGGTGCCCGGATCACCAGGTCCTGTTCGGCCTGGATGGAGGAGACGATGTCGCGCATGGTGTGGCTGCGGGCCTGGCCGAGGGCGGCCATCAGCGCGCCGTCGCCGATGACGGGGAGCGTGGCGCCGTTCAGGGTGGCGGTCAGCTCCGGGCGCATCAGGTCGTCCTCGACGCCGAGGACCTTGCGGCCCTTGGAGCGGATGACCCGGCGCCGTACGACACGGCCGGGGTCGACGGGTGTCGAGCGGTAGAAGGGGGCGGCGGCCGGCGCGCGCCAGTCGATGACCAGCGGCGAGTAGTCGGAGTCGAGGACCCCGATGCGGCCGATGTGGAGGGTCTCGGCGATGTCGGCGGTGTCGTCGTCGCGTACGGCGTCGTCGGCGGGCTCGACGGAGGTGTACGCGCCGTCCGGGCCCTTCTTGCCGTCCTTGCCGGGGAGCAGGTCGACCCGTCCGAAGAGGAAGTCCTCGAACTCGTTGTTGAGCCGGTTGAGGTGGATCCCGGCCCGGAAGACCTGGGCGTCGCGTTCGGCGAGCGCGCCGGGGGTGCCGACCTGGCCGCGTTTGGCGGCGTCGTTCATCAGGAACTCCGCCTCGTCGATCTTCTCTTCGAGGCGGCGGTAGACCTGGTCGAGATGTTCCTGCTCGACGGCGATCTCGCGGGCGCGGACGGAGTCGGTGCCCGGGGGGTTCCCCGTCGGGCCGGCGGGGTGGCTTATGGCGTCGTTTCCCTTGTCGCGTACGGGATCGACAACCGATCCAGCGGATTCAACAGCGGCATCCTGCGCGGCCACCGAGGCCCCCTTCTGACGTGCACTGGGCAGCCGTCAACCGTACGCGAAGGGGGCGGGTATGTCAGGCCTCGACCTCCACCAGACGTTTGCCGTCGAATGTCCGGACCTCGAAGTGGTCGATGTCCTCCAGGTCCATGGCGGAGCCGCCGTGCACGTAGAGCGGGTTCTTCGCCACGTCGTGGGTGCTCTCCGGGATGCCGTATCCCCACTTCGGCACGGCCCACGAGGTGACGATCTCCTCCTCGCCGGTCTTGGACACGGCGATCAGGCTGCACTTGAGCGGGCCCTTGACGTTCTTCAGCTCCAGGGCCGCGTGGGTCCCCCAGCCCTTGCGCTCCATGCCGACGGTCGCGCTGACCCTGGTGACCGGGTCCGTCGCCCGGACCTTCTCCGGCATGTGCTCCATGAAGGCGTCCTCGGCGGGACTGGTGGGGTGCGGGTCGGCGGCCTGGTTGCTCGTGCCACTGCCGTCGGATGTGGTGACGACCGCGACGGCGGGTCCGCCGATGACCAGTGCCGCCGCGGCGGCGACGAGATACATGGAGCGGCGCCTGCGCCTGGCGCGCTTGACGGCGACCTCGTCGACGAGCCGATCGAGGAGCCGGGGGCTGGGCTGCACGGTGACCGCGGGCGCCGGTGGCGGCGCGGGCGCCGCGCCGCGCCCGAACGGGGAGGCGGCGTCGCCGGACGCGGCCGACCCGGCGAAGGGGTCGGACCGGCCGAAGGGCGAGGACTGCCCGAACGGGTCCGGGTTGTCCGCCAGCATGGCCAGCATCGGCTCCATTCCGGCGAACTCCTCCAGATGGAGCGCGCAGATGTGGCAGCCTGCCAGGTGCGCCTCGAAGGCGGTGGCGTCGGCCTCGTCCAGGATGCCGAGCGCGTACGCCGCCGCCGCGTCGTGCGCGGTCGTGCCGTCGCCCTGCCCTGACTGCTCGTACGTGGTCATGCCGAGACCCCCCTCTCCTCCAGCGCGAGCTTCATGGAACGCAGTGCGTAGAACACACGCGACCGCACGGTCCCACTGGGTATGCCGAGCGTCTCGGCGGCCTCGTTGACCGTGCGTCCCTTGAAGTACGTCTCCACCAGGACTTCCCGGTGGGCGGGGGTCAAATCATCGAGGGCATCGCTGAGCGTCATCAACCACAACGCCTTGTCGATCTCGTCCTCCGCGGGCATGACCTCCAGCGGCGACGGGTCGACCTCCTGCGGCCGGGCCTGCCGGCTGCGGTGACCGTCGATGACGATGCGCCGGGCGACCGTCACCAGCCAGGGTCGGACAGAGCCGGTGGCCCGGTTGAGCTGACCGGCGTTCTTCCAGGCACGGATGAGCGTCTCCTGCACGACGTCCTCGGCCCGCTGGCGGTCGCCCGCGACGAGGCGCAGGACGTAGGCGAGCAGGGGACCGGCGTGTTCCCGGTAGAGGGCGCGCATCAACTCCTCGTCGGGAACGGCGGTGTTGGTGCGCTGTGCCTCGCTCCGGTGCCGGGCCCGGTGAGGTCGGTCGTCGGCCACGGCCGCATCCTTGCGCACCTGAACCTCCCGGGTCGAGACCTTGAGATGGCTGCTTGTTCCCATCACAGGTGACTTACGGAACGGTGGGGAGATCTGCTCAACGCGGCGGCGGAAATGTTTCAAGATCTTCCGCGGGCGCGGGCAGTGGCGTCCCGGGAGAGCCGGCCGGCGCGGGCCGCCGGCCGGTGGGTCAGGTGGAGGGGAGCGCCGCGCGGCGGCGGTGCCTGGCGACCCTTTCCCTGTTGCCGCACACCTCGCTGGAGCACCAGCGGCGGCGGCGTCCGCGCGAGGTGTCCAGGTACACCCGGCGGCAGCTGTCGCCCTCGCACTGCCGCAGGCGTGCCCGGGCGACGGGGTCGGTCAGCAGGTCCACGGTGTCCCTGGCCACGGCCGCGAGCAGCGCGCCGCACTCGGGTTCGTCGCTCAGCGCGCGGACGAGGCCGCCGCCGGGTTCACGGACGGCCCTGATGCCGGGCGGGGCCCCGGCGGCGATCGTGTTGACGCGCTCCAGCGCCGCCGCCGCGTACCGTCCGTCGATCTCCGCGCGTACCAACTGGCCTACGCAGTCGCGCAGTTCGGCGAAGCGCCGGACCCATGCGGTGTCGACGCCGGTGAGCGGGGTACCCGCGGGTACGAGACCGGAGCCGGTGAGCCAGCGGCCGAGCAGCCCGGCGCCGTCGGTCCGTGGCTGTTCGCCGTAGCCCTTCGGGGGCGGTTCCCCGGTGGCGACCAGGTCCAGGCAGAGGCGCCCGGAGTCGAATCGCCACTCGTACGAGCCCACGCCCGTAGTCATGCGCCTGTCACCGCCTCGGTCACCGTCATGCCGCGTACTTCCCAGAGTGCATGCCCCGGAACGCGCCGGGAACCCCTCGGGGGACCACTCACTTGAACCGCGTGCCACGAATTCACCGGACCGGCGCGGAACCCGGACACCGGGAACACCGTCTTCACCCTTTACGGCGCGGTGTTGGGCGGACCGTCGTGCAGGATCCGCTGGAACAGCTCGTGGTCGCGCCAGGCGCCGTCGATGTGCAGATAGCGCGGCGCCGTCCCTATGTGCGCGAACCCGCATTTGCGCAGGACGCGCAGCGAGGCGGTGTTGGACGGCATGGTGCTCGCCTCCAGGCGGTGCAGCCCCAGATCCTCCAGCGCGGCCCGGCCGACCTCCTCGACCGCGCGGGTGGCCAGTCCCCGTCCGGTGTACTCGGCGTCGATCCAGTAGCCGAGGCCGGCGCTGCGGAACGGCCCGAGGACGAGGGTGGAGAGGGTGGCCTGGCCCACGACGCGCCGCCCGTCGACGAAGTGCCAGCGCAGCGCGGACGGGTCGGCCAGCAGATGGGCCTGCGCCTCCGGGGTGAAGTAGTCGGCGGTGCGGTTCGGGGACCAGGGACCCATGTGGTCCCTGTTGCGGAGAAGCGCCTCGGCGAGAGGGCCGGCGTCTTCCGCTCGCGCGGGCCGGAACGGAAGGGAGTCGTAGACCATCCGATTAAAATAGACGTCTCGGTTCCGGTTCGGGTACCCAAATGCCCACCGTGATCGACGGACGGTCACTTCGCGCTGTTCAGGGGCTCCCGTACTTCGTGCCCGCCGCCGGGTCCAGCGCCAGCCGGTAGCCGCGCTTGACGACCGTCTGGATCAGCTCCGAGGCGCCGAGGGCCGTACGGAGCCGGGCCATGGCCGTCTCGACGGCGTGCTCGTCGCTGCCCGCCCCGGGCAGGGCCCGCAGCAGGTCGGCGCGCGAGACCACCCAGCCGGGCCGTCTGGCGAGCGCGGTCACCAGCGCCATCCCGGCGGGCGGTACGGCTCTCAACTCGCCGTCCAGCAGCACCGCGTGGCCCCGGATCTCGAAGCGGCGGCCGGCGACCGTCAACGTGCGGGTGCGGCCGGGGAGTTCGAGACAGAGCACCTGGACGAGCGGGCCGAGACGGAAGCGTTCGGGCTGGACGGTGTCGATGCCGTGCTCCTGGAGGGGCAGGGCGGTGACGGGGCCCACGCAGACGGCGAGCACGTCGTGGTGGAGGGCCCCGACCAGCTCGGCCAGCAGACCCCGCTCGTTGGCCCGGGAGAGCAGTGAGGCGGCGGCGGGCGCGCTGGTGAAGGTGACGGCGTCCAGGGTGCGCGCGACGGTCGCGTCGATGAGCCGGTCCACGGGTGCGATGTCCTCGGGCGGCATCCAGCGGTAGACGGGGACGACGACGACCTCGGCGCCCCCGGCCCGCAGCGCCTCCACGAAGCCGGGCAGCGGCTCCCCGTGCAGCTGGAGCGCGACGCGGCGCCCCTCGACACCCTCGGTCAGCAGCCGGTCCAGCACCTCGGCCATGGACTCGGAGTCCGGCGACCACTCCTCGGTCAGTCCGGCGGCGCGGATCGCGCCCTTCACCTTCGGCCCGCGCGCCAGCAGTTCGGTACCGCGCAGACAGTCGAGCAGATTCCGGCCGTGGCCCCAGCCCTCGGCCGCCTCGATCCAGCCGCGGAAGCCGATCGCCGTGGTCGCGATCACCACATGAGGCGGGTTGTCGATCAACTCCTTGGTCGCCGCGAGGAGTTCGGCGTCGTCGGAGACCGGCACGATACGCAGGGCGGGAGCGTGCACGACGGCGGCGCCGCGCCGCGTGAGCAGCGCCCCCAGTTCGTCGGCGCGCCGGGCGGCGGTGACCCCGACCGTGAATCCGGCGAGTGGGCCGTGCTGCTGCTGATCGGACATGGTCCTCGTCCCGCTCTCTCGTCCGTACGGCTCCGGTGGCGGAGCCGGGCGCTTCGTGGAGCAGGCCCCGCCGAGCCCGCCCGCGCCCGGGGCGGGCCCCGTACGGAGCCGGGCTCATACCTCCGCGTAACCGAGCCGGTGGCTCGCGTCGGCCCCGGCCCCCGTCTCCGCCTCCGTCGCCGGCCGGGGCGCCCGCTTCCGAAGGTATACCGCCCAGGTGAGCGCCGAGCACACGGCGTAGAAGCCGAGGAAGGCGACGAACGCGGCGGTGCCCGTGCCCGCCTCCTGCTGGAAGGACTGCCGGAAGGCGAGATTGACCCCGAGCCCGCCGAGCGCGCCGACGGCCCCGATCAGTCCCATGGAGGCGCCGGAGAGCCGGCGCCCGTACCGGGCGGCGTCCTCCCCCGTCATCCCCCGGGCCAGGGCCCTCGTCTGGAAGATGCCGGGGATCATCTTGTACGTCGAGCCGTTGCCCAGGCCGCTGAGCAGGAACAGCGCGGTGAAGCCGACGAGGAAGACGGGCAGCGAGCCGGTCACCGAGGCGAGGATCACCACGACGGTGGCCGCCGCCATCCCCCCGAAGTTCCACAGCGTGATGCGGGCGCCGCCGTGCCGGTCGGCGAGCCTGCCGCCCAGGGGCCGTATCAGCGAGCCCAGCAGCGGGCCGGCGAACGTCAGCGACGCGGCCTCCAGGGGGGTGCGCCCGAACTGGGTCTGGAGCACCAGGCCGAAGGCGAAGCTGTAGCCGATGAAGGAGCCGAACGTCCCGATGTACAGCACCGACATGATCCAGGTGTGCCGGTCGCGCACGGCCTCCTTCGCCGCCCCGGTGTCGTTCCTCACCGGCGCGAGGTTGTCCATGAACAGCGCGGCGCAGACGGCGGCGACGACGATGAGCGGCAGGTAGACCCCGAGCACGATCCGGGGGTGCGTGGCGCCCGCCGTCCCGATCACCAGCAGTCCCACGAGCTGCACGACCGGTACGCCGATGTTCCCGCCGCCCGCGTTGAGGCCGAGCGCCCAGCCCTTCTCGCGCAGCGGGAAGAAGGAGTTGATGTTGGTCATGGACGAGGCGAAGTTGCCGCCGCCGAGCCCGGTGAGCGCGGCGACGGCCATGAAGGTGGTGTACGACGTCCCCGGCTCCATCACCGCGTAGGCGGCGCCGGTCGGCAGGAGCAGCAGCAGGGCGCTGACGACGGTCCAGTTGCGGCCGCCGAAGCGGGCGACGGCGAAGGTGTACGGGACCCGCACGAGGGCGCCGACGAAGGTGGCGGTGCCGATGAGGAAGAACTTCCCGGCCGGGTCGATCCCGTACTCGGGCCCCATGAACAGGACCATCACGGACCAGAGGGTCCAGACGGAGAACCCGATGTGCTCGGAGAGTACGGAGAAGAACAGATTGCGCCGGGCGGTCCGGCGTCCCGTCCGCTCCCAGAAGCCGGCGTCCTCGGGATCCCAGTGCTCGATCCATCGCCCCCGCACGGCGCCGGGTGCCGGATCGTCGGTCGTCGGGCCAGTCATCGCGCCTCCACTGACGGTGCTGTTGCGTGACCCCCGACAGTAGGGAAGGCGCGTTTCACCCGCGTACCCCGAGATGACCGGGGCGCAACCTCGGCCTCACCGGCGGGCGGGCGGGGCTGTGAGACGCCGTCCCCTCCGTCGTACGGACGCGCCGGGCACGTCCCGCCGGGTAGGGGCGGGCGTACCGGCCGCCTCCCGCACCGCCGCGCGCCCTCTCACGGGCCCGCGTGGCACTCCGCCCGCGGCGCGTACGTGACACTGCCGGCGCCCACCACCAGCCTCGGCACGCCGCCCCCGCACGGCTCCAGCCAGACCCGTACCCGTCCGCAGGCGCAGCGCGTGTAGACGACCGTCCCCTCGGTGACCGGGTGGCGTGACGCCTCCTGGAGCGGGGTCTCGACGGGCCAGCCGCAGTCGGCGCAGACGGCGATGTCGTCGGGACGGATTCCTGTCGGATCGGCTTCCATACGGCCAGGGTCCGTCCTCGGACCGTGCGCGTCCATCGCATCTTTCGGGACGGAACCATGCCGAAACAGCGTACGGATGGCGCACGATGGGGAGCGTGATCAATCTGCGCCTCCTCCGGACGCTGCGCGTCATGAACGCGCAGGGCACCGTCGCGGCCACCGCCCGCGCCCTGAACCTCTCGCCGTCCGCCGTCTCCCAGCAGCTGCGCCAGCTCTCCCGCGAGGTCGGCGCCGAGCTGTGGGAGCCGGACGGACGGCGGATCCGCCTCACCACGGCGGGCTGTGTCCTGCTGCACCACGCGGACCTGCTCAGCGCCCAGTGGGAACGGGCCAGGGCGGACCTCGCCGAGCACGGGGGCGACTCGTACCGGACGCTGCGCATCGGCGGTTTCGCGACCAGCATCGGTCCGCTCCTCGCGCCCACCGCCCAGCAGTTGCGCGACGCGTCGCCGTCGACGCGTACGACCGTCTCGGACACGGACACCCGCCACTGCTACGAGCAACTGCTGGCCGGAAAGCTGGACATCGCCGTCCTCACCCCGCTGCCCGGCAGCCCCACCATGGACGATCCCCGCTTCGACCAGCATCCGCTGATGGACGACTATCTGGACCTCGTCGTCCCGGCCCGGCACCCGCTGGCCGGCCGTGAGCGCGTCGAGCTGTGCGAGACGGCCGACGACGACTGGATATCGCCGCACCACGACCAGAGACGCCTGATCGAAGCGCTCTGCGCCGCCTCCGGGTTCGCCCCGCGGATGGTCCACCACGCCGACGAGTGGCCGGCGGTGCTCTCGCTGATCGGCCACGGCCTCGGTATCTGCCTGGTGCCGCGGCTGGTCCCCCTCACCAGCAGTCCGGAGCTGGTGAGGCTCTGCGTCGCCGGTGACCCGCCGCCCTTCCGGCGGGTCCTGACCTGCGTACGGGCCGGCAGCGGTAGCCGGTCGACGATCAGCGACGGTCTGGCGAGCCTGCGCGCTCGGGCGGCGCTGAGCCCCTGGACGTAGGCCCTGTCCCCTCGGGCCCGCCCGAGCCGTTCGGCCAGAGTCGCGGCCGCCGCTTGGCCGCGACGTCCTCGACCCACCCGAAGGCCAGGATCGCGACCGCCAGCAGCGGCCAGACCAGCACCAGCGTCAACGCCGGGTAGGCGGCGTCCAGTTGGTCCCCGTACCGCCACAGGCCGGGGATCTCCCAGAGCTGGTCGATGATCGGCACGGTCGCCATGATCAGCAGGTTGTGCCAGAGATAGATCGTCACGGCGCGGTTGTTGGCGAGGGTGATCGTGGAGTCGAACTGCGCCAGCCTCCCCGGCAGTTGCCGCCACGACGGCGAGTACTGGAGCAGGATCGCGCAGAACCCGAGCGACCAGGTCGCCTGGGCCAGCGGGATCTCGTCCAGGTTCCAGCCCTCGTCGGTCAGATGTCCCGACGCCCACCAGATCCCGAAGGCCATGACGAACGCCGCGAGCGAGACGGTGATGTAGCGCGGCACCTGTTTGAACATGCCGTCGTTGTGCGCGAAGCCGAGGATCCAGCACGCGCCGTAGACCGCGAAGTCCGTCAGCGCGCGCCCCGCCTCGCCGGGGATCTCCACCAGACCGGTGCCGATGACGGCGGTCAGCGCGAGCGGTGCCAGCAGCGTCACCCACGGCACCCGGCGGAAGGCCCACAGCAGCAGGGGCGACGCCAGCACGAACCAGAGGTACGCGCGGATGTACCAGAGCGGCCCGGCCGCCTGGTCCGCCCACGACTGGTCGAGCCAGCCGCCCGCCGACCCGCTCTCCCAGGGATACGGCGGCGCCCCCACCGGGAACAGGTAGTTGGCCAGCTTGAGGAACCACCACAGCCCCTCCTCCCTGACCGGCCGCCAGCCCATCGCGAACATCACCGGCACGACGACCAGCGCGAACGCCCACATCGGCGGCAGCAGCCGCCGCATCCGGCCGCGGATGACACCCAGCGAGGGCCGGTTCAGCGAACGCGCCATCAGCGAGCCCGCCAGCGCGAACATCACGCCCATGGAGGGGAAGAGGATCGTCAGCCAGGCCCAGCCGAAGACGTGGTAGACCACCACCCGCCCCAGCGCGATCGCGCGCAGCAGGTCGAGATAGCGGTCCCGGCCGGACGGGCGCGCCCCGCCCTCCGCGGGCGCCGCCGCCGGCCGCACATCACCCCGCGCCCGGTGTCTGGCGCGCGGAAGGCCTCCGGTGCCCCCGGCGGCCACTGCCCCGGTGTCAACAGGACCGCCGCTCATGCCACCGGCCTCCGAACGTCCTCGCGCCGCCGGCCCGTCGTGGCCCCCGGCGCCTCCACGGCGCCCGTGCGCCGCAGCTTCTGCCAGCGGAGCCGGCCGCCGGTGAGGGCGGTGATCCAGGACTGGAGCAGTACGACGTACATGAGCTGCCGGTAGAGGATCTGCTGAAGCGGCAGCGAGATGAGATGGATCATGCGTTCACCGTCGAGCCGGAAGGCGTAGGCGGCGCAGACCGCCTGAACGGCCAGCACGCCCAGCCACGCGATCACGGTGTTCCTGGTGGGGCCGAAGACCAGCCCGTACAGGAGGAACACGTCGATGAGCGGCGCGAGCAGCGGGAACAGCACCATGAACAGCGAGACCAGCGGCAGTCCGACCCGGCCGAAGCGGCCCGAGGGACCGCGCTCGATCACCGCGCGGCGGTGCTTCCAGATCGCCTGCATCGTGCCGTAGCTCCAGCGGTAGCGCTGGGACCACAACTGCTGCACGGACTCCGGCGCCTCGGTCCAGGCGCGGGCGCGCTCCGCGTACACGACCCGCCAGCCGTCGCGGTGCATCGCCATGGTGATGTCGGTGTCCTCGGCGAGGGTGTCCTCGCTCATCCCGCCGACCCGCTCCAGGGCCTGGCGGCGGAAGGCGCCGACCGCGCCGGGGATGGTGGGCATGCAGCGCAGCACGTCGTACATGCGGCGGTCCAGGTTGAAGCCCATCACGTACTCGATGTGCTGCCAGGCGCCGATGAGGGTGTCGCGGTTGCCGACCTTGGCGTTGCCCGCGACGGCCCCGACCCTCGGGTCGCCGAACGGCTGGACCAGTTCCCGCACGGTGGACGGCTCGAAGACGGTGTCGCCGTCCATCATCACGACGATGTCGTGACTGGCGTGCGCGATGCCGTTGTTGAGCGCGGCGGGCTTGCCGCCGTTGACCTGCCGTACGACATGGACGCCGGGCAGCCACATCGCCTCGACGATGTCCGCCGTGCCGTCCGTCGAGCCGTCGTCGATGACGATGACCTCGATGGGATGGTCGCTCTCCATCAGGGAGCGGACCGTGTTGGCTATGCACTCGCGTTCGTTGTACGCGGGCACCAGCACCGTCACCGGTTCGGTGACCGGCTCGCCCCAGCGGAAGCCGCGCCGCCGCACCTTGCGCGCGTGCGCGAAGGAGAGCACCAGCATCAGCCCGAACCGCCCGATGACCAGCACACCGATCGCGGCGAGCCCCGCCACCAGTACGGCGGTGGTGCCCTCCGAGACGGCGACGGCCCCGACGAACGCCTTGCCCTTGAGCAGTTCGACCCCGGAGACGGGCGTATGGGCGCTCGGGGCGCCCAGCGCCTCGGTGAGATTGGCGAAGTCGTAACCGCGCTCCTGCATGCTCGGCAGGAAGCGGCCCAGCGCGGTGACGGTCTGCGAGCGGTCGCCGCCGGAGTCGTGCATCAGCACGATGGAGCCGCTGGTGCCCTTCGGTGTGGCCCGCTCGATGATCTCCTCGACACCGGGGCGCTTCCAGTCCTCGCTGTCGGTGTTGTTGAGCACGGTGATGTAGCCGAGGCTGCCGATGTACTCGGTGACCGGCCAGGACTTGTCGTCCATCGCGTCGGCGAAGGAGGAGTACGGCGGCCGGAACAGCGAGGTGCGGATACCGGCCGCGCCCGCCAGCACGAGCTGGTTCTGAGTCAGCTCCCAGTCGATGCGGGACTTGGTCTGGTACGCGAGGTCCGGGTGGTTGAAGGTGTGCAGGCCGATCTCATGGCCCTCGTCGACCATCCGTCGCACCAGGTCCGGATGGCGCGAGGCCATCGTGCCGGTGACGAAGAAGACCGCGTGAGCGTCGTACTCCCTGAGCTTGTCGAGGACCTTGGGCGTCCACTCGGGGTCCGGTCCGTCGTCGAAGGTGAGCACGAGCTTCTGGTCGGGGACCTTCAGCGCCCTGGGCGTGGTCGTCCCGCGTGCGTCTATGACCGGGCCGCCCTTGAGGATCCGGTCCGGCACCTGGTCGGTGGCGGCCGGGGGGCGTACGCGGTGGTCCGCCAGGATCTCGCTGTGCACGTAGCCGCGCAGCATCAGCATGGCGAGCAGGGCGACGAGCAGCAGCGAAGGGAGCAGATAGCGCATGGGCAGCCGCCGTCCGGCGACGCGCCCCCGCTTCTGCCTGTGCTGGCCGTGCCGCCGGGACGGGGCCCGTCTGCCGGAGGAGGTCATGTCTACTGTGCGCCTTCCGCGACTGCCTGCTGTCCGTCCTGCACGACGGGCGGATCGACGGGCGGGGAGTTCGACGAGGTGGGGTCCGTACCGGGTTCCGGGCCCGGATCGACCGGTCCTCCCGGGTCGGACTCACCGGGATCGGGTCCGGGGTCGGGCTCGCCGGCTCCGGGAGCGGCGTCACCGGGGTCCGGCTTCGCATCGGACTTCCCGGGCTTCGGGTCGGCGTCCGGCTTGCCGGAGGCCGAGGCGGACGGGTCGGCGTCGTCCCTGGCGCCGGCGCTCTCGCCGGGCGCGGACGGTGTGCCGGAGACGGAGTCCGCCGGGCTGGGGTCGAGGTCGTCTGCGCCCGGTGTGGCCACCACGGTGGGCAGATCCGTCGGGGGCGGCTGTATCTCGACCTTGCCGGAGTCGCGCTTGTCGCTGACGCCGGGTATCTGGAGCCAGGGGGCGCTGGAGCTGCCGCCGACCAGGGCCGCGACCAGGGCGACGGCGTAGCAGGCGCTGGCTATCGCCAGCACCCAGCCGAGCCGCCTGAGCTTCTTGCTCCGGCGGCCGCTGGCGTCGACGAAGACGGGGCCATCGGCGCTGTCCGCGGCACGCGCCGGGGATATGCCGGTGGTCTCGGTGGTGGGGCCGGGCAGCTCGGAGAGCTGCCGCCCCAGACCGTCGAGCTCGACGGTGACGTCCATCGGCTCATGCGTGTGCCCTTTTCGGGCATCTTCTTGCCAATTGTCCACTGCTCTGCGCACATCCCCCACAAGATCACTGGGTGCGTGCATGAAAAATGGCCAGAATACGGCCGTCGGCCGGGCCCCCACCCGGACCGAGCGCCCCCCACCCACTTGCACCCGGACCCAGAATGTAGCGCACGGCGACCACACGCGTGCTCCTGCTTCACCAGTTGATATGCATCTGTACGACTTCGCTGCCGAAGGACCGATCTTGACGCAAAGATTCCGGCCATGCGGTCTGTTCTCATCGAGCGGCCCCGCGGCCCTGAACTGCCCTTGTTCCAGGGCGTGGTGATCCGCGCGAGCGGCAGCCGGCGGGGCAGTGGCCGACCCCGTGCGGTACCGCACCGGGGCGCTGTGTCCGACATCACGGCGCCGGACGCACGGCGAAGGCCCCGCTGCCGGGGCAGCGGGGCCTTCGCCTCACATGGGAACTGTGGAGATGGCGGGAATCGAACCCGCGTCCAACGGTGCGGAACCAGGGCTTCTCCGAGTGCAGTTCGCTACGTTTTTACTCGGCCCCGGAGGTCACGCGAACAAGCCTCCGACAGGCCCAGTCACTGTTTGATTTCCCACCGTGTCCCGTGACCGGACGCGGTGGTTTAGTTCCCTAGTTGATGCCAGGATCCGGGTCGGGAACACCCCCGGGCTGACACTCCACGGAGTCTTCGCTAGCTGCTAATTAGGCAGCGAGGGCGAAGGTGGAGGAATCGCGCTTGGAATTGGCGATTATTGTTTGCGACATATGGTTAACGAGATCATTGCCGCTTCCTCGACTCGCTTCCCCTGCCTCGACATCCGCTGTCGAAACCGATCATCCCCATGTTGATTTTTCAAACGCCGTCCCTGCTCTGCGGGACATGAGCCATCGTACGTGACCGACGCGGGCCGCGGCCACCTTATTCCGCCCGCCGGGCGATCAGGCGCGCTGGCGCCGTCGTGCCGCCGAGACCGCGCGCTCCGTCTCCCGCCGGTCCTGCTTCTCACGGAGGGTCTGGCGCTTGTCGTACTCCTTCTTGCCCTTCGCCAGCGCGATCTCGATCTTGGCCCGGCCGCCCTTGAAGTAGAGGGCCAGCGGCACGATCGTGTGACCGGACTCGTTCGACTTCTGCTCCAGCTTGTCGATCTCGATCCGGTGCATCAGCAGCTTGCGCTTGCGCCGTGCCGAGTGGTTGGTCCAGGTGCCCTGGGTGTACTCGGGCACGTGCACGTTGTGCAGCCACGCCTCGTGGTCGTCGATCTGTACGAAGCCGTCCGCCAGGGAGGCGCGCCCCTGGCGCAGCGACTTGACCTCGGTACCCGTCAGCACGAGACCGCACTCGTAGGTGTCGAGAATGAGGTAGTCGTGCCGCGCCTTCTTGTTCTGCGCGATCAGCTTGCGCCCTGTGTCCTTTTCCTTTGCCATAGTGCGTTCATTTTCGCACTACGACCCGCCTCCGAGGCCACTCAATACCGTGCGGGCCCGCTCCTGGGCGCGTTCGGCCACGACCAGGTCGGGCGTGATGCCCTTGTCGTCGACCTTGTGACCGGCCGGTGTGCGGTAGTGCCCGACCGTCAGCTCGGCCACCGAACCGTCCGGCAGCCGGCTCGGCATCTGCACCGAACCCTTGCCGAAGGTGGGTGAACCCACCGTGATCGCCCGGCCACGGTCCTGAAGGGCGCCGGTGACCAGCTCGGCGGCGCTCATCGTGCCGCCGTCGACGAGCGCGACCACCGGCCGCTCGGTGTCACCGCCCGGGTCCGCGTACAGGGACCGCTGCTCGCCCTGTATGTCGTAGGTGGCGACCAGGCCGCCGTCGAGGAAGGCGGAGGCCGCCTGGACGGCTTCGGTGATCAGCCCGCCCGCGTTCCCCCGGAGGTCGAGGAGGACGCCGGTGCCCGGGGGCGCCTCCAGCACGGCGTCCCTGATCTGCTTGCCGCTGCCCTTGGTGAAGGCGGCCACCTTGATCACGAGCGCGCCGTCGGCACCGGTGCCGAGCGTGACGGCGTCCGTACTGAGACTGGCCCGGCGCAGGGTCTCGCTCCACTCGCGTCCGTCGCGCGCCAGGCCGAGGATCACGGTGGTGCCCGCGGAGGCGTCCTCGGACCCGCCCGTGCCCCGGTCCCCGCCGTCGCCGCGCAGCAGCGCGACCACCTCGGTCACGGGCCGCCGGCCGACCGGTTCGCCGTCGATCGTACGGAGGACGTCCCCGGCCCTGATCCCGGCCAGCGCCGCGGGGCCGCCGGGCTGGACCTTGCTCGCGGCGATCCGGCCGTCCGCCAGCCGCTTGGCCGAGAGGCCCACCCCGGTGTACTTGCCGTCGAGGGCCTGCTCGAACTCCTCGTACTCACCCTTGTCGTACACGGCGCCCCAGCGGTCGCCGCTGCGGCTGACGACGTCCTCGGCGGCCTCGGTGGCGGACTTCCCGTCGGCCATGGCCTCGGCCGCGGCTCTCGCGACCTCGTCCCTGTCGGCCGTCGAGGCGACGGAGCGGGTGCTTATGCGGGCGGCTTCCTCGTCGGCGCGAGGCAGCGAGTCGGTGGCCGCGGCGGTGACCAGCACGCTCGCGAAGAGGAGCGTCAGGGCCGCCCCGCGGTGGAAACCGTGGGGCCTGAGGCGATTTTCGGGGCCCGGCATGGCGCCGAGTCTAGGACAACCCCCGGCGCCGCAGAGCGGCTTGGCGAGACGACGCCAGGGGCCATTGTCACACCTTGAGGTACTTGCGCAACGCGACGGAAGCGGCAACGGCCGGCATCAGCAGGCCGATCACCAGCACCAGCGGAAGGACGGCCAGCACCGCGTCCCACCCGATGAAGTTGACCAGTTGCATCTTGTCGGCGAGCGCGAGTCCGCCGTCGATCAGGAAGTAACGCCCGGCGAGCAGCAGTACACAGGCGACGACGCCGCCGATCAGTCCGGCGAACGCGGCCTCCATGATGAACGGCATCTGGATGTAGAAGCTCGACGCTCCCACCAGCCGCATGATGCCGGTCTCCCGCCGTCTGCTGAACGCGGACACCCGGACGGTGTTCACGATCAGCATCAGGGCGATGACAAGCATCAGCGCCATCACCCCGAGCGCGGCGACGTTCATGCCCTGCATCAGATTGAAGAGGTTCTCCAGGATGTTGCGCTGGTCCGCGACGGACTGCACACCGTCCCGGCCCTCGAAGGCGGTCGCCACCACCTTGTACTTCTCCGGGTCCTTGAGCTTGACGCGGAACGACTCCTGCATCTGGTCCGGGGTGATCATCCCGGCGATGGGCGTCTCGCCGTACTGCTCGCGGTAGTGCTTGTACGCCTCGTCGGCCGTCTCGTGGTAGACCTCGTCGACGATGTCCATCTTGTCGAGGTCCGTCTCGATGGTCTTCCGCTGATCCGCGGTGACCGGGCCCTTCTCGCACTTCTCGGTGGTCTCGGCGTCACCCTTGTTGCACAGGAAGATCGAGACGTTGACCTTGTCGTACCAGAAGTCCTTCATCACGCTGACCTGCTCGCGCATGAGCAGTGCGCCGCCGAACAGCGCGAGCGAGAGGGCTACGGAAATGATGACGGCGAACGTCATCGTCAGATTTCGGCGGAGACCGACGCCGATCTCCGACAGGACGAACTGGGCGCGCATGGCGTCCTTTCAGCTTTCGATGCTCTTCGCGTTGCTCAGTGCTGGTAGCCGTAGACGCCTCGCGCCTGGTCTCGCACGAGACGGCCCTTTTCGAGCTCGATGACACGCTTGCGCATCTGGTCGACGATGTTCTGGTCGTGCGTCGCCATCACGACAGTCGTGCCGGTGCGGTTGATGCGGTCCAGCAGCTTCATGATGCCGACGGAGGTCTGCGGGTCCAGGTTGCCCGTCGGCTCGTCCGCGATCAGCAGCATGGGGCGGTTGACGAAGGCCCGCGCGATCGCGACCCGCTGCTGCTCACCGCCGGAGAGCTCGCCGGGCATCCGGTCCTCCTTGCCGCCGAGTCCGACGAGATCGAGGACCTGGGGGACGGATTTACGGGTCTCGCCACGGGACTTGCCGATGACCTCCTGCGCGAAGGCGACGTTCTGCGCGACGGTCTTGTTCGGCAGCAGGCGGAAGTCCTGGAAGACCGTGCCGAGTTGGCGGCGCATGCTCGGCACCTTCCAGTTCGACAGGCGCGCGAGGTCCTTGCCGAGGACGTGCACCATGCCGTGGCTGGCGCGCTCCTCACGGAGGACGAGCCGCAGGAAGGTCGACTTGCCGGAGCCCGAGGAGCCCACCAGGAAGACGAATTCCCCCTTCTCGATGTCGAGGGAGACATCGCGCAGGGCGGGGCGGTTCTGCTTCGGATAGGTCTTGGAGACGTTGTCGAATCGGATCACGGGTGCACCACGTCGGCCGGGAGTAGGTGAGCGAGACCTTACGCGAACCGGCACGGGCCGCGCAGTCGGCCGCCGGGGTTGGTCCGGGCATGGGCGAATTATCACGGCTGACGGGTGGCCGCCACCGGGGACGGACCGGGCGCAATCCGACGGGGCGCGCCGAATCCGGCCGGAGCTGGCACAGTGGTACGGGGAACGGTCGCGTTTCCCGGAGCGTTGGGCGCAGAGAGTGACCGCGGCTCCGCGGGAGCGGGAGGAGGAGAGCGCATGACCTTTGATCGGCTGGTGTGCGCCAACTGCGCGGGACCGGTCAGCGAGGGCCGGTGCCATGTCTGCCGTGCGAACAGGCAGCGTCTGGAGCAGGAGGGCCCGCTCGGCGGCCTGAGCCCGGTGGCGCTGCTGACCCTGCTGGTGGTGCTGATCGCGGCGGTGGCACTGGTGGCGGTGGGGCACCAGACGGCCTGAGCCGTCCCTGAGGACATGGAAGGGCCCGGACACCG
Source organism: Streptomyces sp. NPDC104581 (assembly GCF_055583685.1). Lineage (NCBI taxonomy): Bacteria > Bacillati > Actinomycetota > Actinomycetes > Kitasatosporales > Streptomycetaceae > Streptomyces > Streptomyces sp. NPDC104581. Next base: position 91,102 of record NZ_JBVJNN010000016.1, read on the forward strand.
TGGGGTGTCCGGGCCCTTCCGTGCGTACGGGACGCCCGGGCGGATGCTCAGGCGGCCGTGGCGCGGCTGCCGACCAGACGCGGGAGCATCCGGAAGCCGATGCCACCGGCGATCATGGTCGCGGCACCGATGATCAGGAAGGTGGTCTCGGCGGCGCCGGTCTCCGCCAGCTCCTCCTTGGCCTCGCCCTGCTCGACCGGCTGCGAACCGGCGTTGTCGGTGTCGGTACCGCCCGTGGTACCGGCGGTGGCGCCGGCGTCCGCGCCACCGGTCTGGCCCTCGTCGGTGCCACCGCTCTGGCCCTCGGCGGCGCCTTCGGAGGTGCTGCCTTCGCTGGCACCCTCGGAGGTGCCCTCGCTGGTGCCTTCCGAGGTGCCCTCGGACGTACCCTCGCTGGTGCCCTCCGAGGTGCCCTCGGACGTACCTTCCGAAGTGCCCTCGCTGGTCCCCTCGGAGGTGCCCTCGGACGTACCCTCGCTCGTGCCCTCCGAAGTGCCCTCGGACGTACCTTCCGAAGTGCCCTCGCTGGTCCCCTCGGAGGTGCCCTCCGACGTACCCTCGCTGGTGCCCTCCGAAGTGCCCTCGGACGTACCTTCCGAAGTGCCCTCGCTGGTCCCCTCGGAGGTGCCCTCCGTGGTGCCGACGATGGTGTTGCCGCCGTCGGAACCCGACGTGGCGCCGACGATGGTGTTGCCCTCGCCCTCGCCCTCGACGGCCACGGAGGCCTTCAGGCCACCGACGTTGACATCGATGCCGACGGCCGAAGCGGCGCCCGCGGCGGTCAGCGAAGCACCAGCTGCGATCACCGCGCCGGCGGCTATCCGCGCTACGCGGATCCGCGTCTTCTTGGTCATGTGCTTGCTACCCCCAGTAGCTAATCGTGAGTGGTGCAGCGGTCCGGGGCCGGCCGGTTGGGGGTCCGTGCGTGCGGGCCCCCCGAATCACACGCGCCCCGGAAATACGCATGCCGCGCGTCACGATTCCGAGTTTTCGCATGAGCGTCAAGGTCGTTGCGCGCACGTTGCCCGGTTATCGAGCCAGTTGTCCGGCGAGCGAGGGGTAACTGTGACATAAACGGGAACTGCCGCCTCCGCGGCGGCAGTTCCCTTGTCGACAAAGCGAGTCCCTTGCGGGGGTCGCCGGTTGGGCTCTGACCTCGGCCGGAACCCCCGCGGGACGCCTACCGTTCCTGCTGCTTGCGCCAGCGGATGCCGGCCTCCAGGAAGCCGTCGATCTCGCCGTCGAGCACACCCTGCGGGTTGCCCACCTCGAACTCCGTACGGAGGTCCTTGACCATCTGGTACGGATGCAGGACGTACGAACGCATCTGGTTGCCCCAGGAGTTGCCGCCGTCACCCTTGAGGGCGTCCATCTTGGCCTGCTCCTCCTGGCGGCGGCGTTCGAGCAGCTTCGCCTGGAGGACGTTCATGGCGCTCGCCTTGTTCTGGATCTGCGAGCGCTCGTTCTGGCAGGAGACGACGATGCCGGTGGGGATGTGCGTGATCCGGACCGCGGAGTCCGTGGTGTTGACGCCCTGACCGCCGGGGCCCGACGCGCGGTAGACGTCCACGCGCAGCTCGGTCTCGTCGATCTCGACGTGGTCGCTGGACTCGACGACGGGCAGCACCTCGACGCCCGCGAACGACGTCTGGCGGCGGCCCTGGTTGTCGAACGGCGAGATACGGACCAGCCGGTGGGTGCCCTGCTCGACGGAGAGCGTGCCGTAGGCGTACGGCGCCTTGACGACGAAGGTGGTCGACTTGATGCCGGCCTCCTCCGCGTACGACGTCTCGTAGACCTCGGTCGGGTAGTCGTGGCGCTCGGCCCAGCGGATGTACATGCGCTGGAGCTGCTCGGCGAAGTCCGCCGCGTCGACGCCGCCGGCCTCGGCCCGGATGTTGACGAGCGCCTGTCGCTCGTCGTACTCACCGGACAGGAGGGTGCGGACCTCCATCTCGTCGAGGGCCTTCTTCACCGAGGCGAGCTCGGACTCGGCCTCGGTGCGGGCGTCGGCGTCGCCCTCGCTCTCGGCGAGCTCGAAGAGCACCTCGACGTCGTCGATCCGGCTCCGGAGCGCCTGCGTCTTGCGCAGCTCCGCCTGGAGGTGCGAGAGCTTGCTCGTGATCTTCTGTGCCGCCTCGGGATCGTCCCAGAGGGAAGGGGCTGCCGCCTGGTCCTCCAGGACGGCGATCTCGGCCCTCATCTTGTCGAGGTCGAGGACGGCCTCGATCGACCCCATGGTCGAGGAGAGGGACTTCAGCTCTTCGGATACATCGACGACTGCCACGCACCCAGCCTAACGGCTGACGGCCCGAACCCCGCCGCCGATCCCCGGGGGACCGTTCGTCCTCGAACACCTGCCGGGGCGCGCGGCGTCCCCGACCGGCGGCGGGCGGGGCCTACGGGGCGGGGGACGCCGTCGGTGCCGGGCCGGCGGGGGGCGGCTCCGCGCCCTCGCTGCTCGTCGCCAGCCAGCCCCCGACGCCGAGGACGGCGACCAGCAGGACGGCCGTCACGCCCAGCGTGATACGCCGCTTGCGCACGGCCTCCGCCTTGTGCCGGGCCGAACCCGGCCTGCGCTGGCCGGCCGCGCGCGGCGCCCTGGCCGTGCCGCGGGCGCCGCCCGCCAGCTCGTCCGGGGCCGGGACGCGCATGCTCGTGTGGGTGTCACGGTTGGAGTCCGGCGCCGCTCCCGGAACGAGCGGGACGGCGCCCCGGCGCCGCGGCTGCTCCTCGGCCGGGGCCCGCGCGGTGTCCGCGTCGTACGCCCCCTCCTCCTCGGCCGGTTCGGCGTCGGGCTCGTCCACCTCCAGTGAGGGGATGCCGGCGAGCTGCGGAAGCTGCTCGCGCAGGCGCGCGGCCAGCTCGGAGGCGCGCAGCCGGGAGGCCGGGGCCTTGGCCAGGCACTGGACGAGGAGCTGCCACAGTTCGTCGGGGATACCGGGCAGCGGCACGACGGTCTCGGTGACATGGCGGCGCAGGACGGCTCCGGGGTGGCCGCCGCCGAAGGGCGTGAAGCCCGCGAGGAGCTCGTACAGGACCGTGGCGAGCGCGTAGATGTCGACGGCGGCGCGCGGCGGCAGGCCCTCGACGATCTCGGGCGCCAGATAGTCCGGGGTGCCGATGATCCTGGTCGCCTTCGTACGGCGGGGTGTGTCGATCAGCTTGGCGACGCCGAAGTCGGTGAGCAGCGCCGGGTGCGCGCCGCCGGGGCCGATCGACCCTTCCATGTCGAGCAGGATGTTCTCCGGCTTGACGTCGCGGTGGACGACTCCGGCGGCGTGCGCGGCGGCGAGGCCGTCGGCGACATCGGCGACGACGGCGACCGCGGCCTCGGGTGCGAGCCGGCGCTCGCGGTCGAGGCGGGTGCGCAGGTCGGTGCCGCGCACCAGCTCCATCACGAGTGCCAGGTCGTTGCCGTCCACGACGAGGTCGCGGACGGCGACCACCCGCGGGTGGTCGAGTCCGAGCAGCGCGGTGCGCTCCCGGACGAAGCGGCCCACCAGTTCCTGGTCGGAGGCGAGGTCCTCGCGCAGCAGCTTGATCGCGACGGGGCCCTCGGGGCCCTCGCCGAGCCACACCGTGCCGGCGCTGCCCCGCCCCAGGATCTGATGGGCGGTGTACCGGCTGCCGATATTCCGTGCCAAGACTGCTCCCTCAGCGGCTGGCTTTGCCCATCAAAGTACGCGGGTATCGGGGTGTTGAGTGCCCGGTACCGCGTCAACGTTCACTTCTGCGGGGGAATTGGTCCCGCGGGTATCGACAAAGCGACAGAAGCGCCGGAACGGCTCCGGTACCGGTGGGAGCCACCACCGGTACCGGCCGCCGGCGTCGGTGGTGTCAGTTGGAGCCGGAGTCCGAACCGCCGGACCCGGCGTCCGAACCGCCGAGGTCCTTGACCCAGCCCGACACCGTGTCGACGGTGTCGGTGATCGCGTTCCAGTAGCTCTTGCCCTCGCCGATCCAGTCCTGGAGCGGCGTCAGTTCCCAGACGAGCCAGCCGGCCACGAAGAGCAGGACCAGCGTGAACAGGCAGCCCTTGAGGCAGCCGAGACCGGGGATGCGCATCGGGTTGGCGCTGCGCTGACGGGGCTGGCGCGGAGCGGGCGGCTGGGGCGCCAGCCGCTGGGGCGGGGAGTACCGCTGTTGCTGCTGCGGAGGCGGCGCGGGGCGCTGCCGCTGGGGCGGGCGGGACTGCTGGGGCGGGTACGGCTGCGGGGCGCGCTGCGGCTGGTGCTGCTGGGGCGGCGGGCCCTGGCGCTGGCCGCCCTGGCCCTGGGGCCGCTGGGGCCGGCGCCTGAGCGGGTCCTGGCTCGGGTCCAGGTACTGGACCTGGGTCTGTTCGTTGCGGTCGCGCGCCGCCCTGAGCTGGTTCTGCCAGGGGTGCGGGTCCTCGGGGCCGGTTCCGGCGCCGGGAGCGCCCGGTCCGCCGGGTCCGACCGGCATGACCGACGTGGGGTCGGAGGCGCCGGGCGCGTTCGGGGGGTTCGTCGGCAGAACGCTGGTCGCGGCGGCGGGGTCGTACGATCCCGCGTTGCTCGGCAGCACCTGGGTCGGGTCGGCGGCGCCGGGCTCGCCGGGCACCGTCGTGGGCGACGGGTCGGGCGCCAGCAGGGCCGCCACGCCCATCGCCGCGTTGACCTGGGCGGATGTCGAGTGCACACCGATACCGGAGGCGACGGTGCGCAGGGCGCGGGCGAGATTGACCGCGCTCGGCCGCTCGTCGGGCTCCTTACGGAGGCAGCGCTCGATGACCGTCCACAGCGGATCGGGGACGGTGGAGGGGCGCCGGGGCTCCTCGCTGAGGTGCCGGTGGAGCACTTCGAGCGCCGAACCGCCCGCGAACGGCGGACGGCCGGTGACCAGCTCGTACAGCAGGATGCCCGCGCCGTAGATGTCGACCGCGGAGGTCTGCGGGCGGCCCTCGGCGGACTCCGGCGCGACGTACGCGGGCGTGCCCACGAACTCGTGCGTCCGGGTCAGCCCCGGGGAGTCGGCGAGCCGGGCGATGCCGAAGTCGGTCAGCATCGGATGCAGCTGGTCGCCGTCGTCCTTCAGCAGGACGTTGGCGGGCTTCAGGTCGCGGTGCACGACGCCGTCGGCGTGGCTCGCGGCCAGCGCGTCGGCGATCTGGGCCGTGAGCAGCGAGGCGGCGACCGGGCTGAAGGGGCCGTTCTGCCGCAGGTAGTGGTGGAGGTCCGGGCCCTGGACCAGGTCCATGACGAGGGCCAGGAGATCACCCTCGACGACCAGGTCCCGGGTCCGCACGATGTTGGCGTGGGTCAGCCGGAGCAGGACGGAGCGCTCCCGGAGGAAGCGCATCACCACGTCCGCGTCGTTCGCCAGCTCCTCCTTGAGGACCTTGATCGCGACGGTCTCACCGGGCTGCCCGGCCACGGCCGCCTCGGCGCCGGCGGTCTCCCGCTGACGGGCGCGCCAGACGGTGCCCGTGGCGCCGCGCCCGATGGGCTCCTCCAGGAGGTACTTGCTGCCTACCGGCCGCACGTCATGCGCTCCCTGCTGCTGGTGGTCCTTGCATGGCCCCGGGCCCACCCGGGTGTCCGACCCACTTTAAAGGCCGCGGGTGGGTTCCGGTCGCGGTCATGTTCGAGAGGAAGACGCGAGCCTCCTGCCGATGGTTGCGCATCAGGTGTACCCGCGCGGCCCACGGATGATCCCAACCGGTTCCCAACCATGCACTTTTGCACGCACAGCCGACCATTCAAGATCACTTACCCCCGGTCCGTGGGCGAGTTGTCGGTGGCAGGTGCGAAGATGCCACCCAGCACTCGATGTGTGGGGTCGTTCGCTCACCGTCCGTGCCGACCTGTACCGGACGATGTGTCGGTGCCGGGTGGGGGGATTCACACAGGGCAGCACCCCTGCCGGGCACCCCGCGCAGAAGGGACCGCTGACGGCGATGCAGATCCGGCTGACCGTCCTCGCGCCGCGCAGCGGCCATCCCGCGGGGCGCGCGTGCGACGTGCTCGTCACCGCCCCGGCGGGGACGGCGCTCGCCACCGTCGCCTCCGCGCTGGCCACGGCCGTCGCCGGACCCGATGTCTCGGGCGCCGTCGTGCTGTACGCGGGGCGGGAGCGGCTGGACGCGCAGCGCCGCATCCTGGGCGAGCCGCCCCTGGTGGACGGCGCCGTGCTCTCGCTCCAGGTCCCCGGTGACGACGAGGCGCCCACCGCCGACGTCCCGGCGCAGCTCCACGTCGTCGCGGGGCCGGACGCGGGCGGGGTCCATCTGCTCCACGGCGGTCAGGTCAGGATCGGCCGCTCGGCGGACGCCGACGTACCGCTCGACGATCCGGACGTCTCGCGGCTGCACTGCTCGGTGACCGTGGCCGATGACGGTCATGTCTCGGTGGCGGACCTGCATTCCACGAACGGCACGGTCCTCGACGGCGTCCGGATCGGGTCCCGCGCGGTCCCGCTCCCGGCGGGCGCCCTGCTGCGGCTGGGCGAGTCCGCGCTGCGGCTCACCCCCGGCGGCCGGATGCCGGCGCTCGCGGTCGCACCGGACGGCGAGGGGCATCTGCGGGTCACCCCCGGGGTCCGGGACGGCGCGGGCGGCGACGGCGGACCGGGCGCCGGGAGCGAAGGCGCGGGTGCGAACGCGGGCCCCGGCAGGGCGGGACGGGGGACGGGATCCGGGACGGCGCCGGGGGCGTACACCGGCGCGCCCCGGTCTGGCCCGGAGACGGGGGCGTACGGAGCGGGCAGCGCCCCCGGCGGGCGTACGGTCCACGCCTACGGGCGGGGTGGCCAGGGCGGTCCCGGTGGACCGGCCGTCACGCCCCGCGTGCCCGACCCGCGTACTCCCCGCTCCGAGGCCGACACCAGATACGGCGACGCCCTGTACGCGCCGTCGCCCGGCGCGGGGCGCCCGGCGCACGACCGCGCCGACAGCGACGACGCCCACGGCGTGGCCGACGAAGCCCCGCAGGGGCACAGCCGTGCGCCCGGCTCCCGGCGGCAGGGCACGCCCACGCGCGGCACGGAGCCGCCCGAGGGGCCGGGCAGGCGGCGGGGCGGCATAGGGGCCTGGGCCCGGCGGCTGGCGGGCACGCGCGACGAGGAGTTCCCCGGCGACGACGGCGCCCCGGCGGCCGGCGGCACCGGCGCGCGCCCCACCGGCCGCGCACGGCCCGACGAGACCTGGCCCGACCCCGCCTCCGTACTGATGACGGCGCTGGGCCCCGGCCCCCGTCTGTGGGAGCGCGGCCCCGGCCACCCCGAGTCGCTGGTCCTGCGGCTGGGCACGACGGAGCGGCCGGACCCGGACGGGTCCGGTCCGCTGCCCTCGGTACCGGTGACGGTGAGCCTGCGCGAAGCCGGTTCGCTCGGTCTCGCCGGCCCGCGCGAGCGGCTGACCGGTCTGGCCAGGTCGGCCGTCGCGCAGCTGGCAGCCCTGCACTCCCCCGCCGATCTGGAGATCGTCCTGATCAGCGCCGACCGCGGCAGGAGCGTGGAGCAGCGCAAGCGGGAGTGGGGCTGGCTCGGCTGGCTGCCGCACGCCCGGCCGGCCCACGGGCAGGACTGCCGGCTGCTCCTGGCCTACGACCGGGACCAGGCCGCCGCCCGGCTGGGCGAGCTGGCACGACGGCTGGACGAGGGGCCGCTCGGCGCGGCGTGGGCGTCGGCCGGCAGCGGGTCCGTCGCGGAGGCGGCCGACCGGTTCGAGGGCACGTCCACGCTCGTGGTGGTGGACGGCGATCCCGGCTCGGCGGCGCTGCGCGAGACCGCGGCGCGGCTGGCCGGCGCGGGCTCGGTGGCCGGAGTCCATGTGATCTGTCTGGCCGAGACCCCCGCGGCCTCGCCCGACTCACCGCTGGCGGCGACCTACGAGACGGCGTGCGCGGCATCGACCGCCTTCCGGGAGTGCGGGGCGGTGGCCCTGCTCAGCGGTGACGTGGCGACGGCGCTGCGGCTGCTGCGTACGGCGGTGGGCCAGCCCGCCGGATCCGGCACGGTGGCGACGGTGGACGCGGTGTCCCCGGCGTGGGCCGACCGTTTCGGCCGGGCGCTGGCCCCTCTCCGTACGGAGGCGGGCGGTCCGGCCGCCGCGGGGCGGCGCAGACAGGCGGCCGTCCTGCCCCGTACGGCGCGGCTGCTGGACGAGCTGGGGCTCGCGCGGGCGACTCCCGCGTCCCTGATGGCGCGCTGGGCGTCGGCGGCGGGGAGCACCACGGTTCTGGGCACCGGGCCGCACGGCCCGGTGACGGTCGATCTGGTGGAGGAGGGCCCGCATCTGCTGATCGAGGGGCCCGCGGGCAGCGGCCGTACGGAACTGCTGAGGGCGGTCGCGGCATCCCTGGCGGCCGGCGTCCGCCCGGACAGGCTGGGGCTGCTCCTGGTGGACGGGGCGGGCGGTGAGCGCGGCGAGGGGCTCCTGGCCTGTACGGAGCTGCCGCACGTGACCGAGCACCTGGTGGCGTCGGACCCGGTCCGGATGCGGGAGTTCGCACGGGCGCTGGGTGCGGAGCTGAAGCGGCGTGCCGAGGTGCTGGGGCGGCTGGACTTCGCCGAGTGGCACAACCGGCGCGAGGTGGCCGAGCGGATGGTGGGCCAGCGCGCGCCGAGCCCGGCCGAGCAGCGGGGTGCGCCGCGTGAGCGCGCGGAGCGGCAGGGCGGTGCGCGGCCCCCGGGCCAGGGCGCGCCGGCCGGGCGGCCCGGCGAGCCCGAACAGCAGCCCGGCGCGGGGGGCGGCGGGGCGGACGGTGGCACTCTCAGGCTGCGGCAGACCGCTTCCCGTACGCGCGGGGAGCCCGGCCCAGGCCCCGTGCTGCCGAGGCTCATAGTCCTGGTCGACGACTACGACGCCCTGGTCGCGCCGGCGCTGGGCAGTCCGGGCCGGCCGGCGGCAGGGTCGGTCGTCCGGGCGCTGGAGGCGGTGGCGCGCGACGGGGAGCGTCTGGGCGTCCATCTGGTCGCGACGTCCGCCCGCCCCGACCGGACCTCGGAGACGGAGCTGGCGGGCCGGACCCGGCTGCGGGTGGTGCTGGACACACCACCGGTGGCGCCGGGCCCGGAGGATCCGCTGCCGGGGCGCGGCAGGCTGGGACATCCGGACGGCCGGGTGACGCCGTTCCAGGGCGGCCGGGTGACCGGGCGGATTCCGCGTACGGCGACGCTGCGGCCGACGGTCGTCCCCCTGGAGTGGGAGCGGATGGGCGATCCGCCGGCCCGCCGGCCGGTGCGGGAGCTGGGCAACGGACCGACGGATCTGGCGCTGCTCGCAAGTGCCCTGGAACGGGCGGCCCGTTCGGTGTCGGCGGTGCCCGTGGGACCGCTGGGGCCGGTCTGACGGGCCCTGTCGACCGGGTGTTCGCCGGGGTGTCCGCCGGTCGGCGGGCGGGTGACCGAAAGCGGACATCCTGAGGTCGGAGCGCTTTTTGGTCCAGACCTCGGCGCCTCGCCGTGTCTTCACATCTCTGAAATTACCCCTACGTCCGTAAACGACGTCACGAGCCCATCACGATCTTCGAATTGAAGCCCAGGACAGTATTGCGGCCTGCGGTCACGGCGCGTAGGACTTACCGCACGGGACAAGGACGGCGTCGTCGGCTCGCTCGGGGCGCCGGTCCGCATGCGTAAACATGCGTCAAGATCCGCACGCGCACGGGAGAGACGGGGCAGTCATGCGTACAACTCTTAACGGCCGCAAGGCTTTTGGAGCACGCTCAGCGGCACGGGGTACACAGAGAGCGGCGGTGGCGGCCGCGGTCGTCGGCGCCGTGGTACTCAGCGGCTGCGGCGGCGACTCCGATGACAAGGGTGACGACGGAGCGGAGAGCAAGAAGCCCGCCGCCACGGTCGAACTGCCCAAGCTGGACGGCGAGAAGATCGAGGTCGCCGCTGTCTGGACCGGCGCCGAGCAGGAGAACTTCACCAAGGTCCTCGACGAGTTCGAGAAGCGCACCGGGGCCACGGTCACGTTCGTGCCCGCGCAGGACCCGATCGTGAACTTCCTCGGAACGAAGATCGCCGGTGGCAGCCCGCCCGACATCGCGATGCTCCCGCAGGTCGGCGCCATCACCCAGGCCGTCGAGAAGAAGTGGGCGAAGCCCGTGGGCGCCGAGGCGAAGGCGCAGCTGGCGAAGAACTACGGCAAGGGCTGGCAGGACCTCGGCGCCGTCGACGGCGAGCAGTACGGCGTGTACTACAAGGCCGCCAACAAGTCGCTGGTCTGGTACAACAACACGGCCTTCGAGAACGCGGGCGCGACCGAGCCGAAGACCTGGAAGGAGCTCCTGACGACCGCCGAGACGATCTCGGCGTCGGGTGTCACCCCGGTCTCCGTCGGCGGCGCCGACGGCTGGACGCTCACCGACTGGTTCGAGAACGTCTACCTGTCGCAGGCCGGTCCGGAGAAGTACGACCAGCTGGCCAAGCACGAGATCAAGTGGACCGACCCGTCGGTGGCCACCGCGCTGACGACGCTCGCCGAGCTGTGGGGCAAGCCCGCCCTGGTGGCCGGCGGTGCGAACGGCGCGCTCCAGACCGAGTTCCCCGCCTCCGTCACCCAGACGTTCACCGGTGGTGACGCCCCGAAGGCCGGCATGGTCTTCGCCGCGGACTTCGCCGGTGTGAACGTCACCGAGGCAGGCGCCAAGGTCGGTACGGACGCGAAGGTCTTCCCCTTCCCGGCCGTGGGCAGCGACTCCCCGGTGGTGACCGGTGGTGACGCGGCCGTGGCACTCACGGACAGCAAGGGCGCGCAGGCGCTGCTGACCTTCCTGGCCTCCACGGACGCCGCGGAGATCCAGGCGAAGCTCGGCGGCTTCATCTCGCCGAACAAGGGCCTGGACGGCAAGGCGTACCCGAACGACGTGCAGCGTGACATCGCCAAGGCGCTCATCGACGCCGGTGACGACTTCCGCTTCGACATGTCGGACCAGATGCCGCAGTCGTTCGGCGGTACGCCCGGCAAGGGCGAGTGGAAGGCCCTCCAGGACTTCCTGAAGAACCCGAAGGACGTCAAGGGCGCCCAGCAGCAGCTGGAGTCGGACGCCGCCAAGGCATTCAAGAGCTGACGCGGTGACGTCGGCGACAACAGGGGGCACCGGCACTTCGGTGCCGGCGCCCCCGCCCCCTGCCAAGGGGAAGCGCAAGAGCGTGACAGGCACACGTAAAGGCTTCGCGGTGGCGTTCCTGCTTCCCGCGCTGGTCCTGCTGGGCGCGCTCGTGGTCTACCCGATCGGGTTCTCCGTCTACAGGTCGTTCTTCGACCAGTCCGGCGACGCCTTCGCCGGCTTCGACAACTATGTGGAGATATTCACCGAGGACACCATCCGGACCGCGATCAAGAACAACTTGATCTGGGTGATCGTGGCCCCGACGGTCGCCACCGCACTCGGTCTGATCTTCGCCGTACTCACCGAACGGGTGCGCTGGGGAACGGCGTTCAAGCTGATCGTCTTCATGCCGATGGCGATCTCCATGCTCGCGTCGGGCATCATCTTCCGGCTGGTGTACGAGCAGGCCCCGGAGCGCGGCATCGCCAACGCCGTCGCCGTGGGCGTGCACGACACCTTCAACGAGTCGGCCGGTTATCCGAAGGCCCGCCCGCTGCCGGTGCATCCGCTGAAGGCGGGCGAGGCCAAGGGCTCGTTCGTCACCAAGACACCGGTCGCGGCGGGCACTCCGGTGCTCCTTCCGCTGGTAGGCGTGCCCCCGGGCAAGATGCCGTCTGACGCCGAGCCGGCCAAGGCCGCGGAGAGCGGCGGCGGCGAGATCACCGGTACGGCCTGGCTGGACTTCACCAAGGGCGGCGGCGGCAAGCCCAACGTCGTCGACTCCGAGGAACTCGGCCTGCCCGGCCTCAAGATCGAGGCGGTCAAGGACGGCAAGGTCGTGGCCTCCGCCAGCGCCGCCTCCGACGGTACGTTCACCCTGCCGGCGTCGGCCGACGGAGCCCTGCTCCAGCTCCCCGAGAGCAACTTCAGGGAGCCGTACAACGGCGTGGACTGGCTCGGCCCGAACCTCGTCACCCCCGCGATCATCGGCAGCTATCTGTGGATGTGGGCGGGCTTCGCGATGGTGCTGATCGGTGCCGGTCTGGCGAGCATGCCGCGTGAACTCCTGGAGGCCGCACGGGTCGACGGCGCGAACGAGTGGCAGGTGTTCCGCCGGATCACCGTGCCGCTGCTCGCTCCGGTCCTGGCCGTCGTGATGGTCACCCTGATGATCAATGTGCTGAAGATCTTCGACCTGGTACTGATCATCGCGCCAGGCTCCTCCCAGGACGACGCGAACGTGCTGGCGCTCCAGCTGTACCGCTCGTCGTTCGGCACGGACGCCAACGTCGGCGTGGGCAGCGCGATCGCCGTATTCCTCCTGCTGCTCGTGATCCCGGTGATGCTCTTCAACATTCGCCGGATGCAGAAGGAGAACCGCCGATGACGACGACTGACACTGCGGTCAAGGCGGAGCGGTCGCTGCCCGCCGACACGACGGCCAAGCCGAAGGCGTCCCTGCCGGCCCGGGTGGCGGCGAAGGCGGGCAGCGGGGTCGTCCAGGTCTTCCTGATCCTGGTCGCCCTGTTCTGGATGATGCCGACGATCGGTCTGCTGATCTCCTCGCTGCGCGGCTCGTCGGACATCGCGGCGAGCGGCTGGTGGGAGGTCTTCACCAAGCCGGCGCAGCTCACCACCGAGAACTACTCGGAGCTGCTGTCCAACGACATCATCACCAACTCCCTCTGGTCCACGGTGATGATCACGGTCCCCTCGACCGTGCTGGTCGTGGTGATCGGCGCGCTCGCCGGTTACGCCTTCGCGTGGATGGACTTCCCGGGCCGTGACTGGTGGTTCATGCTGGTCGTGGGTCTGCTGGTGGTCCCTGTCCAGGTCGCGCTCATCCCCGTCTCCGAACTCTTCGGCGAGATCGGGATCTTCGAGACGACCTTCGGCGTGGTGATGTTCCACGTCGCCTTCGGCCTGCCCTTCGCGATCTTCCTGCTGAGGAACTTCTTCGCGCAGATCCCGCGTGAACTCCTGGAGGCCGCACGGCTCGACGGCGCGGGCGAGATCCGGCTGTTCGCCCGTGTCGTGATGCCGCTCGGCGGTCCGGCGATCGCCTCGCTCGGCATCTTCCAGTTCCTCTGGGTCTGGAACGACATGCTGGTGGCCCTGATCTTCGCGGACTCCGAGTCCCCGCCGATCACGGTCGCCCTCCAGCAGCAGGTACGGCAGTTCGGCAACAACATCGACGTGCTGGCGCCCGGCGCCTTCCTGTCGATGATCATCCCGCTGGCCGTGTTCTTCATGTTCCAGCGGCAGTTCGTCAGCGGCGTCATGGCGGGGGCGGTCAAGTAGGGCCCCATCGGGCACCCGTTCGAGGGAGAAGTACGCCAAAAGGGGCGGGCCGGTTCAACTACCGGTCCGCCCGGTGTATTTGTCCCCCGTATGCCACGTCTGGCGTAACCAGGTCACTCCATCGGCCGTTCCCGAGCCATGGCCCGGTTCAGCATCATCGTCCCCGCGTACAAGGTCCAGGCGTACTTGCAGGAGTGTCTGCAATCGGTGCTCGGCCAGACGTACGAGGACTTCGAACTCATCGCCGTGGACGACGGATCACCCGACGCCTGCGGGACGATCATCGACGAAGTCGCCGCCACCGACCCGCGTGTCGTCGCCGTGCACCTCCCGGAGAACGAGGGCCTCGGCCCCGCCCGCAACGCCGGCATCGCCCGAGCCACCGGCGACTACCTGATCTTCCTCGACGGCGACGACACGCTGACCCCCGGCGCGCTCCAGACGATCGCCGACCGGCTCAAGGAGACGGACGGCCCCGACGTCCTCGTCTACGACTACGCCCGTACGTACTGGTCGGGCGAGGTGGTCCGCAACATCCTCTCCGGCCTGCTCGACGAGAGCGGTCCCGCGCCCTTCCGGCTCGTCGACCGCCCGGAGCTGCTGAGGGTGCTGATGGTCGTCTGGAACAAGGCCTACCGCCGCGAGTACATCGACCGGCAGGGCTTCACCTTCCCGCCCGGCTACTACGAGGACACCCCCTGGACCTTCCCCGCGCTGATGGCCGCCGAGTCGATCGCGACGCTCGACCGCGTCTGCGTGCACTACCGGCAGCGGCGCCAGGGCAACATCCTCTCCACCACCAGCCGCAAGCACTTCGACATCTTCGAGCAGTACGACCGTGTCTTCGCGTTCATCGACTCACGGCCCGCCCTGGACGACTGGCGCCCCGTGCTGTTCCGGCGGATGCTCGACCACTTCTCCAAACTCGTGGCCGTACGGGGGCGGCTGCCGCGCCGCAGCCGCCCCGAGTTCTTCCGCCGGGCCCGCGCCCACCACCGCCGCCACCGCACCCCCGGCTCCGCGCCGCTGCTGCGGGCCCGGCTGCGCCACACCCTGCTGCGGTTCGGCGCGCACCGCACGTACCGCGCCCTGTGGACGGCGCAGCGCGTGCAGATGGGCGCCCGGCAGGCCGCCACGGCCCTGGGCCGGGCCGTACGCGCCGGGGCGCTGCATCTGCACTACCGGACCCAGCGGTGCCTGCCGGTCCGGGAGAACAGGGCGGTCTTCGCCGCGTACGACGGCCGGGGTTACGCCTGCAACCCGGCGGCCATCGAGGAGAAGGTGCGCGAACTCGCCCCGCACATCGACACGTCGTGGATCGGCCGCCCCGAGTACCACCACACCGTGCCCACCGGCACCCGCCGGCTGCGCCCCGGCAGCTTCGGCTACTGGACGGCGCTCGCCCGTGACAAGTACCTGGTCAACAACGTCAACTTCGACCGGCGCCTGGTCAAGCGACCGCAGCAGATCCTGCTCCAGACCCACCACGGCACCCCCCTCAAGTCCATGGGCCTCGACCTCCAGGACCATCCGGCCGCCGCCCGCCGCACCGAGTTCGACCGGCTCCTGACGGGCGTCGACCAGTGGGACTTCTCCCTCTCGGCGAACCGTCACTCCACCCTCGTCTGGGAGAAGGCGTATCCGGCCGGGCACACCGCACTGGAATACGGCTATCCCCGCAACGACGTGTTCCAGCACGCCACTTCGGCCGATGTCGCACGGCTGCGGGAGTCGCTCGGCATCCCCGAGGGCTTCACGGCCGTCCTGTACGCGCCCACGCAGCGCGACTACCGGCGCACCCCGTACGTCCCGCTGGACCTGGAGCGGCTCGCCCAGGCGCTCGGCCCGCGCTTCGTGGTGCTGACCCGCGCCCACCACACGTACGAGGCGCCGCTGCCGCACACCCCGCACCCGCGCATCATCGACGTCTCGGGCCACCACCGGGTCGAGTCGCTGTGCCTGGCCGCCGACGCGCTCGTCACCGACTACTCGTCGCTGATGTTCGACTACGTCAATCTGGACCGGCCCGTCGTCATCCATATCGACGACTGGGAGGCGTACGAGGCGGCCCGCGGCACGTACTTCGACGTCCGGGCCTTCCCGCCGGGCGCGGTGGCGCGCGACGAGGACGACCTGATCGACATCTTCGTCACCGACCACTGGCGCGGCTCGCGCTCGGCCCAGCTCCGGGCGGCCTTCCGGGCGAGGTTCTGTCCGTACGACGACGGGCTGGCGGCGGAGCGGGTGGTGCGCCGGGTGTTCCTCGGCGAGACGACGGGCCTGCCGGAGCCGGTGCCCCTGGAGGACCGCACACCGGCGCCCTCACCGCTGCTGCCACAGCAGCGGCACGGCCGGAACATGTCGGACGCGGGCCGCTGAGCACCGGTCACCGGCCGGGGCACGGACACGGCCCGGCCGGTGACCCGATGGACCGGGCCAGGGGCCTTTCTCCGAAGTAGCGCCGTCCGCCCGCAGGGCGGGGCCCGCGGCGGCCGGCGCGGTGCACCGCAAGGCGGAGGAGCGGGCTCGTACGGGGCGTACCCGGCCGGCTTACGACAACGCGGCGAGGCGCCGCGCCGGGCGTCGCGGGCCAGGCGGGACTTCGAAGACACGACCTAGCGGTCCAGCAGCGCGAACAGTTCGTGCCAGCGGCGGAGGATCTCGTCCTGGGAGTACCGCTGGACGTTCACCCGTGCCCGCTCCCCCAGGGTGTCCCGCAGCCGGGGGTTGCCCGTCAGCCGCAGCAGGCGGTCGGCCAGCGCGTCCGTGTCGCCCGGCGGGGCCAGCAGCCCGTCCTCGCCGTCCCTGACGATCTCCCGGACGCCCGGCGCGCAGTCGAACGCCGCGCACGGCACCCCGCTCGCCATGGCCTCCATGAGCGCCAGCGGGAAGCCCTCACCGCGCGAGGACTGGACGAAGACCGAGCACTCGGCCAGCGCGCCCGCCACGTCGTCGGTACGGCCCATCCAGTCGACCGACCCGTCCAGCCCGAGCGCCGTGCACCGCTCCTTGAGCGCCGTCTCGTCCTGGCCGGCGCCGTGGATCCGCAGCCGCCAGCCGGGCCGGGCCCCGGTCACCGAGGCCCAGCTCTCCAGGAGCAGGTCGATGCCCTTCTGGTCGTCCAGCCTGCCGATACTGGCGACGTTCCTGCCGGTGCGCGGGGATGGCTGTTCGGGCAGCGAGTGCAGCGCGTTGGGCATCGCGCCGACGTTGTCGAAGCCCTCGGCGATCCAGGCGTCGGCGTCCTCCTGGGTGAGGGTGAGCCAGCGGTCGACGTGCGGATAGCTGTTCTTGATCCAGCGGAAGCGGTGGCACCGCTTGCTGTACTCGTACGACTCGTGGCTCATCCCGATCAGCCGCAGCCCCGTGGTGTCGGCCTCCAGGACCCACTCCATCGGCCAGACCTGGGTGACGATCACCAGCGCGCCGGGCCCGGCCGCCCGGAAGATCTCCGAGAGCCGGGCGACGGCGCGCCGCTTGCCCGCGACCCTGGACGCCTCACGGCGGCGGGCGAGCAGGTCGAAGTGGCCGAGCGGGGTGCGCGGGCGCCAGGGGGTGGGCGGGTGGGCGGGGTAGAGCGCGGTCACCGGGTAGTCGGGCGGCCCGGGCAGAGCGAGCTTCAGCTCCGCCTCGTGGATGCCGACGACCTGGACGCGGTGGCCGTGGGCGCCGAAGAGACGGGCCATCTGATGGGTCCAGGCGGTGACTCCGCCGAGGACGTCGGTGGCGTTGGCGAGCAGGATCAGCTCACGGGGCCCGGCGACGGGCGGCCCCGCGGTGCCGGCCGCCGGTTGGGTCGTCGTGTCCGTCGTCGTACCGGTCGTCGATTCGGTCGCGGCTGTCACCGGCGGGTCCTTCCTGCGAAGAGCACGTCCACGGCGGTACGCGCGGCCTGGCCGCTCTCGAAACCGCCGAACTTCTCGGCGAACCGGGCCCGGTCCTCCCGGTGCGCGCTGTCGGACTTCTTCAACTCGCCCATCACCCGGTGCAGTTCGTCCTCGGACTGGGCCACGGGCCCGGGAGCCTCGGCCCGCAGGTCGAAGTAGCTGCCGCGCTCGGCCGCGTACGCGTCCAGGTCCGGCGCGAAGAAGACCATCGGCCGGTCCAGCAGCGCGTAGTCGAACATGATCGACGAGTAGTCCGTGATCAACGCGTCGGCCAGACAGAGCAGTTCACTGATGTCGTGGTGGGCGGAGACGTCGATCACCGTGCCGGGCGGGCAGACCGGCAGGGCGGCGGACTCCAGGTAGTGGGCCCGCACGAGCAGGACGTACTCGTCACCGAACCGCTCGGTGAACCGACGTACGTCGAGCGGCAGTCGCGTCGTCCGGCCCTTCTTCGGCATCCCGCGGAACGTCGGCGCGTACAGCACCACCCGGCGGTGGTCGGGAATCCCGAGATCCGCGGCGATCGCGGGGCGCGGGAAGCGCCCCCGGCTCTCGTCGGTGGCGCGGGCCCGCACGAGGCGGTCGTTGCGGGGATAGCCGCAGCGCACCAGCGAGTCGGCGGGCAGCCGGTAGTCCCGCGCCAGGGTCGCGATGTCGTGCTCGGACCGTACGAGGAAGTGGTCGAAGCGGGCGAGCGCGGCGCTCAGCTTCTCCCGCTCGGGGGCGTTCTGCGCCTTGATCCGGCTCTCGGCGAAGCCCATGCGCTTGTACGCGGAGCCGTGCCAGGTCTGGAGGTAGGTGGTGGCGGGGGGCTTGCGCAGATCGAGCGGGAAGCCCTGGTTGTCGACCCAGTACTGGGCGCGGGCGAGTGCCCACAGATAGCGCCAGGACAGCCGCCGGACCAGCCGCGCGTCGGTGGGGAACCCGTCGGGGGACGACGCGTAGGACCAGATGTGCCGCATGCCCCGGCGGCGCTGCTCGCGCAGCTCCTCGTGGATGGCGCGCGGGCTGTCGCCGTAGCACTTGCCCATGTGGCTCTCGAAGACCACCGAGCCCTTGCGGACGGGGAGCCGGATCAGCAGCCGGTTGTACACGCGCGTCTTCACGGAGCGGGAGGAGAGCCGGTCGAGGCGGCGGCGCACCCCCTTGGCGAGCCGCTTCGCCTTGCGGGCGGGGCGGAAGTGGGTGAGGTAGTGGAGCGCCGCCGCCGCGGGGCGGCCGGGGCTGCGGCGCGCCTGGAGCTGGAACGCGAGGTGGTGCTTCACCGTGACGTACGGCTTCCAGGTGTCGCCGAACAGCCGCCCGAGCCGCGGGCGTGCCCGGAAGCCGCCCACCGCCTCGGCCCGGTCCCGCTCCAGGAACAGCGGTCCCGTGGTGGTGCCGGTGGGGGTGTGCAGGGCGAGGCGGGGGTCGCACACGCGGTCCCGCGCGCCACCGACGCGCAGCAGGGCGCCGATGTCGACGGAGGCGCGCCAGCGGACGGTGTCGTCCTCGCGCCACAGCTCCTCCACGGGCGCGCGGAAGACGAGGTTCCCGTCGCTGCCGCGTGCCACGAACTCCAGGGTGGCGGTCAACGGCGCGCCCTCGGGGAGCAGTTGGAGCGGGGCGGGGAGCCGGCCTTCGAGTACGAGACGGGCGCCCTCCTGTCCGCAGTGCGTGAGCTGGTTCAGCAGCGGGGTGTCGGCGGCCGGCCGGTAGTGGTGCCCCAGCTCGGTGACGTCGAGCGCCGCCCGCGCGCCCGGGTCGTCGGGGAGCGCCGCCCGCCAGTACACCTTCCCCTCACGCTCGGTCAGCGCGGAGGCGACGGCGCCCGGCCTGCCGAGCGCGTAGCCCGCCGCCAGTACGCCGTCGGCGTCGCCGTCGGCGAGGAGTTGGAGGCAGACACGCTCCAGCGGCGGCAGGTCGAGCCGCAGGCGGGGGTCGGTCCGGGCGGCGGGCAGGGCGGCGACCAGGGCGGCGGCGTGGGCCCGTGTCGCGGCGTCCAGCTTGGGGAACTGCCGTGCGAGGGCTACGAGTTGATCGGCCAGGAAGGCGCGGTCGCGGGCCTCGCACAGCGCCGTACGGCCCTGGAGCGTGAGGAGTTCGGCGACCCGTACGTGTGCGGCGAGCCGGCCCTCCAGCGTGCCGGCCGGGTCGTCGGGTGCCCGGCCGGCGGTGATCAGGTTGGGGACGAGCGCGACACGGGCCGCGGTGGTGGCCGCTTCGGCGCCGAACAGGATCTCGGCGCGGTCCAGGTCATCGGCGTAGCGCAGTCCCGTCCGCTCCAGCAGGGCGGCACTCACACAGAACCCGCTCACCAGGGCGTCGGCGACGACGAGTTCGGGGGCGTCGGCCAGTTCGCCGATGGCGCGGGAGCGCGCGTACAGCCCGCTCTCGACGATCCGCGCCGGGGGCTGTTCCTTGGCGCGGCGGCCCGCGCGCCGGGTCCAGCGCCCGGCGGCGAGTTCGGCGCCGGAGCGCTCGGCGGCCTCCCACAGATTGCGGCAGGCGTCGCGCTGGAGCCGCTCGCCCTCGCCGAGCACCATGACGTACCGGCCCCGTGCCCGGTCGAGGCCCTGGTTGCGCAGTACGCCGGTGGTGGACGGGTCGGCGCCGGAGGTGACGATCCGCACCCGCGCCGGGTCCGAAGCGGCGAGTTCCTCCGCCACGGCCCGTACGTCATCGGCGGCGGACTCGGCGTCGGCCGGACCCGCGTCGTCGGGCACCCCGCCGTCCGGGCCCGCGCCCGCCGCTCCACCGGGCGGCGACGGGAGGGCGGGGCCGAGCACCACCACCGCCTCGGTGGCGCGCATGGTCTGCGCGACGACGGACTCCACGGACCGGCGCAGCGCCTGGGCGTCCGCTCCGGCGGTGACGACGCAGCTGATCTCGACCGCGCTCATGCGCCGCCCCCCACGGGCATCAGGTCCGCGAGGCGGGCGGCGGCGGTGCCGTCGTCCAGATCGCAGAAGGTCTCCCGGAACCGTGCGTACGCCTCCGATGGCGTCCGGGGCCCGGGGGCCCGCAGGGCCGCCACGAGTGAGGCGGTGTCGGCCACGACCGGGCCGGGCGCGACCGACTCGAAGTCGAAGTAGAAGCCGCGCAGGGTGTCCCGGTAGTGCTCCAGGTCGTACGCGTGGAAGTACATCGGGCGGCCCGTCTGCGCGAAGTCGAACATCAGTGACGAGTAGTCGGTGACCAGCGCGTCGCTGATCAGCATCAGCTCGGCGACGTCCGGGTACCGGGACACGTCCCGTACGAAGCCGGCGGCGCCGCGCCCGGCGCCGGGGACCGTGCCACCGACCAGGTAGTGGCGCCGGACGAGCAGGACGTGGTCGTGCGCCAGTTCCTCGGCGGCCAGGGCCAGATCGAGCCGGAGGTCGAGCCCGTACCGCCCGCCCTTCCTGGGCTGGTCCTCGCGCCAGGTCGGCGCGTAGAGGATCACCCGCTTGTCCTCGGGGATCTCCAGTCTCTCGCGCAGGGCGTCGGCGACCTTCCCCCGGTCGGGCGCGTGCAGCAGGTCGTTGCGCGGATAGCCGGACTCCAGGACCGTACCCTCGTATCCGAAGGCGCGGCGCATGATCGGTGTGGAGAAGCCGTTGGGCGAGACGAGCAGGCTCCACTGGGCGGACCTGCGGGGCAGGGTCGCGATGTAGGTCTCGTCGGCGTGGGCGCCGCCCGAGAGGTCGCGGCCGATGCGCTTGAGCGGAGTGCCGTGCCAGGTCTGGGCGACGTACTGGCCGTCCGCCCGCTCGAACCACTCGGGCAGATGGGTGTTGGTGACGACGCAGCGGCTGCGGGCCAGCGCCTCGTACCAGTCCGCGCTGTGGAGTTCGACGGCGCGGACACCGGCCGGCAGGGTCACCTGCCGGTCCCGTACGACCCACAGATGCTCCACCGGGGCCTGCCTGCGCACCAGTTCCTCGTGGACGGCGCGGGGTGAGTCGGAGTACTGCCGGCCGTCGAAGCTGCTGTAGAGCACGGCGTCGCGCAGGGGCCCTGCGGTGGTGCGGGCGGTCGCGTACCGGGCGCGCAGCCGCTGTTGCCGGTAGGCGCCGCGGTCCTGTTCGGGGAGCGGGGAGCCGGAGTGCAGGTGGAGCAGGTCCTGGTGGTGCCGGTCCAGGGTGAACTCCCGGCCGTCCAGGGTCCGTACGAGCGGCAGCGTCTGGTGCCGCGAGGGCTGGACCCGTACGGCGCTGTAGCGCTCCGGGTCGCTCTCCCCCGTCTCGCGGACGTACAACAGCCAGCGGCCCTCGGCCAGTTGGCGTACGCCGTGCAGTCCTGCGACGGCGGCGGGCAGCAGGGACGTACGGAAGCGGCCGTCGGCGAGTGTCTCGACGGTGAAGACGTTCTCCTCGTGGTGGCCGCTGTGCCGGAGCACCAACTCGGCCCGCCCCGGGGAGGGCCGGCTGCCCGTCAGGATCAGCTCACCGTCCGCCGTCCAGTCGAGTGTGTCGACCACCGGCTGCTCGGCCTGGTCGCTGAGGACGAGGTCGCCCGCCGCGTTGGCGGTGACGTGGACCTCGCGGCCGTCGCCCAGCGCGTAGTGTCCGGGCCGGATCGCGCCGCGCGCCGCCACGGCGAAACGGCTGCCGTCGGCGCGTACGAGATGCACGCCCCACGGCACGGCGGCCCGCCGCCGGGCCGAGGGGTCGCCGAAGACGGTGAGCGGGACGTCGGCGGTGAAGGTGCCGTCCCCGAGGCTCAGTTCGGCCTCGTGGACGTCCTTGGTGTACCAGTTCCGGACGGCGAGCACGGTCGGGAGGCCCCCGGCGGGGTGCAGCACACCTTCGATCCGCAGGGCCCCGCCGTCAGCCGGCGCGTGGCCGGTGAGCAGGGCGCGTACGGGCTCCACGCGCAGTTCGAGCTTGTTGCCGGAGAGCGCGGGCACGACGCGCGTGGTGTCGTCCACGTAGTGCACGGCCGGTACGGCGGGCGACGCGGCCGAACCCGTCAGCCGCAGCGGCGCCCGGCGCAGCCGGCCCGCTCCGTACACCCCCATCTCCAGCTTCCACACGGTGCGCGCGGAGCCGCCGGAGTCCCGCGCCCGCACGAGCCTGCGCGGGTCGACGACGGTCTCGAACCCGGCCCAGTCGTAGAGGTGCAGGCCCTGCTTCGACTCGTACGTCGCCGCGGGCATCCGCAGGGTGCGCGTCCGCAGCGGCAGTACGCGCCGCTTCCCGGCCCGCAGCCAGGCCGCCTTGACGGACTTGCGGCGCGCGTCGGCGGGCACGTTGCGCACGTACGCGTAGCCCCTGAGGTGCAGTCGGCCGTCGCGCCACACGGCCTCGGTGAGATGCGAGGTCACCGGCAGTTCCTTGGGCCTGAGGGTGGCGACGGTCCGGGGCAGACCGCCGGTGAGCACCGGGTACTCGGCGCGGGACCTGCGCAGTCCCCGGACGCCGAAGGCGCCGGGGTCGGCCTTCTCGTGGGCGAGCAGCGCGAGGAGTTCGGGCATCCGGCGTTCCCGGATCAGATGCCACTTGACGCGCAGATGCAGCGGCAGGTCGTCGAAGACACCCTGGTGGACGGTCGCGGCGAAGGCGTTGGCGTGGTCGAGGAAGGCCGCGTGGAAGTCGGCGTCACCGTCGGGCAGCGCCTCGATGAACAGCCACAGGTCGCCGGAGAGCACGTGCTGGTGGTAGCGCCGCAGCGCGTCTGCCCAGTCGGTGCCGGTGGTCGTGCCGCCGGCCGTGCCGCTGCCGGTGTCCGTACGCGCCCTGCCGGTCAGGAAGTCGGCGACCGACGACACGGCGGTGACCCGGTCGCGGATCCCCTCGGGGACGGCGCGCTTCGCGGTGATCGAGCCGTCCCTGGTCCGCCAGTGGTAGACGGGCTCGGCCAGTACGTCCACACCGTTCGCCAGGAAGTACGCGGGCAGTACGACGGCGATGTCCTCGTACAGCACCCCGGTGGGGAAGACGAAGGAGTGCCGGTCCCAGAAGGTCTTCCGG
This sequence comes from Streptomyces sp. NPDC104581, assembly GCF_055583685.1. Taxonomy (NCBI): domain Bacteria; kingdom Bacillati; phylum Actinomycetota; class Actinomycetes; order Kitasatosporales; family Streptomycetaceae; genus Streptomyces; species Streptomyces sp. NPDC104581. The sequence goes on from NZ_JBVJNN010000016.1 coordinate 114,247, forward strand.
AAGACCTTGTTGCAGGCGATCCGGTCCCCGAGCAGCACCCAGTCACGGGTGAGCCGGGTGCCGGAGCGCCCGGTCGCCATCGGCTTGCGGAACATCGGCGCCTGTGTCAGCGCGCCCCCGGGACCGAGCCTGAGCACGTTGCCGGTCGCGAAGTCGGAGCCGGACGCGTCGAGCGCCGCGATCATCCGTTCGTACGCTCCGTCCGGCACGGTGTCGTCGCTGTCGACGAAGGTGAGGAACTCGCCGCGCGCGTGCCGGACGCCGGTGTTGCGCGCGGCGCCGAGCCCGGCGTTCTCCTGCTCGACCAGCCGGAACCGTCCGTCCGCCGCGGCGAACCGTCTCGCGATCCGTGCGCTCCCGTCCGTGGAACCGTCGTTCACCATGACGATCTCGGAGTCGGCCATGGTCTGTCCGGCCAGTGAGCGTAGGCAGTCGTCGAGATAGTCCTCCACGTTGTAGATGGGCACGACGACGGTGAGGCGGGGGGTCATGCGCGGTGCACGGTCCTTCCGAAATCCCGGACTTCGGCGCGTCCGGTGTTCTCAGCAGCGGTGATTCAGGGCTTGACCGCGATCCGGCCCTCGTCCATGCGCAGCATGAGCAGCCGTTCGCCCGTCTTCTCCAGGAACTCGTCCACGGCCTGGCGGGAGCCCTGCCAGTAGCCGTAGTCGTCGATGAGCAGCACTCCGCCGCTCACCAGCCGGGGGTAGAGATACTCCAGTTCGTGCTTGGTGGAGGCGTACCAGTCGGTGTCCAGGCGCAGGACGGAGATCTGCTCGGGGGCCTGCCGCGGCACGGTGTCCTCGACCAGTCCCTGCACGTAGTGCACCCGCTCGCCGGGGTAGGGCACGTTCCCGAAGCCCGCCTGTACGTCCTCCAGCGAGGCGACGGCCCAGATGGGCCGGTCCTTGCCCTGCGCCGCGAGCAGGTCCTCGGCGGACTTGCCGTCGCGCCGCAGGTCCTCGGCGGTGGGCGGCGGCATGCCCTCGAAGGTGTCGAAGAGGTGCAGTCCGCGGTCGGTCTCGCCGAGCGCGAGCAGTGTCCTGGCACACGCCTGCATCGAGCCGCCGCGCCAGACTCCGCACTCGACGATGTCGCCGGGGATGTTGTGCCGTACGACGTGGCGGGTGGCGAGGATGAACGCGTTGAGCCGCTCCGGCGAGGTCATCGTGAACGGCTTGACCGCGCGGATGATCTCCTTCGCCTCGTCGTCGTAGTCGGCGGGCAGCGCCGCCGGCTTCGGTTTCGGCTTGGCCTTCGGCGCCGGTTCCGCGGCCTGCGGGGCGGGCGCGGGGGCGACGGGGGGCGCGGGTGCCGCCGACCGCGGGGCGGGGACCGGGATCCGCCGGAGCTGATATCCGGTGAGCTTCTCGAGTGCGCCGTTCACTGCGCTTCGCCATGCCATGCCGACGGACGGTACGCGGAGAACTCAGCAGATGTCATCTTTCGTCAACTTGACCCCGTTCAAGCCTCTTTCGTGTTGGTCTCAGCCGTTACGGGCTGTGCGGCTCCGGGCTGTGCTTCGGCGGCCGGGGCGGGTACGACGGGTGTTCCCCGGCCGCAGCGGTCGCGTCCGGCGACCGGCTCGGGCAGCGGGACGCCGTCGACGCCGCCGACGCGATTGGCGTAACGGACGGTCAGTTCCCTTACCGCGTACTCCCACAGCCGCCGCCTCGGGCGTCGCGGCCTGCGGAACACGCCCACCGAGTCGCCCCAGTAGGCGCGCTTGCCGTCGATGGCGGCGTAGTCGAAGCGGATGCCCTTCATCGGCGGGAAGTCCGTGTGGGCCTCGGCCAGTTCGAGTCCGGAGAAGGCGGCCATGGCCCTGAATCCGTCGGGGTAGTACCGCCAGCAGTCCTGCGCGTCGTGCACATGACCGCGCGAGGGCGCGGTGACGAAGGCCATGCCGCCGGGGCGCAGGACACGCGTGATCTCCATCATCGACGCCCAGAAGAACGGGATGTGCTCGAACGCCTGGCCCGAGATGACGAAGTCGGCGGACCCGGACCGTACCGGAATGCGGTACGGCCTGCGCATCACCAGGTCGACGTTGGGGCCGTCGAGCACGTCGACGCCGATGTAGTCGACATCGCGCCCGTCGAGCAGACCGCGGTGGGTGAGGGACTGCTTGGGCGAGATGCGCGAGCCCAGGTCGACCACCCGGTGACGGCCGGACGCGGGCATGTACTCCTTCACGCAGAGTTCCATCTGCTCGTACGCGGACCTGTGCACGGTGACTCACTTTCCAATCCGGCTCGTTGGGCGCGGCGCTCCCCCGACGCCGGTGACGTCTCCCGGCGTTCGAGGACATCAACGCCCGTACGGCCGTATGGTCACGTGCTCACGCGGCCCCCGGTCAGGTCGCGGTGGCGCCCGCCGGGTCGCCCGGCTCGGTCTCGTCGCGCGCCTCCGTCCCCTCCCGGGAGACCCCCGCGACGGCGGTCGCCTCGGCGGGGGCGGCCAGCAGCCGCCCGTAGAGGCCGTCGAGGATGTCGGCCTGGGTCTCCCAGGTCCACCGCTCCAGCAGACCGGGGCGGTCGTACGCCGCGCGGTAGGCGGCCGGATCGTCGAGGACGGCGCGCGCGGCCCGTACGAAGTCCGCCGTGTCCTCGGCGCGGAACACCTCGCCCTGCCCGGTCTCGCGGACCTGCGCCGCCATGGTGCGCACGTCGCTGACGACGATGGGCAGCCGGGCGTGCGCGTACTCCATGAACTTGGTGATCAGGGCGAGTTCATGGTTGGGCCAGTGGTGGATCGGGATGACGCCGATGTCGGCGGCGGCCAGGAACGGCACGATCTGCCAGTACGGGACGTACGGCAGCGGGTGGACGCGGTCGGCGACACCGAGATCGGCCGCGTGGTCGAGCACCTTGCGTACGACCCATCCCTCGGGCGCGGGCACGACGAGCGCCGCATGGGCGCCGGGCAGTTGGGGCAGCGCCTCGATGAGTGTGGCCAGCCCGCGCTGCGGGGCGAGGGCGCCGCTGTAGACGAGCAGCGGCGTGCCGGCGTCGATCCCGCACAACTCCCGCAGGTCCGGGACGGGTTCACCGGCCCGGTCGGCGGGCGGGCCGCCGCCGGGGGCGTTGAGCACCACGGTGGGCGGCCGGGGCAGCCGGTGCTCCTTGTGCAGCAGTTCGGCCAGGCTCTGGGAGACGGTGACGACCGCGTCCGCGCAGCGCCCGTACTCCCGCTCGTGCGCGACATGCGCGGGCATCCAGCGCCGGTAGCCGGCCCGGGGCTTGATGCCGGGCAGATACTCGTGCGCGTCCCAGACGAGCCGGATGCTCCGGCCCCGGCCCCGCGCACGGTGCACGGCGCGGGCGCCGACACCGATCATCCGGAAGTCGTTGGCGTGGATGAGATCGGGTTCGAGCGCGTCGACGACGGGGCCGAAGGCGAACTCGTAGTCCCACAGGTACGGTTCGAGCCTGCGCCAGCAGCGGTCGCCGAGCAGGGCGCGCCACATGGCCGTACGCAGCCGCTCCGGCAGCGAGTCGGGGTTGCGTCTGCCCTCGACCAGGGCGAGTTGACGGTGCCGGAAGCCGACCCAGCGCGCCAGGATTCGCGCCGCCGCGCGCCGGACCAGGTACCGCCGGCCCTCGGCGGACCTGCGGGCCAGCAGATCGGCGCGCCACGCCTTGACCCACTGTCTGCGGTGCTGCGCGATACCGCCGCGCCGGTAGGCGAAGAGGCGGGGCAGCACGACCCTGCGGTAGTCCCTGCGGCGTTTGGCGAGGGTCATCACGACGGGGAACAGCCGGACCTCGGCGGCCCCGATGGTCCAGCGGTGCCGGTCGCGGTCGGGGGACTGCCCGAGCAGCACCACGTCCCACCCGGCGTCGGCCATGGAGCGGGCGGCCTTCTGGACGCGGGAGTCCCCGTTGACGGCGTTGTCGACGAGCATGACGACCCGGCCCCGGCCGCGTCCCGGGTGCCGCCCGGAATCCGATGGGGAAGCGACACTCATGGGGCACCCGTCCTTCGGCTCGACTCCGCGGAGGATCCTGCCCTGGTCTCCCCCACACGTGGAACGAAGATTCATCCACCAGGGCTACGGACCCCCCACCCATGTCACCCGTACGGCGGCCCCGCCCCGCCCCGCCGCCCCGCACTCAGCCGGCCCGCACTCAGCCGGCCCGCCCGCCCTTCATCGCGTCCACCGCCACCGCCGCGACGTCGTCCAGATAGCCCGCGGGCAGCTCCCCCCGCACGACCACCAGCCGCCAGTACAGGGGCCCCGCGATGAGGTCCAGCGCCCGGTCGGGGTCGGTCCCCTCGGGCAGCTCTCCCCGCGCCACCGCCTCCCGCACGACCACCGCCGCGATCCCCTGGTTCCCGTCCAGCAGCGCCGCCTTGATCGCCTCGGAGATCTCCGGGTGCCGGGCGGCCTCCACCAGCAGATCGGGGATCACCCGGGACGCCAGCGGGTGGCGCAGGGCGTGCGACGCCACCTCCAGCAGCGCCCTTACGTCCCCGTACAGCGAACCGGTCGCGGGCACGGGCAGCCCCTGCGCCGCGACGGCGGAGACCAGGTCGAGCACCAGCGCCAGCTTGGACTTCCAGCGCCGGTAGACGGCGGTCTTGCCGACGCCCGCCCGCCGCGCGATGCCCTCGATGGACATCCGGGCGAACCCGACGGCGGCCAGTTCCTCGAAGACGGCGGAGCGAATGGCGTCGGTCACGTCCTCGCGGAGCACGGCGGCTCCCGCGGGGGCGCGGCGTGAGAGGCGGGGATCCGTGGGCATGCCGACGAGCATAGCGTCACGCACGTCACGACGAAACGGTTGCGTTGCGACGTTTTCGCGTTCTAACCTCGTCGTGACGACGAAACGGTCCCGTTCCGTCGCTTCCCGCCGTCCCACCCACCTCCACTCGCCTCCGTTCGATGTCCCCCGTCGAAAGCGACCCCTGTGACCCAGACGACCGCACCCCCCGCCCGGCCGGGACCCGCGCACCGGGACCCGGGCCCGGATCTGCGCGCGCTCGCCGCCCGGCACGGGCTCACCGAGAGCGCGGCCCGCCCCCCGCTCCCGGCGTATCTGCGCGGACTGCACTCCCGCCGCCACTTCGTCACCGCGTTCGCCACCGCCAAGCTGACCTCGCAGTACAGCAGGGCGAAGCTCGGCCAGCTCTGGCAGATCATGACGCCGCTGCTCAACGCGACCGTCTACTACTTCATCTTCGGCGTACTGCTCAACACCAAGGACGGCGTCCCGGACTACGTCCCCTTCCTGGTCACCGGTGTCTTCATCTGGACGTTCACCGCCGGCACCGTCACCGCCGGCACCCGCGCGATCTCCGGCAACATCGGCCTCGTCCGCGCCCTGCACTTCCCGCGCGCCTCGCTCCCGCTCGCGCTTGCCCTCCAGCAGCTCCAGCAGCTGCTGTTCTCCCTGGGCGCGCTGACCGTGATCCTGGCCGTCTTCGAGCAGTACCCGGGGCCCGCCTGGCTACTGGCCGTGCCCGCCCTCGCGCTCCAGACCGTCTTCAACACCGGGCTCGCGATGATCTTCGCGCGGCTGACGGCCGCGACGCCCGACATCGCGCAGCTGATGCCGTTCCTGCTCCGCACCTGGATGTACGCGTCCGGGGTGATGTGGAGCCTGGACACGGTCTTCAGGAACCAGCACCTGCCGGAGCCGGTCCGGCTGGCGCTCGAATGCAACCCGGCGGCCGTCTACATCGACCTGATGCGCTTCGCGCTCATCGACAGTTTCACCGCCGGGCAGCTCCCGCCCCACGTCTGGCTGGTCGCCACCGGCTGGGCGGTACTCGTCGGGGCCGGCGGATTCCTGTTCTTCTGGCAGGCGGAGGAGAGGTACGGCCGTGGCTGAGACCGAGCGAGTTCCGACCGTCGTCGTCGACGGCGTCCACATCACCTATCAGGTGCACGGCACCAAGGGCGGCAAGGGCAGCGCCACATCGGCGCTCAGCCGGATCGTCTCGCGCCGGAAGGCCCCCGGCGTCCGTGAGGTGCGTGCCGTACGGGGGGTGAGCTTCGTCGCGTACAAGGGCGAGGCCATCGGTCTCATCGGCTCGAACGGCTCCGGGAAGTCGACCCTCCTCAAGGCGGTCGCGGGCCTGCTGCCGCCGAGCGAGGGCAAGGTCTACACCCGGGGCCAGCCGTCGCTCCTCGGCGTCAACGCGGCGCTGATGAGCGATCTGACCGGCGAGCGCAACGTGATACTGGGCGGGCTCGCGATGGGCATGACACGCCGGCAGATCAGGGAACGTTACGCGGGCATCGTGGAGTTCTCCGGGATCAACGAGAAGGGCGACTTCATCACGCTGCCGATGCGCACGTACTCCTCGGGCATGGGCGCCCGGCTCCGCTTCTCCATCGCGGCGGCCAAGGCACACGACGTCCTGCTGATCGACGAGGCGCTGTCCACCGGGGACGCGCGGTTCCAGAAGCGGAGCAAGGAGCGCATCGCCGAGCTGCGCGAGGAGGCGGGCACGGTCTTCCTGGTCAGCCACAGCAACAGGACGATCACCGAGACCTGCGACCGGGCGATCTGGCTGGAGTCGGGAACACTGCGCATGGACGGCCCGGCGGCGGACGTCGTCACGGCGTACGAGGGCTTCACGGGCGCCGCCGGGAAACGCACACGCTGACAGACCGACGGTGTCCTCGATGGCGGGACGGGCTCGAAGTGAGCCCGTCCCGCCATCGAGGACCGGGTCCCGCCGGGACGGGCCTACGCGTGGGTCCTCAGCAGCGTCCGCATCGTCCGCATCGCCACCGAGAGGTTCGCCAGGTCGAACGAGTCCGAGCTCTGGATCTCCTCCAGCGTGGCACGTGAACGCCCGAGAATCGCCGCGTTCTTCTCCTCCCACGCCTTGAAGCGCTCCTCCGGCTTCGACGCGTCGTCGCCGACCGACAGCACGTCCGACGCCAGCGCGGCGTGCGCCGCGTACAGGTCCTCACGGATCGACGCGCGCGCCATGGACTGCCAGCGGTCCGCCCTCGGCAGCTCGATGATCCGGTCCATCAGCTGGCTGATCCGCAGCCGGTCACCGAGGTCGTAGTACACCTCGGCCACGTCCAGCGGTTCCTTGCCCGTCCGGTCGGCGATCTGCACGATGTCGAGCGCGGGGAACGCCGCGGAGAACCCGGCGACCCGCAGCGCCAGCACATCGGGCACGCCCACCGCTGTGAGCTCCTCCACGATGTTCTGGTACCACTCCAGGTCCGCGCCCCGCAGCAGCCGCGGCAGTTGCTGCCACACCTGCTCCACGCCCTCGGCGAAGAAGTCGACCGTCCCGGCGATCTCCACGGGCTGCGGCCGGTTGCCGAGCAGCCACCGCGTGCCACGCTCGACGAGCCGCCGCGAGTGCAGCCGGATCCGGGTCTGGACGTCGGCGGCGACGCTGTTGTCCAGCGCCTCGACCGCGTCCCAGACCGCGCCGAGCCCGAAGATCTCCCGTGCGGCGGTCTGCGCCCGGACGATCTCCTCGATCGACGCCCCGGTCTCCTCGCGCAGCCGGTGCAGGAAGGTCGAACCTCCCGCGTTCACGGTGTCGTTGACCAGCACCGTCGTGATGATCTCGCGGCGCAGCGCGTGGCCCTCGATGTGCTCGGAGAACTTCTCGCGGAGTTGCGCGGGGAAGTACGCGTACAGCAGCTTGCGCAGATAGGGGTCGTCGGGGAGCCCGGTGGAGATCAGCTCGTCGGCGACCGTGATCTTCGTGTACGCGAGCAGGACGGCGAGTTCGGGCTGCGAGAGCCCCTTGCCCCCGCCCAGCAGCTCCCGGATCTGGCGGTCGCTCGGCAGGAACTCCAGCTCCCTGTCGAGACTGCCGTCCCGTTCCAGTCGGCGCATGAACCGCTGGTGGGCGTGGAGCAGCGACGGGGCCTGGAGGACCGCGTTGGCCAGTGCGACGTTCTGCGCGTAGTTGTTGCGCAGGACGAGCGTGCCGATCTCGTCGGTCATGGCCGCCAGCAGCTTGTTGCGCTGCTTGACGGTCATGTCGCCCTCGGTGACGAGGGCGTTGAGCAGGATCTTGATGTTCACCTCGTGGTCGGAGGTGTCCACGCCCGCGCTGTTGTCGATGGCGTCGGTGTTGATCCTGCCGCCCTGGCCGTCGGCCCCGCGCCGGGCGAACTCGATCCGGCCGAGCTGTGTCGCGCCCAGGTTGCCGCCCTCGCCGACGACCTTGGCCCGTACGTCCTCGCCGTTGATACGGATGGCGTCGTTGGCCTTGTCGCCCACGTCGGCGTTCGACTCGGCGGACGACTTGATGTACGTACCGATGCCGCCGTTCCACATGAGGTCGACCGGCGCCTTGAGGATCGCCCGCATCAGGTCGGCCGGTGTCAGCTTGGCCACGCCCTCCTCGATCCCGAGCGCCTCGCGTACGTGCGCGTTGACGGGAATCGACTTGGCGCTGCGGGGGTGGATCCCTCCGCCCTGGGACAGCAGCGACTTGTCGTAGTCGGCCCAGGAGCTGCGCGGCAGGTCGAAGAGGCGGCGGCGCTCGGCGAAGGAGGTGGCCGCGTCCGGGTTCGGGTCGATGAAGATGTGCCGGTGGTCGAAGGCGGCGACCAGTCTGATGTGCTCGGAGAGCAGCATGCCGTTGCCGAAGACGTCGCCGGACATGTCGCCGACGCCCGCGACGGTGAAGTCCTCGGTCTGCGTGTCGTGGCCCAGCTCGCGGAAGTGCCGCTTGACCGACTCCCAGGCGCCGCGGGCGGTGATGCCCATGCCCTTGTGGTCGTATCCGGCCGAGCCCCCGGAGGCGAAGGCGTCGCCGAGCCAGAAGTCGTAGGCGATCGCGACCTCGTTGGCGATGTCGGAGAAGCTGGCGGTGCCCTTGTCGGCGGCGACGACCAGATAGGTGTCGTCCTCGTCGTGCCGCACCACGTCGGTGGGGTGCACGACCTCGCCGGCGACCATGTTGTCGGTGATGTCGAGCAGCGCCGAGATGAACGTCCGGTAGGAGGCGATGCCCTCGGCGAGCCAGGCGTCGCGGTCCACCGCGGGGTCGGGGAGCCGCTTGGCGACGAAGCCGCCCTTGGCGCCGACCGGCACGATCACCGTGTTCTTGACCATCTGCGCCTTGACCAGGCCGAGGATCTCCGTGCGGAAGTCCTCACGCCGGTCGGACCAGCGCAGTCCGCCGCGGGCGACCTTGCCGAAGCGCAGGTGCACGCCCTCGACCTGGGGCGAGTAGACCCAGATCTCGTACGCGGGGCGGGGCGCGGGGAGATCGGGGATGGCCTGCGGGTCGAACTTCATCGACACATAGCTGTGGTGCCTGTCGGCGGTGGGCTTGCGGTCCGTCCCGTCGGGCCCCTTGCTGGCGCTCTGGAAGAAGTTGGTCCGCAGTGTGGCCCTGATGACGGTGAGGAACGAGCGCAGGATGCGGTCCTCGTCGAGGCTGGCGACCTGGTCGAGGGCGCCGGTCAGCTCTTCGAGGAGCCCTTCGATGAGTTCCGTGCCGGCCCGCTGGCGGTTGGGCGCCATCCGGGCCTCGAAGAGGGAGACCAGCAGCCGGGTGGTGTGGACGTTGTTACGGAGGGTGTCCTCCATGTAGTCCTGGCTGAAGGTCGCCCCGGCCTGGCGCAGGTACTTGGCGTAGGCGCGCAGCACCATCGCCTCGCGCCAGTTGAGGCCGGCGCGCAGGACGAGGGAGTTGAAGCCGTCGTTCTCCGCCTCGCCGGTCCAGACGGCCGCGAAGGCGTCCTGGAAGCGCTCGCGCGCGTCCTCCGCGAGATGGTCGTCCTTGGCCTGGTTCTCGCCGCGCGGCATGCGCAGCCCGAAGTCGTAGATCCAGGCCAGTGCGCGGTCCGCGCAGCGCAGCTCGTACGGCCGCTCGTCCACGACCTCGACGCCGAGCTGCTGGAGCACCGGCAGGACGGCGGAGAGCGAGACCTGCTCGCCCGTGCGGTAGATCTTGAAGCGGCGCTCGCCGGGACCGGCGCCGACGGGCTCGTAGAGGGAGAGCGCGAAGTCCTTCTTGTCGCGGCTCAGCTCTTCGACGCGGACGAGGTCGGCGACGGCGGCGCGCGGCGAGTGGTCGGCCTTGTAGCCCTCGGGGAAGGCGTTGCCGTAGCGGCGCAGCAGTTCGGCGGCGCGCTCCTCGCCCAGTTCGGCGTTGAGCGCCTCTCCGAAGCCGTCGGCCCAGGAGCGGGCGGCCTCGACGAGCCGCCCCTCGATGCGGTCGACATCGGCGTCGGTGAGTCCGGCGAGCTGGGTGCCCTGGGGGACGCGGACGACGAAGTGCAGCCGGGAGAGGATCGATTCCGTGTTCCAGGCGGTGAAGTCGACGTTGGTGCCGCCGAGCTCCTCCTTGAGGATGTCGATCAGGCGCAGCCGGACGCCGGTGGTGTAGCGGTCGCGCGGCAGGTAGATGAGGGCGGAGTAGTAGCGCCCGTACTCGTCCTGCCGGAGGTAGAGCCGCAGCCGGCGCCGCTCCTGGAGGTACAGGACGCTGGTGACGATGGAGCGGAGCTGGTCGACGGGCGTCTGGAACAGCTCGTCGCGCGGGTACGTCTCCAGGATCTGCATCAGGTCGCGGCCGTCGTGGCTGTTCGGCGAGAAGCCCGCGCCTTCCAGGACCTCGGCGACCTTGCGGCGTACGACGGGCACGCGGCGTACGGACTCGGTGTACGCCGCCGAGGAGAAGAGGCCCAGGAAGCGGCGCTCGCCGATGACGTCGCCCTTGTCGTCGAACTTCTTCACGCCGACGTAGTCGAGATAGCTCGGGCGGTGCACGGTGGAGCGGCTGTTGGCCTTGGTGAGGATGAGCAGCTTGTGCTCGCGGGCCTTGGCGCGCGCGTCGGCCGGGAGCCGGTTGAACGACGGGCTCACCGGGTGGGCCTCGTCGTCGGTGTGCTTCGGGTCGGAGCGCAGGATGCCGAGGCCGGTGCCGGGCACGGCGGTCAGGGCGTCGTCGCCCGTCAGCTCGTACTCGCGGTAGCCGAGGAAGGTGAAGTGGTTGTCGGCGAGCCAGCGCAGCAGCTCGCGGGCCTCTTCGACCTCCTGGTCGCGCAGATCGTCGGCGGTCGGCTCGGTGGGCAGCTCGTCGGCGATGCGCAGCGCGGACTCGCGCATCTTGCCCCAGTCCTCGACGGCCTCGCGGGCGTCGGACAGGACGCGCAGCAGATCGGCGGTGATCTGCTTGAGGTCGGCGCGGTCGGTCTCGCGGTCGATCTCGACGTGGATCCAGGACTCGATCAGGGTGTCGTGGCTCTGCCCGGCGCTCTCGCCGCGGCCCTCGGGGAGGACCTCGATGAGCTTGCCGGTGAGATCGCGGCGCACCATGATCTGCGGGTGGATGACGGCGTGGATGCCGCGGTTCTGCCGGGAGAGTTCGTTGGTGACGGAGTCGACCAGGAACGGCATGTCGTCGGTGACGACCTCGACGACGGTGTGGGTGCACATCCAGCCGTTCTCCTCGACCGACGGCGTGTGGACGCGCACGTTGGCCGTACCCTGCGGGCGGTTCTCGGCCAGCCGGTAGTGGGAGAGCGCCGCGCCGTAGATGTCGACCGGATCGCGGTCGGCGAGGTCGTCCGGGGCGGTGTGCAGGTAGTACTTGTGGAGAAAGGCGAGGAGCGTCTCGGTGTCCGGCCGCTTCTCGTGCGTCTCGTCGTCGGTCGCCTTCGCGGCCGAGTCGTTCCGGGAGGTGCCCCCCAGACCCCCAGCCCCCCCGGCTGGGCTGTTCTCAGCGACCCGGGCCGCCCGTGCGAGCAGCTCGGCCTTGGCTTCGTCCAGCTTGGTCTGCATGTCCTCTGGCTCCTGTCGCGCGCCATTGCGTGACGTCGATGAAAGAAGCGACACAACGCCACGACGCGGGGTCTCCGGTCGATGTCGACGCTATGCCGCGATGAGAGATCTCCGGGACGTTATTGGCCAAACTTGACGGCCACGCCGGATTGCGGGGATCAGCGAGGCCCGGGGCGCTGTGGCACTCCGGGCGCTGGCCGGGAGCTTCGGCGCTCCCACGGCATATCGCACTGATCACGGCCCCAGGCTATCCCGCCGCACCCCGGGCCCGTCATGAACCGCATATGTACAAAAGAAGGGCGGGAAATTTGCCGGTCCGGCCAGTGACAAGCGGCGATCGGCTGCTGGTGACCGGCCGTCAGCGCGCGAGGCTCCGGGCCAGGTCGACGGCGTCCGCGAGGCTGTCCACGACCGGAACTCCCGCATCCTCCAGGCTCTTGCGGCTGTGCGAACCCCCGGTGTACAGGACCGCCTTGGCCCCCACATGGGCGGCGGCCAGGGCGTCGTCGACCGCGTCACCGATCACCACCGTGCGCGCGGGGGCTATCCGGCCCTCCTTGGCGAGCGCGGCCAGATGGCGCTCCATGTGCACGGCCTTCGTACCGCCCGACGGGCCCGTCCGGCCGTCGACCCGGACGAAGTGCTGGTGAATCCCGTAGCCCCGCACCACGGGCACCAGCTGCTCGTGCTCGTACATGCTGAGCAGCGACTGACTGCGGCCGGCCAGCACCCACTCCGTCAGCAGCTCCTCGACGCCCTCGGCGAGCCCGCACCCGACGCGCCGCTCCACGTAGTGCCGATGGAAGGTCTCGTCCATGACGAGCCACTCGGCGTCCGTGGGCAGGCGGCCCATGAGCCGCTCGTAGAAGACGGGGATCGGCATGCAGTACACATCCCGGTAGCGCTCCGCGGTGATGGGTTCGAGACCGATCTCCGCGAAGGCGGCGTTGGTGGCCCCGACGACCGCTTCGAAGTCGTCGAGCAGTGTGCCGTTCCAGTCCCAGACCAGATGAGTGTCGCTTTTCCCCATGCCGGAAACGTTACCGGCAGGGTCCGACAACGCGGCGCCGAACCCTACGCGACGATGCCCGGGATCTCCTGTACGCCGAACCAGAGCAGTTCGTGGTCCTCGGCCCCGTCCACCGTGAACTGCGCGTCGTCGTCACCGTGGTCGGCCGCGCCCAGCGCGGCGGCGGCGGCGGACACGTCGTCCTCGGCGTCGTCGGAGTCGATGTGCACGGCGGCGGCCCTGGCGAGGGGGACGGCGGCGGCGATCCGCACCTCGCCGAGCCCTGCGGAGTCCACCCCGCGGTCGGGGTCGGCCGCGGCGTCCTTGTCCGGTACGTCGACGGCGACGACCACCCGGCGGCGCGCGGCCGACGGATCACCGGCGAGCCGCCGGAGCGAGGCGGCGGCGGCGCGGTTGAGGGCCGCGTACTCCAACTCCTCGATGTCGTCCGAGAGATACCACTCGCGCAGACCGGGGGTCACCGCGTACGCGGTCAGCGGTCCGGGGCCCAGCTCGCCCGTCTTCTGTGCCTCGGCGAGACCGGGAAGGGTCAGAGGGACGTAGACGCGCATGCGATGACCGCTTTCGTAGTCGGGAGAGCCGTTCAAGGATACGTCCGGCGTATTCGGCCGGTCCCTCGTCGGGGTGACACTGCGGAGCCGCTGAAGGCCCTTCCGGACACGCAGAGTGACACCCCCTGCCCCGGCCCGGCCTGCCTCGCCACTCGGACAGGTGACACCCGGCACGGGCGCCATCACGAAAATCCGGTCCTTGCGACGGCCCGGGATCACCCGTAGAAGATCCCCAACACAAGTTACCGCCCGGTAATGCGTTACAGGCCGGGCCGGCGGAACGGGGGCGATCTGCGTGAGCGGCACCGAGACCAGCAGGACGTACGACAGGGCGGCGGCCCGGACCGTCGCCACCACACGGCCGCCGACCAGGCGCGACCCGCGCAGGCCGGGGCGGGTGGTCCCGCAGCGCCGGCGGCCCTGGCTCCAGCCGCACGAGCGCTTCGCCGAGCAGCTCCTCGCTGTCCTCAGCGGACTGCGCCCGGTCCACTCGATGCTCGGCCAGACGATCGGCGAGGCGTACGACCAGCTCGTCCGCCTGGCCCCGGTGACCCCGCTGCGGGCCCGCAACACCACCCCGGTGATCCGCACATGCCGGAGCTTCCACCCCCGTCCGGGAGTAGTCGAGGCATGGGCCAGCGTCGCGGCGGGCGACCAGGTCCGCGCGATGGCGTTCCGGCTGGAACAGGGCCCCGACCTCCGCTGGCGCTGCGCGGCGGTGGAGGTGGCCCCCCGCCCAGCCGCGCCCGGAACAGGCCCGACCGGCGTGTGAGGGAAGGGCCGGCACGGGCGCGACCGCGCCAGCCCGACCGGCACCGCTCCGGCCCGTCCGGCAAATCGAGGACACCCACCGGCCGAAGCCGACCCACCCACCGGCGGGCAGAACAGGCCCGTCCGGCGACTGAGGACGAACCGCCCGCCGGGCGGACCCGGCCGGGCACCCCGCCCGCGAACGGCGACGGCCGGGGGGGGGGAACCCGTATCCGGACCCAGCCGGCCCCCCACACAAACAAAAGAAACACCACGAACACCGCCCTCCGTCTGATCCACCACCCCCCCCCCCCCCCCCCCCCCCCCCCCCCCCCCCCCCCCCCCCCCCCCCCCCCCCCCCCCCCCCCCCCCCCCCCCCCCCCCCCCCCGCCCCCGCACCCGACAGATGGAGTACGCGCGCCGCCTACTTCTTGCGGCGCCGCCCCCCACCCTTCTGCGCCTTACGACGCTCCGCGCGAGTCGTCCCCGCACCCGCCTCGGTACGGTCCGCGCCGCCGTTGCTCTCGAAGTCGCCCTCGACGACGCCACCCTCACCGTCCACCGTCGGCGCCGAGAAGTGCAGCCGGTCCCGCCGCTGAGGAGCCTCCAGGCCCTTCGCCCGGATCTCCGGACGCCCGCCGCCCGTACGGGCACCCGCGTCCGCCTTCTCCAGCGACGTGCGCTCCGCCGCGTCCTGCACCGGGACCTCCTCGACCTGCTGCTCGACCTGGACCTCCAGGTTGAACAGGTAGCCGACGGACTCCTCCTTGATGCCCTCCATCATGGCGGTGAACATGTCGAAGCCCTCGCGCTGGTACTCGACCAGCGGGTCCTTCTGCGCCATGGCACGCAGGCCGATGCCCTCCTGGAGATAGTCCATCTCGTAGAGGTGCTCACGCCACTTGCGGTCCAGCACGGAGAGGACCACGCGCCGCTCCAGCTCGCGCATCACGTCCGACCCCAGCGACTTCTCGCGCTCGTCGTACTGCTCGTGCGCGTCGTCCTTGATGGACTCGGCGATGAACTCCGCCGTGATGCCGGCACGGTCGCCCGTCGCCTCTTCCAGGTCGTCGACGGTGACCTTCACCGGGTAGAGCTGCTTGAAGGCGCCCCACAGCCGGTCCAGGTCCCACTCCTCGGCGAAGCCCTCCGCCGTCTCCTGGCGGATGTAGTCGTCGATGGTGTCGTCCATGAAGTGCCGGATCTGCTCCTGGAGGTCCTCGCCCTCCAGGACCCTGCGGCGCTCGCCGTAGATGACCTGACGCTGCCGGTTGAGCACCTCGTCGTACTTCAGGACGTTCTTACGCGTCTCGAAGTTCTGCTGCTCCACCTGCGACTGCGCCGAGGCGATGGCACGGGTGACCATCTTGTTCTCGATCGGGACGTCGTCGGGGACGTTCGCCATCGACATGACGCGCTCGACCATCTGCGCCTTGAACAGACGCATCAGGTCGTCGCCCAGCGACAGGTAGAAGCGGGACTCGCCCGGGTCGCCCTGACGGCCGGAACGACCGCGCAGCTGGTTGTCGATACGGCGCGACTCGTGGCGCTCCGTACCGAGGACGTACAGCCCGCCGAGCTCCACGACCTCGTCGAACTCCGCCTGCACCGCCTGCTCGGCCTTCTCCATCGCGGCGGGCAGCGCCGCGGCCCACTCCTCGACGTGCTCCACCGGGTCGAGACCGCGCTGCCGCAGCTCCGCCTCGGCGAGGTCGTCCGGGTTGCCGCCGAGCTTGATGTCCGTACCACGGCCGGCCATGTTCGTGGCGACGGTGACCGCGCCCTTACGCCCGGCCTGGGCGACGATGGACGCCTCACGGTCGTGCTGCTTGGCGTTCAGCACCTCGTGCTGCACGCCCCGCTTCGAGAGCTGCTGCGACAGGTACTCGGACTTCTCCACGGAGGTCGTGCCGACCAGGATCGGCTGGCCCTTCTCGTGCTTCTCGGCGATGTCGTCGACGACCGCCGCGAACTTCGCGACCTCGGTGCGGTAGATCAGGTCGGGCTGGTTGACGCGGACCATCGGCCGGTTCGTCGGGATCGGCACGACACCCAGCTTGTAGATCTGCTGGAACTCGGCGGCCTCGGTCATGGCCGTACCGGTCATACCGGACAGCTTGTCGTAGAGGCGGAAGAAGTTCTGGAGGGTGATCGTGGCGAGCGTCTGGTTCTCGTCCTTGATGTCCACCCCTTCCTTCGCCTCGATCGCCTGGTGCATGCCCTCGTTGTAGCGGCGGCCCGCGAGGATACGGCCGGTGTGCTCGTCGACGATCATGACTTCGCCGTCGATGACGACGTAGTCCTTGTCGTTCTTGAACAGCTCCTTGGCCTTGATCGCGTTGTTCAGATAACCGACCAGCGGCGTGTTCACCGACTCGTAGAGGTTGTCGATGCCCAGCCAGTCCTCGACCTTCGCGACCCCGGACTCGTGGATGGCGACGGTGCGCTTCTTCTCGTCGACCTCGTAGTCGCCGGTCTCCTCGATGCCCTTGAGCTGGTTGCCCGCCTCACCCTTGGTGAGCCTGGTCACGAGCTTGGCGAAGTCGCCGTACCACTTCGTGGCCTGGTCGGCGGGGCCGGAGATGATCAGCGGCGTACGGGCCTCGTCGACCAGGATCGAGTCGACCTCGTCCACGACCGCGAAGTTGTGACCGCGCTGGACGAGCTCCTCGCGGGACCACGCCATGTTGTCGCGGAGGTAGTCGAAGCCGAACTCGTTGTTCGTGCCGTACGTGATGTCGCGGTTGTACTGCTCACGGCGCTGCGCGGGCGACATGTTGGCGAGGATGCAGCCGACGGTCAGGCCCAGGAACTTGTGGACGCGGCCCATCATCTCGGAGTCGCGCTCGGCCAGGTAGTCGTTGACCGTGATGACGTGAACGCCCTTGCCGGACAGCGCGTTCAGGTAACAGGGCAGCGTGCCGACGAGGGTCTTGCCCTCACCGGTCTTCATCTCGGCGACATGACCGAGGTGCAGGGCTGCGCCGCCCATCAGCTGGACGTCGTACGGACGCTGGCCGAGCACCCGCTTGGCCGCCTCGCGGACGGTCGCGAAGGCCTCGGGGAGCAGGTCGTCAAGCGTCTCACCGTCCGCGTAACGCTGCTTGTACTCGTCGGTGAGGGCCTGCAACTCGGCGTCGGAGAGGGCGCTGAAGTCCTCTTCGATGGAGTTGACCTGGTCCGCGATGCGGTGCAGTTTGCGCAGGATCTTGCCTTCGCCTGCACGCATGAGCTTGTTGAAGACGGACACTGAGGTTGGTCTCCTTGCCGGTCGGGCCTGGCACTGGGTCTGGTGAGGGACACTGGCGCGGGCGCGGCAGGCCGACCCCGCCGCAACGGCCATCGTAAGCGAGGACCCGGCCGCCTCGGGAGGTCCACGTGACGCCCGTCCTGCTGTCACCCGCAATGAGAACGCGCGGGACGCGTGGAAGGTGCCGGTGAGGTACGAAAAGCGCTCGCGCCGCGGAGCCGCCGTCACGACACTCCCCCCATGGAGCCACTGACCGACCGGACCGCACCTCCGGAGGCCACCGCCACCTGCCTGATCACCGAGCGTCTGCGGCTGCGTCCCCTGGCGCCGGAGGACACCGGCGCGGTCTACGCCGCCTGCCAGGACCCGGACGTCCAGCGGTGGACCGCGGTCCCCTCTCCGTACGAAAGGCGGCACGCCGAGCACTTCACCGAACGGGTCGTCCCGGAGATGTGGCGGGCCGGGACCAACTTCGTCTTCGCGGTCGAGCCGGTCGGCGGCGGCCCGCTGCTGGGCTCGGTCAACGCGCACGCCCACACCGGTGTGTGGGCGGTCGGTTACTGGACGGCCGAGGAGCACCGCGGCCGGGGCTACACCACGGAGGCGCTGCGCGCCCTGACCCGCTGGATGTTCACGGAGCTGGGCGCCGATCGCGTCGAGTGGCGGGCCGAGGCCGGGAACGCGGGTTCGCGGGCCGTCGCGCTCAAGGCCGGCTTCGTCATGGAGGGCACCCTGCGCGCGGCCCTTGTCCTGAAGGGGACGACGCGTGACGCGTGGGTCGGCGCGCTCCTGCCCTCGGATCTCGGACTGCCGTCCAGGCATCCGTATCTGCCCGCGCGGCACCCGCACACGAGGCCCTGACGGGGGCGGCGACCGGGCCCCGGTCCACTGTCAGTGGCGCCGTCTATCGTTCGGGGCATGACCACTGTGCCGCGCGCCGCCGCCGAGCTGTCCGCAGACGAAGCCCGCCGTATGGCGCTGCGTGCCCAGGGGTTCCTCGGCGCCCCCGACCGCCGTGGCGGGGTCCGCGGTGTGCTGCGCCATCTCGGGGCCGTACAGCTGGACACGATCTCGGTGCTCGCGCGCTCGCACGAGCTGATCCCGTACGCACGGCTGGGCGCCGTGGGCCGTAAGACGGTCGAGGGGGCGTACTGGACACCGGCGGCGGCCGACGCCCCGCCCCGGCCGCACGCCTTCGAGTACTGGTCGCACGCGGCCTGCATCCTGCCGGTCGAGGAATGGCCGCATTTCGCCTTCCGCCGCCGCGCCTACCGCGCCCGTCCGCACTGGCACCACGAGCTGTCGGACGGGGCGTACGACGCGGTGATCAAGCAGCTGCGGGCCGAGGGTCCGCTCACGGCGACCGAGCTGGGCGGCGCCAAGAACGGCGGCGAGTGGTGGGACTGGTCCGAGGCCAAGGTCGCGGTCGAGCGGGCGCTGATGCACGGCGAGGTGGTGTGCACGGAGCGCCGGAGCTGGAAGCGGGTCTACGACCTGGCGGAGCGCGCCATTCCCGACGAGGTGCTGCACGACGATCTGGACGACACGGAGTGCCTGCGCCGGCTCGTCCGGCTGGCCGGCCGGTCGCTGGGGGTGGGCACCCGCTCGGACATCGGGGACTACCACCGCATCAAGGGTGAGCAGGTCGACGCCGTGATCGCGGACTCCGGGCTGGTGCCGGTGACGGTCGAGGGCTGGGCGAAGCCCGCCTGGGCCGATCCGGAGGCGCTGGCGAGTGTCCCGCGCGGGCGGCACCGGACGACTCTGCTCTCGCCGTTCGACTCGCTGATCTGGGAGCGGGCGCGTACCGAGCGGATCTTCGGCTTCACCCACCGCCTGGAGGCGTACGTGCCCAAACCCAAGCGGATTCACGGGTACTTCGCGATGCCGCTGCTGTCGGGCGGGAAGCTGCTCGGCCGCGTCGACCCGGCGCGCGAGGGCACGACGCTCGTCGCCCGGCAGGTCTCGCTGGAGAGCCCCGCCGCGGTGGAGCCGATGGCGCGTGCGCTGCGGGAGGCCGCCGAATGGGTGGGGTGCGACTCCGTACGGATCGAGCGTGTCGACCGCCCCGAGCTAGCCGCCGCGCTGACGCGCGCGGTCATCTGACCGCGGGCGTCATCTGATTTCGAGGATCTTCTCGCGCATCGCGTAGACCACGGCCTCCATCCTGGAGTGCAGTTGCAGCTTCTCCAGGATGTTGCGGACATGGTTCTTCACGGTGTTCTCGGAGATGAACAACTCCTTGGCGATATCACGGTTGTTCATTCCCGTGGCGACCAGTTTGAGGACTTCGAGCTCGCGGTCGGTGAGCTTCGGGGCCGGCACGAGTCTGCGCTCGTCGGTGCGCTGAATCATCGACTTGAACTCGGTCAGCAGCTTGGACGCCATGGAGGGGCTGATTTGTGACTGCCCGTCGGCGACCGCGCGAATCGCGGTGGCCACCTCGTCCGTCGAAATCTCCTTGAGGAGATAACCGGTCGCGCCCGCCTTGATCGCGTCGTAGAGGTCGGCCTCCTCGTCGCTGATCGTCAACATGATGATCTTGGCACTGGGGGCCACCTCCTTGATGGAGGTACAGGCTTCGATGCCGCCGCGCTTGGGCATCCGGACGTCCATCAGGACGATGTCGGGGAGCAGGTCGGCGGCCTTGTCGACGGCCTCGGCACCGTCCCCGGCCTCCCCGACGACCTGGATGTCCTCCTCCTGGGCGAGGACGATCTCCAGCCCCCGGCGGAAGAGGGCGTGGTCGTCGACGACGAGGACCCTGATCGGTTCCTTCCCGGGGTCGTCCGGGTCCGCGCCGGTGTCCGGTCCGGCACCGCCCGTCGTACCGCCGGCACCGCGCGCGTGGTGCACCGGCCCGAAGCTGTCCGCCATCGTTCCTCCCCCTGAAGGCCATGGGCCGAAGTACATGCGAGCTACACCAACCCCTGGTCAGGAACAGGGGGTTGGCGTGCCTGGCCATGATTTCATGCCCGGCCGACAGAGCGGTGATCCAGTAGTCGCGCGGTGGTGCCCCCGCGGCCGGATCAGGCTCTGCGGGGGCACCACCGAGGGGTGTGTTCCGGTCAGCCGCCGAGCGCGCCACCCGCGCCCGCGGCCTCGGACTCGGCCAACTGGTCGGTCCTCAGATGGATGACGCCGTAGTCGTACGCGTGGCGCCGGTAGACGACGCTCGGCTCCTTGGTCTCGGAATCCACGAACAGATAGAAGTCGTGCCCGACCAACTCCATCTCGTAGAGCGCCTGGTCGAGGGTCATCAGAGCAGCGGTGTGCGTCTTCTCGCGGACCACCAGCGGTCCTTCGCCCTGTACTTCGAGCGAGCCGATCCTGGTGGTGGGAATGCCGCCCGGCGACTCGTCCACGGGGGCCGGACCCGATCCGTTGAGGTGGGCGACACCGGGGACGACGTCGACGACCTCGGCGGCCGAAAGCCTCCCGGCGCCACGGCGGTTGTGCCGCTTCTCGTGCTGCCTGCGCAGCCGCGCCTCCAGCTTTCCGGTGGCCAGGTCCAGGGCTGCGTAAGGGTCGGCGGCGGCGGCTTCCGCCCGGATCACGGGACCGCGGGAGCGGAGCGTGATCTCCACCCGGTCGCAACGGTCCGCCTGACGCGGGTTGTGCTCCTTGGACACCTCGACGTCGAGGCTGATCACCTTGCCGTCGAGCTTCTGGATCTTCTCCAGCTTCAGCTTCTCGGCCACGTGCTTACGGAACCGCTCGGGTACCTCTGTCTTGCGGCCCTTGACGACGATGTCCACGCAGAACTCCGTTCCCGGATTCGCTCCGCCGCGTTGCGGAGCTACTCCCTCTTGCACCAGACCTCGATGGGCACCGAGGCTTCGGACTTGGTGACTTTCACCTCCTCCTCCCCCGTGGGCAAGATCTCCATTCCCTCGGACTTCGAGGTCCTGGAAAACGCTCCGCACACCACTGCATACCGTCGAGGTGAAGCTTTCGCTTTCCTCACAACCGAACATAGCTCGCTTGGACGGGTGTCGGCACCCGCTACCCGCGCGTACGTCCGTTCCGGTGTTTTACGACCCTCACCACCTGCAACGAAGCGAACTCGCGATCAGTTCCGGTTTATTTCGAAAGACAGCGGAGGTGCGGCGACCACGGCGGCGCTCACCTGTATGAATGCGGGGTACCCCGGTCTCGTCGCGGCATGCATCGCGCGGGACGCTTCGACGAGCGAGGCGCCGGTCGTCATGAGATCGTCCACCAGCACCACCCTGCCGCCCTCCAGAAGCCCCGCGCCGCCGGCGGCGACCTCCAGGGCCCCGGCCAGGTTGGTGAGCCTCTGGCGGGCGTCCAGGCCCGCCTGGTCGGCCACCGCGCGCCGCTGCCGGAGCACCGGAAGCACCCGGGCCGAGCGTCCCGAACGCCGCAGCTCCCCCGCCGCCGCCAGCGCGATGCGCCGGGCGGCGTCGTGCCCGCGCGCACCGACGGCGCGCTTCGCCGACGGAACCGGCACGAGGATCAGCGGGCCGACGCCCGTACCCGCCGGGACGGCGGCCCCCACCGCCCCGGCCAGCGCCCTGCCCAGGGGCGCCGCCAGCCCCAGGGCGCCGCGCTCCTTGTGCGCCAGCAGCACGGCCCGTACGGCGTCCTCGTACGGAGCGGCGGCATGCACCACCGGCAGCCCCACGGGCTCGGGAACCGGCCGCACCCGGCAGGGCCATGTCCCGTACAGCGCCCTGCCGCACGCGTCGCACAGCGGCGTCCTGGGACTCCCGCAGCCGCCGCAGGCGACCGGCAGCACCAGCCCGGTGATTTCCCGCCACCACCCACGCATGTCACCAACTGTGCCAACGTCTCGTGCCCTCGGCCACCCCCTGTGGACAACCGGGATCGAGATCCGGCCCGAACGCGCCACCGAGGAGTTCCGCAGGTGAGCGGTGACTCGCGGTGACCAGGGCCGGTCGTGTGGATCTTGCCGGGCTCGCGTGCCCCGGCACGCACGCCCTCCCCCGTAGCCCCCGGAGGGGGCACGGGAGGTGCCCCCTGCGTTGTCGTCGGTCGGCAGGGCTCCGCCATGCCTCCTCCGCCTTGCGATCGCACGCACCGGACCCCGCTCACTCATCCGGCCCGATCCAGACGACAGACCCCCTAGCCGGGGTAGACCGGTGAGGAGCCCTCCTGGACCATCGTCTGCCAGTTCGCGCCGTTCGGGAGGCGCACGATGCCCGCGTCGTCCGAGTCGGCCACCAGCGGCTGCTGTTCGTCGTCGGCGGCGGCGATCCCGGTGACCTGGTTCAGCCCCGGCAGCACGCCCGCCGCCGAGGTCGAGCCGTCCGTCTGGATGTAGCTCACCTGCTGCACCCCGCCGGCCTCCTTGCCGACCACGACGAGCCTGCTGGGCCCCGCCCACGACACGGCGGTCACCGTCTCCATACGAGGCGCCACGGCCTTCAGCTCCGTCACGGACACCGTCTGCTCGCCGGCCGGTCCACGACGCTCCACCCGGCCGATCTGGAGCGTCGTACGCCCGTCCTCGGTGAGCAGCAGCGCCACCCGTACGCCGTCGGCGGAGACCCTCAGCGCCTCGATGCGCGCGTCCCCGAGCCCGTCGACGGTCACCTCCCGGGGCGCGTCGGCGCCGTCGGTCAGGCGCAGCAGCCGGGGCTGATCCGGGTCACGGTCCGCTATCCACAGATCGCCGTTGCCGTCCCAACTCGGCGCCGACAGCCGGTCCTCCTTCTTCTGGGCCTTGCTGACGACCCGCGCGTCGCCCACCTCACCGGCCGAGATGATGGATCCGACGTACAGGGACTTCCCGTCCTGCGAGACGCCCGCCGCGAACTTCTCGTCGCGCGCGACGGCGACTTGGCCGAGAGGCATCGTGCCGTCGCCGAACGGACCGCGCACCCGCGGCGGATCGATCGGCTCCCTGCTGCTCGCCGAGAGCTGCGCGAGCCGGCCCTTGG
The DNA here is from genome assembly GCF_055583685.1 of Streptomyces sp. NPDC104581. Classification (NCBI taxonomy): domain Bacteria; kingdom Bacillati; phylum Actinomycetota; class Actinomycetes; order Kitasatosporales; family Streptomycetaceae; genus Streptomyces; species Streptomyces sp. NPDC104581. The sequence goes on from NZ_JBVJNN010000016.1 coordinate 137,490, forward strand.
CGTCGATGAAGTACGGGCTGTCCGGGCTGCCCGAGGTGCGGTCGGCGGCGAACTCCTCCGCCTGGTCGCCGCTGAGCACACAGAGCGAGGAGCCGTCCTGTCTGAGCAGTTCGACCTGTTCGCCCCGGCTGGAGGTCAAGTCGCGGAGGGTGAAAAGCAGTTGCGCCGCCATCTTGCGGCACTGCTCCCGCCCGACGTTGTCGACCTTCGCGTTGAGCGGCACCTTCAGGGAGTTGCGGTCGTCGAATTCGAGGGTGCGGGTGCCGCGCTTGAGCTCCGTACCGGTCGGGAAGGGCGAGTCGACCACGGGCCGGATCCAGTCCGTCGGCCCGTCGAGCAGCACCTTGACGGCCTGGGTGACCGGATCCATCCGTGTCACCGGGTCTATGCGCTGCCTGATGTAGACGGGGTCGGCGACGAGCCAGCCCTGTCCGGAGGCGAAGTAGTACTTGTTCACGGCGCGGTAGTTGCGCTGGAAGTCGGACTCACCGAGCACGAGCCCCTGGGGAAGGTCGTCGATGCGCCACTCCCTGCCGTCCAGCACCTTCTCCTGGACGAGGTGGAGGGAACGGCTGTAGGGCTCGGGTGCGACCGGCTGATAGACGTGCCCGGCGTCGACGGCGGCGATCTGCTCGCCGTAGAGCGGGTAGGTGAGACCGGGACCGTCGGGACCGGACGGGCCCTGGGGGTCGGCCGGGTCGGGCGCGGCGGCCAGCACCGTCGTACGGTCCGCGGGCTGCCAGCTCTGCGACGCCTGCTTCGTCAGATACTTCCTGGCCACCGTGAAGTCGGGGTCGTCGCTGGTCATCGCTTCGAGGAAGCCGTCGACGATCTCGTTCGGGTCGGCGCCCTCGGCGGGCGCGACGGGATACACCCGCACCTGGGAGTCCCCGCGCGGGGACGCCTTGACGGGTTCGACGTCCCCGCTGTCGGGGATCGACGCACAGCCGGCCAGCAGCAGGGCGCAGCACCCGAACACGACGGGCAGTCGCGGCACGCGTCCTCGGCCGTGACGACGGCGGTCAACGCCCACGAGACGTGTCCTCCCGCTCCGGTGCCCCGGGCGCGGACGTGACCGCGGAGGCAGTTGACGATGACGTCGGCGTGTCCGGCGGCCGGGGCGGTGCCGGGGATGTGGCGGGGTCCTTCTCCGCGGGCTCCCCGGTGGAACGCGGTACCACCCGGGCGCCGTTGCCGGGCAGCGCCGTCGGGTCGGCCACGCCCGCGGGCGGTGGCACCGGCGCCCTGGCCGGCACCGGGAGTGACGCGCCCGAAGCGGCCTGGGAGGGGACGCTCGTCAGCCGGTGCGCACTCTCCTTCGGGTCCCCGAGGACGGAGCGCTCCCGGCCGCGCCGCGAGTCCTCCGGCTCCAGCGGTATGGGCGAGCCCCTCAGCGGCTCGTCGGCGGTACGCGGCAGCGTCAGCCGGAACTGCGACCCGCCGCCCGGCTCACCCCATGCCTGGAGCCAGCCGCCGTGCAGACGCGCGTCCTCGACGGCGATCGACAGGCCGAGGCCCGTGCCGCCGGTGGTACGGGCCCGCGCCGGGTCCGCCCGCCAGAACCGGTTGAAGACCCGGGTCGCCTCGCCGGGCTTGAGCCCCACCCCGTAGTCGCGTACGGCCACGGCCACCGCTCCGCCCGCCACGGCCATCCGCACCACCACGTCCCGTCCCTCGCCGTGCTCGACGGCGTTGACGACGAGATTGCGCAGGACCCGTTCCACGCGCCGGGCGTCGGCCTCGGCGACGACCGGCTGCTCGTCCCCCATGACCCGGATCCGGGTGCCCTTGCGCTCGGCGAGCGGTTCGGCTCCGCCGATCACACGGCGTACGACCACCCGCAGGTCTATGGGCTCGGCCTCCAGCGCGGCGGCGCCGGCGTCGAACCGGCTGATCTCCAGCAGATCCGACAGCAGCGACTCGAAACGGTCGAGCTGGTCGCCCAGCAGCTCCGCCGAGCGCGCCGTGACGGGATCGAAGTCGAGACGGGCCTCGTGGATGACGTCGGCGGCCATCCGCACCGTGGTCAGCGGGGTGCGCAGCTCGTGCGAGACGTCGGAGACGAAACGGCGCTGCATCCTGGAGAGCTCCTCCAGCTGCTGGATCTTGAGCTGGAGGTTCTGGGCCATCTTGTTGAAGGCCTCACCGAGGCGGGCGATGTCGTCCTCGCCGGTGACCTTCATACGTTCCTGGAGCCGGCCGGTGGAGAGCCGTTCCGCGATCCCGGCGGCCATCCGTACGGGCGTCACGACCTGCCGTACGACGAGCCAGGCGATGGCCCCGAGCAGGACGACGACGAACAGCCCCGCCGTGGCGAGGGTGCCCTTGACCAGGTTGAGCGACTGCTCCTCCTGGGTCAGCGGGAACAGGTAGTACAGCTCGTAGGAATTGCCGTCCACATCGGTCAGCCGCTTGCCGACGACCAGGCCGGACTCGGACTCTCGGCCGTCCGTGTACTGGATGAGGGTGTAGCGCTGGAACGTGCCGGCGCCCTTGCTGACGGCGGACCGCAGATCGTTCGGCACGCTCGCGATGTGGTCCACGCCGCCGGAGGCGCGCGGGAAGCGGCTGCTGGAGCCCACCTCGTTCTCGTCGGCGCTCAGCGCCACCACGTTGAACGCGCTCTGGCCGCCACTGGCCAGCTGGACGACCAGGTCGGAGCGCCAGTTCACGGAGTTGCGGCTCGACCTGCCGTCCCCGGAGCCGCCGTCCTGCCCACCCGGTTCGACCGGTGCGTCGGCCTTCTCCTTGGCGACGGTGAAACCACCGGCCGCCTGGCTCTGGGCCGCCTTCTCCTTGGCGTCCAGCAGACCGTTGCGCACCTGGCCGATCACGACGAATCCCAGCAGCAGCACGACGCCCAGCGACATCAGCAGGGTGGTGATGACCACCCTGAGCTGGATGTTCCGCCGCCACAGCCGCACGGCGGGCAGCACCGGCCGCCTGGCCCAGCGCACGAGGAGCCGTGGCACGGGACCGCCGGCCGCCCCGTCCTGGAGCAGCCGGCCGCCCTGGAGGAGCCGGCGGAGGCGTGAGCCCCAGCGGCCCCGGTCGGCGGTCCGCCCCGTACGCACTCCCGGCTCCCCGGGCTTCGGGGCAGAACTGCCGCTGGACATGTCAGCTCGGTCCGGCCTTGTAGCCGACACCGCGGACGGTCACGACGATCTCCGGGCGCTCCGGGTCCTTCTCGACCTTGGAGCGGAGCCGCTGGACATGCACGTTGACCAGACGCGTGTCGGCCGCGTGCCGGTAGCCCCAGACCTGCTCCAGGAGCACCTCACGGGTGAAGACCTGCCACGGCTTGCGGGCCAGCGCGACGAGCAGGTCGAACTCCAGCGGTGTCAGGGCGATCGACTGCCCCTCACGCTTGACCGAGTGACCCGCGACATCGATGACCAGGTCGCCGATGGCCAGCTGCTCCGGCGCCGGCTCCTCGGACCTGCGCAGCCGCGCCCTGATCCTGGCGACCAGCTCCTTGGGCTTGAACGGCTTGACGATGTAGTCGTCGGCGCCCGATTCGAGCCCCACCACCACGTCGACCGTGTCGCTCTTGGCCGTGAGCATGACGATCGGTACACCCGACTCGGCCCTGATGAGCCGGCACACCTCGATACCGTCGCGGCCGGGCAGCATCAGATCCAGCAGCACCAGATCCGGCTTGGCCTCACGGAAAGCGGCGAGGGCCTTGTCGCCGTCCGCGACGAACGACGGCTCGAACCCCTCACCTCGCAGCACGATGCCGAGCATCTCGGCCAGTGCGGTGTCGTCATCGACGACAAGGACGCGTCCCTTCATATCGACATCATCCCATTTTCATTTCCGTTACGTAGACTTGCGTGATCCAGCTCACTGACCTGGGACGACGTGGACGGGTGTCCCGCACGGACCGTCGTGGTTCGCTGCTGCTGACGCCAACCACAGATGCCCCGCCCTGCCTCGTTGACCGGGTCCTTCGACAGGAACCTTAGCGAGCCGCCCGCCCGGCGACCCCGACCACGGCTCTCCCCCACCCCTCGCGCACTTGTGCCGTCAGCCCCGCGCCTCCTGCCGCGCCTGGGCACAGAACTCCACGATCCCGTCCCTCGTCACCGGCGACAGCGCCCCGTACTCGGTGACCAGCGCCGTCACCAGTTCCGGCGGCGTCACATCGAAGGCCGGGTTGTACGCCTGCGTTCCCAGTGGTGCCACCGGCATCCCGCCGCCGACCTCCACCCCGGCCCCGGCCGCCTGCGGGGCCGTGAGCTCGGTCACCTCCTGCCCCGGCCGCTGCTCCACCTCGATGGAGGCACCGTCCGGGGTGTCGAGGTCCAGCGTCGTCGTCGGCGCCACCACGATGAACGGCACATGGTGGTACCTCGCCTGCACCGCGAGCGGATAGCTGCCGATCTTGTTGGCCACCGAGCCGTCGGCGGCGATCCGGTCCGCCCCGATGAGCACGGCGTCCACCTCGCCGGCCGCGAACAGCGAACCGGCGGCGTTGTCCGGCAGCAGCGTGAACGCCATCCCGTTACGGGCCGCCTCGTACGCCGTCAGCCGCGCCCCCTGCAACAGCGGACGGGTCTCGTCCACCCACAGCCTCCTCAGCCGCCCCGCCCGGTGCGCCGAGAGGGCCACGGCGAACGCGGTGCCCTCGCCGCCCGAGACCAGTGCCCCGGTGTTGCAGTGGGTCAGGATCCGATGACCTCCGCCGGGCAGCAACTCGTCCAGGAGCGACAGCCCCGATGCCGCCATCCGAGCGCTGGCGACGGCGTCCTCACGGTGCAGCTTCCTCGCCTCCGCCAGGGTGGCCGCGGCCGCCCGCTCCAGGTCGGCGCCCGCGGCGATCGCCGCGCGGTGCGCCTCCAGCGCCCGCCGTACCCCGTACCCGAGGTTCACGGCGGTGGGCCGGGCGGACTCCAGCAGCGCCGCGGCGTCGTCGACGTCGTATCCGCGCGCGGCGGCGAGGGCGACACCGTAGGCCCCGGCGATGCCCAGGAGCGGCGCTCCGCGCACGGCGAGCGTCCGTATCGACTGGACGAGGGCCGGCACGTCGGTGCAGACCAGCTCGGCCTCCTCGACGGGCAGTCTCGTCTGGTCGAGGAGCACCAGCACCGGCCCTTCCGGCAGCTCGTCCCAGCGCAGCGCGGGGGACATGGACGGCTCATCCGTGAGCGGGGACGGTGCGTACTGATCAGTCATCCGCCCAGTCTGCCCGGTACCGCTCGGTCTATGAAGGTGAGAAGGAGATGGAGCGGCCCGCCCACCGGTGGGCCACGCGTGGCACGATGGCTGCCAGCCCCCCGCTCTGCTCCGCAGACAGGCACCGTTGAAGCGCCGGCTCCCCGAGCCTGCCTCCGAGACCAATCCACGAGGTGGACGACCGTGAACGACACTCCGGGCTGGGCCTCGCCCGGATCTGCCCCGTCCGACGGCCAGGACACCGGCGGCGTGCCCCGGCCCGCCCAGCCCGCCGACGACATCGGCACGCCCTCGGACTCCGCCTCGAAGTGGTCCAAGACCCAGCCGCCGGCCGGACAGTGGTCGGCGCCCAGCGGCCCCGGTCCTGTACCGCCCGCCCCCGGCCCAGCACCGGGCTGGGGCGGCCCGGGCCCCGGCGGACGGCACTCCGGCTGGGGACAGCCGCCCGCCGCGGCCAAGCCCGGCGTCATCCCCCTGCGGCCCCTGGGTGTGGGGGAGATCCTCGACGGCGCCGTATCGACACTGCGGGCCCACTGGCGCACCGTCCTCGGTGTCACCATCGTCGTCGCGGTCATCTCTCAGATCGGCGACATACTCGTCCAGCGCTATCTCCTGCCGGAGCCGGTGGACCTCGACCCGAACGCGAGCCCGACGGAAGCGCTGAACCAGGCCGTCGACGCGATGCAGTCCAGCCTCCTCGCACTCGCGCCGTCGCTGCTCATCACCATAATCGGCACGCTCTTCACCACCGCCGTACTGACCGTGGTGATCAGCCGCTCCGTGCTCGGCCGCGGTGTCACACTCGCGGACGCCTGGGCCGAGGCCCGGCCCCGGCTGCTCCAACTCCTGGGCCTGACCCTGCTGTTGCCCGTCCTGGCCGCGATCGTCGTGACCGTGGGCATCCTCCCGGGGCTGCTGATCGGCTCCGGCGCGGGGATCGCGCTGACGATGCTCGGTGGAATGGCCGCGCTCGTCTTCGTGATCTGGCTGATGGTCAGCTTCAGCCTCGCCTCGCCGGCCCTGATGCTCGAACGGCAGGGGATCGTCGCGTCCCTGCGCCGCTCCGCCAAGCTCGTCAAGGGCACCTGGTGGCGGATCTTCGGCATCCTGCTGCTGACGATGCTGCTGACCTTCGTGGTGTCCATGATCATCGCTGTGCCGTTCAGCCTCGTCGCCATGGCCGTGGACGGCGAAGGCGTCAGCGGCCTGTTCTCCGACAGCGGTCCGGACTTCGGCTGGCCCTTCCTGATCATCACCGGCATCGGCACGGTGATCAGCACCTCCATCACGCTGCCGATCTCCGCGGGCGTCTCGGTGCTCCTCTACGTGGACCAGCGCATCCGGCGCGAGGCCCTGGACCTCGAACTCGCACGCGCCGCCGGCGTACCGGGCTACGGCTCCGAGCGACCTGGCGACGACGCCCCCAGGGGCTGATGCGGTGTTCGGTACGGGGGGCACGGCGGCGGCGCGTCCGGCCGCGCGCACGAGGGACGAGATACCGGTGGACACCCCGCGTGTCCCCGCCCGTGAGGCGGCCGAGGACGAGCTGTCCAGGCCGATGTACCACGAGAACGACCCGAATCTGCTCCAGCGCGCGATGGACCGCTTCTGGGAGTGGATCGGGGACCTGTTCAACTCCGTCGCGGGCTCCGGAGTGACGAGCCCAGTGGGTCTCGCCGTCATCGCGCTGATCGTCGCCGCGCTCGGCGCCGCCCTCTGGTGGCGGCTCGGCACCCCCCGGCGCACCATCCGTCCCAAGGACGCGCTGTTCGACTCCGGCCCGCGCGGCGCGGCCGAACACCGCGCCGCCGCCGAGGAACACGCCGCCGCCCAACGCTGGAACCAGGCCGTCCAGGAACGGATGCGCGCCATCGTCCGCTCCCTGGAGGAGCGCACCGTGCTCGACCCGCGCCCCGGCCGCACCGCCGACGAGGCAGCCGCCGACGCCGGCCGGTCACTCCCCGAGCACGCGACCGCCCTGCGGGCAGCCGCCAGAGCCTTCGACGACGTCACATACGGCGGTCGCTCGGCGGACCGGCGGACATACCTGCGCCTGCGTGAACTGGACCTCGCGCTGGAGAACAGCAAGCCCCAGCTGAGCGGCGCCACCCGGGGAGCAGCCGAATGACCGGCACCGCCACGAACTCCCCGCCCCGGCCCGTGACCAGCTCCACCTCGATGTCGCCCAGCGCCCAACAGGTCTGGAAGCGCGTCCGGGGGCTGCTGATCGCGCTCGCCATTCTTCTCGTGGCCGGGATCGCCCTGGCCGCCGTCCGCTCCGGCGACCAGCACGGCCGCCTCGACCCGCGCTCCGCCGACCCGCTGGGCGGCCGCGCCGTCGCCGAACTGCTGGGGGACCGCGGTGTCTCCACCCGAGTCGTCACGACACTCGCCGAAGCGACCGAAGGAGCCGGCCCTGACACCACCCTGGTGGTGACCTCTCCGAACCTGCTGACCTTCCCTCAGCAGCGCATGCTCCGAGGCGCGACGGAGACCTCCGGCGGGCGTACGGTCCTGCTGGCGGCGGGACCGCCCTCCGTCGACTTCCTGGCCCCGGAAGTCACCGCGGCCCCGGACACCCCGGTGGCCGCGCGCGACCCGCGCTGTTCCCTGCCCGCCGCCCGCAGCGCGGGCGCCGTCGACATCGGCGGAGTGCGCTACACCACCGACTCGCCGGACAGCGACGCCTGCTACCCGGCCGGCGGTCTGCCGACCCTTCTCAGGATCGACGCCGACGGCGGCGGCGACACCGTCCTGCTCGGCTCCCCCGATCTCCTCTACAACGAGCGCCTCGCCAAACAGGGCAATGCCTCGCTGGCGCTTCAACTCCTCGGCTCGCGACCTCATGTCGTCTGGTACCTCCCCTCACTCGGTGATCCTTCCGCCACCGCATCCGGCAGCGGCAGCGGTAACGACAACAGCGGTGACAGCAGCGGCGACAGAGAGGAACAGGAGGCGGGAGGCAACGAGTCGAGCTTCCTCGACCTGATCCCCTCCGGCTGGCTCTGGGGCACTCTCCAACTCGCCCTCGCCGCCGTACTCGCCGCCGTCTGGCGCTCCCGCCGCCTCGGCCCCGTGGTCGCCGAACGGCTCCCGGTCGCCATCCGCGCCTCCGAGGCCACCGAGGGCCGCGCCCGCCTCTACCGCAAGGCCAACGCTCGCGACCGCGCCGCCTCGGTCCTCCGTACGGAGACCCGCACCCGCCTCGCCGCTCTCCTCGGTGTCCCACCGTCCGATGCCCACGCCCCGGAGGCCCTCCTCCCCGCTGTCTCCGCGCAACTCCCCGACAGCTCGCGGGATCCCCGCACACTGCTCTTCGGCCCGGCGCCGGCCGACGATGCCGCTCTCATCCGCCTGACGGATCAACTCGACGCCCTCGAAAGAGAGGTACGCACCTCATGAGTGCCCCGACCCCCGAGACCGCTACGAACTCGGACAGTGCCCGCGCCTCCCTGGAGGCCCTGCGCGCCGAGATCGCGAAGGCCGTGGTCGGCCAGGACCCCGCCGTGACCGGACTCGTCGTCGCCCTGCTCTGCCGGGGCCACGTCCTCCTCGAAGGAGTCCCCGGCGTCGCGAAGACACTCCTGGTGCGGGCTCTCGCCGCCTCCCTCGAACTCGACACCAAGCGCGTCCAGTTCACGCCCGACCTGATGCCGAGCGACGTGACGGGCTCCCTCGTCTACGACGCGCGAACTGCGGAGTTCTCCTTCCAGCCCGGCCCCGTCTTCACCAACCTGCTGCTCGCCGACGAGATCAACCGCACCCCACCCAAGACCCAGTCGTCGCTGCTCGAAGCGATGGAAGAACGCCAGGTCACGATCGACGGAACACCGCGGATGCTCCCCGATCCGTTCCTGGTCGCGGCCACACAGAACCCGGTCGAGTACGAGGGCACCTACCCCCTCCCCGAAGCACAGCTCGACCGCTTCCTGTTGAAGCTGACGGTCCCCCTCCCGTCACGTCACGACGAGATCAGCGTCCTGACCCGCCACGCGGACGGCTTCAACCCACGCGACCTCCAGGCGGCCGGAGTTCGCCCCGTCGCGGGCCCTGCCGACCTCGAAGCGGCACGCGCCGCGGTCGCCAAGACATCCGTTTCCCCGGAGATAGCCGGCTACGTCGTCGATATCTGCCGTGCCACTCGTGACTCCCCCTCGCTCTCCCTCGGTGTCTCCCCTCGCGGAGCCACCGCTCTGCTCTCCACCGCCCGTGCCTGGGCCTGGCTCACCGGCCGCGACTACGTCACGCCCGACGATGTGAAAGCCCTCGCGCTGCCCACTCTGCGACACCGCGTCCAGCTCCGCCCCGAGGCGGAGATGGAGGGAGTCACCGCGGACTCCGTCATCACCGCGATCCTGGCCCATGTCCCCGTGCCCCGATGAGGCGATGAACGATGGCCCTCACCGGACGAGCGGCGCTCCTCGCCGCCCTCGGCTCGATTCCTGTCGGCCTCCTCGCCCCCAGCTGGGCCGGGATGCTGGCGGTCAACGCGCCCCTGTCCCTCGCAATTCTGTGCGACTACTGCCTGGCCGCGCCAGTGCGAACGCTCCGGTTCACTCGAAGTGGTGATACGTCAGTTCGACTCGGAGAACGTGCCGAGGTCCAGCTCACCGTCACCAACCCGGCGCGCCGCAAGCTGCGCGCCCACATCCGCGACGCCTGGCCCCCGAGCAGCTGGTCGACCGGCACCGAACAGGCCGCGTCCCGGCACGAATTGACCGTTCCCGCCGGGGAACGCCGCCGACTGTCCACGTTCCTCCGCCCCACCCGCCGTGGCGACCGGCGCACAGAACGAGTGACGGTGCGGTCCTTCGGTCCCCTCGGCCTGGCGGCCCGCCAGGGCAGTCACGACGTGCCGTGGACGGTGCGTGTCCTGCCGCCGTTCACGAGCCGTAAGCACCTGCCGTCCAGGCTCGCCCGGCTGCGCGAACTCGACGGTCGCACCAGTGTGCTCACCCGCGGCGAGGGCACGGAGTTCGACAGTCTCCGGCCCTACATACCGGGGGACGACACCCGGTCCATCGACTGGCGGGCCACTGCCCGGCAATCAGCGGTCACGATCCGTACCTGGCGACCCGAACGCGACCGCCACATCCTGGTCGTACTCGACACCGGCCGCACGTCGGCCGGCCGTGTCGGCGACGTCCCCCGCCTCGACGCCGCGATGGACGCCACGCTTCTCCTCACGGCCCTCGCCACTCGCGCGGGCGACCGCGTCGACCTGCTGGCGTACGACAGGCGAACACGCGCCCAGGTCCGGGGCCGCTCGGCGAGCGACGTACTGCCCGCGCTGGTGAACGCACTGTCCACGCTGGAGCCCGAGCTGGTGGAGACGGACGCCCGCGACTTGGCCGCGACGGTCCTCAGAAGCGCCCCCCGCCGTTCACTCGTCGTCCTGCTGACCAGCCTCGAAGCGGCACCGGTCGAAGAGGGGCTACTGCCTGTCCTCGCTCAACTCACCCAGCGCCACACGGTGCTCGTCGCCTCGGTGGCCGATCCCCACGCCCAGACCATGAGCGCGGCCCGCGGCTCGGTGGACGCTGTCTACGAGGCCGCAGCCGGCTCACAGGCCCAGTCCCAACGACGACGCACCTCGGAGAAGCTCCAGCGCTACGGCGTCACAGTCGTCGACGCCGTGCCCGACTCACTGGCACCGGCACTGGCGGACGCGTATCTGGCACTGAAGGCCGCGGGCCGCCTCTGAACGGGTTCTCGGGTACGGGGAGGGAGACCGCGCCGTACCCGAAAAGGGTCCTGAACGCAGGAATGCCCCGCACCAACAGGTGCGGGGCATTCCCCAAAGATTGTTCGGCGGCGTCCTACTCTCCCACAGGGTCCCCCCTGCAGTACCATCGGCGCTGAAAGGCTTAGCTTCCGGGTTCGGAATGTAACCGGGCGTTTCCCTAACGCAATGACCACCGAAACACTATGAAACTGTCGAACAACCGGATGACTACACGGTCGTTCGTTGTCTCAGAACTAACACAGTGGACGCGAGCAACTGAGGACAAGCCCTCGGCCTATTAGTACCGGTCAACTCCACACCTCACAGTGCTTCCA
>NZ_JBVJNN010000017.1:0-142529 GCF_055583685.1 Streptomyces sp. NPDC104581
GACTCCCTCACCGGGCAGCTCGCCGAGCGGCTTTGGGGGGGGCCGGACGGGGGGGCCCAGCCCCCCCCACCCCCCCCCCCCCCCCACCCCCCCCCACCCCCCCCCCCCCCCCCCCCCCCCCCCTTTCCCCCCCCCCCCCCCGCGGCGTTGTGCGTCGCGCCCGTGACGGCCCTCAGAGCGTCTGGAGCGTCACCAGGGTGATGTCGCCGCTGTTCCCGCCCGCGCGTTCGATACGGACCCGCTGGCCCGGCCGCAGCAGCCGCAGACCGCCCGCGTCGAACGCCGCGGCGCCGAACTCCACCGGAGTCCCGTCGTCGAGCAGCACACTGCCGCTGCGGGTCTCGGACTCGAAGGTGTACGCGGTCGCCTGCATGTCCGTCAGCGTATCGGTCAGCGGCACGGCCGCGCCCCGCAGACCGGGTCGGGGGCCGGAGCGGGTACCGGGCCCCCGCCCGGGCCCGGAACGGAGCCGGTGACGGGGCCCGGAACCGGTACGCCCGGGGCCGGACACGGGCCGGCGTGACGCCGCGCCGTGTACGGGCCGAGCCCCAGGGCCGCGGCGGCCAGCAGATCCTCGCCCGTATCGACGTCCCGCCGTACGGAATCCACCCCGGCCAGGACAATTTCCACCGCTCCCGTGGACAAATGCCGGTGCCGTGAAGCGCCACCGAATGCCGGATTCAATTCCGATCCCGCCCGCGCGGCCAGCAATGTCGTACCGATTTCGGCGGCGTCGGCGAGAAATGCGCGCGGGAAATCCCCGGCGGCCGTGAGAACCCGCTCCAGCTCGGCCGGCCGCAGCGCCGGCAGATCGGCGTTGAGCGCCGCGACAGCGGCCCGCGGCCTGCCCGCCCTGACGGTCCGCGCGCCGTGCGCCAGCGCGGCGTTGAGCCCGGCCGCCGGGGTGTCGGGGACGGTGCGCGCGCCCAGCGCGGTCAGTTCGGCCGAGGCCAGCGGATCGTCCGTGACCACCACCACGTCTCGTACGACGGGGCAGGCCAGCGCGGCGGCGACGGTGTCCTGGGCGAACGCCAGCGCCAGCCGGGGCCGCAGCAGATCGCCCGTCGCACCGGCGAGCCTGCTCTTGGCCACGGCGAGCGGCTTGAGCGGAACGAGCAGGGACCAGGCGGCGATCGGGTCGGTGTTCGTGGCGAGCTCTCCGTCCTTGCGCGTTCGGCCCTCTATTGTGGCCCGATCGCGGTGTGCGGCGCGGTACAGGGCCCGCGACGCCCCGGGAATGGCGAACTGAGCCCGCAGGTCCGGTCCGCGGACCGAGGCGTACGGTGTTCTCGACAGTGCAGAGGCCCGGGGCGACACGTGACCCCCGGCAGCCAGGGCCGGCCCAAGCCAGGCCACGGAGAAAGGTGTCCGAGTGTCCCGCCCCAGAATCGGCTTCTGGTACCGCCTGGCAGCGGTCATCGCGAAACCGCCGTTGATCGTTCTGTTCAAGCGGGAGTGGCGGGGAATGGAGCACATTCCGGCCCAGGGCGGATTCCTCACCGCCGTCAACCACAACTCGGCTCTGGACCCTCTCTCCTACGGACACTTCCAGTACAACAGCGGCCGGGTGCCGCGACTGCTCGCCAAGGCCACCCTCTTCGACCTGCCTTTCGTCGGCATGATGCTCCGCGGCACCGGACAGATTCCCGTCTACCGCGAGAGCACCAACGCCCTGGACGCGTTCCGCGCCGCCGTGAACGCCATCGAGCGCGGGGAATGCGTCGCCTTCTACCCCGAAGGCACCCTCACCCGCGACCCGGACATGTGGCCGATGACCGGCAAGACCGGTGCCGCACGCGTCGCCCTCCTTACGAAGGCGCCCGTCATTCCCGTCGCCCAGTGGGGCGCCAATCTGGTGATACCGCCTTACGCGAAGGCGAACCAGATCAGACTCTTTCCGCGTCGGACCCTTCGGGTACAGGCGGGTCCGGCCGTCGACCTCTCCCGTTTCTACGGACAGGAACCGACGCCCGAACTCCTCCGCGAGGTCACCGAGGTCATCATGGCCGCCATCACCGAATTGCTCGCCGACGTACGCGGCGAACCGGCGCCCGGCGCACCGTACGACCACCGCAAGGTTCTGGAAGAGAAGCGGCGCAAGGCCGCGGAAGAGGGGTTGCAGTGACGCGCGTCGCGGTCTTCGGGACGGGATCGTGGGGAACGGCGTTCGCCGTGATTCTCGCCGACGCGGGATGCGAGGTGACTCTCTGGGCACGCCGCCGCGAGGTCGTCGACGCGGTCAACAACACCCGCACGAATCCGGGCTATCTGCCGGGTGTCGAGCTGCCCTCCTCGGTGCGGGCCACGACCGACCCGGCCGAGGCGGCCGGGGACGCCGAGTTCACCGTTCTCACGGTCCCCTCGCAGACGCTGCGCGCCAATCTCGCGAAGTGGGCCCCGGTGCTGCCTCCGGACACCGTCCTGGTCTCCCTGATGAAGGGCGTCGAACTGGGCACCACCAAGCGCATGAGCGAGGTGATCGGAGAGGTGGCCAAGGCGCCGGCCGACCGGGTCGCCGTCCTCACCGGTCCCAACCTGGCCGGCGAGATCGCCGCCAGGCAGCCCGCCGCCGCCGTCGTGGCGTGCACCGACGAGGCGGTCGCCACACGCCTCCAGGCGGCCTGCCACACGCCGTACTTCCGTCCGTACACGAACACCGACGTGGTCGGCTGCGAACTCGGCGGCGCCGTCAAGAACGTCATCGGGCTCGCCGTCGGCATCGCCGACGGCATGGGCCTCGGCGACAACACCAAGGCGTCGCTGATGACCCGCGGCCTCGCCGAGACCACCCGGCTGGGGCTGGCCATGGGCGCCGACCCGCACACCTTCTCCGGCCTCGCCGGAATGGGCGATCTGATCGCGACCTGTTCCTCGCCCCTCTCGCGCAACCACACCTTCGGTACCAACCTCGGGCGCGGCATGACGCTGGAGCAGACGATCGCGGCGAGCACGCAGACCGCGGAGGGCGTCAAGTCCTGCCAGTCCGTGCTGGATCTGGCCCGGCGCCACGATGTCGACATGCCGATCACCGAAACGGTCGTGAGCATCGTCCACGAGGGGAAGCCCCCGCTCGTGGCGGTGAAGGAGCTGATGGCGCGCAGCGCCAAGCCCGAACGACGCTGACTCCGCGGCGGTCGAGCAGGTAACCTCATCGCGATATGAGCAGCGAGAACCTCCCCCAGAGCCCTGAGCAGCAGCTCCGTAAGCCGCGTGTGGCGGTCGTCTTCGGCGGCCGGAGTTCCGAGCACGCCATCTCGGTGGTCACGGCCGGCGCCGTACTGCGCTCCATCGACCGTACGAAGTACGACGTGCTGCCCATCGGCATCACCACGGACGGCCGCTGGGCGCTGACCGCCGACGAACCCGACCGCATGGGCATCGCCGACCGGAGGCTGCCGAGCGTCGAGGACCTGGCCGAGTCCACGGAGGGCGACGTCGTCCTCTCCGTCGACCCCGGCAACCGCGAGGTCGTCTACAGCGAGCAGGGCTCCGTGCCCAAGGCGCTCGGCGAGGTCGACGTCGTCTTCCCGGTGCTGCACGGGCCGTACGGCGAGGACGGCACCCTCCAGGGCCTGTTGGAGCTCTCCGGGGTCCCGTACGTCGGCGCGGGCGTCCTGGCGTCGGCCGTCGGCCAGGACAAGGAGTACATGAAGCGGGTCTTCCTCTCGTACGGGCTGCCCGTCGGGCCGTACGAGGTGATCCGCCCGCGCGACTGGCAGCGCGACCCGTCCGCCGCCCGCGAGAGGATCGTGTCCTTCGCCGCCGAGCACGGCTGGCCGGTCTTCGTGAAGCCCGCACGCGCCGGTTCCTCCATGGGCATCACCAAGGTCGACTCCCTCGAAGGGCTGGAGGACGCGATCGAGGAGGCGCAGCGCCACGACCCGAAGATCCTGGTCGAGTCCCTGCTGCGCGGCCGGGAGATCGAGTGCGGGGTGCTGGAGTTCGAGGACGGGCCGCGCGCGAGCGTGCCCGCCGAGATCCCGCCCGTCACGTCGCACGAGTTCTACGACTTCGAGGCGAAGTACATCGACGCCGCCACCGGACTGGTGCCCGCGCCTCTTACGGAGGAGCAGACGGCCGAGGTCCAGCGGCTCGCGGTGGAGGCGTTCGACGCCGTGTCCTGCGAGGGACTGGTCCGCGCGGACTTCTTCCTCACGGAGGACGGCGGTTTCGTGATCAACGAGATCAACACCATGCCGGGCTTCACGCCGATCTCGATGTACCCGCGGATGTGGCAGGAGAGCGGCGTCGGCTACCCGGAGCTGATCGACCGGCTGATCCAGGCGGCGCTGCGCCGCCCGACCGGCCTGCGCTGAGGGCGCGGCGCGGGCGGTACGGGGCGGTAACGGAGCCGCGGCCGCCGGGGCTCGCGCTACAGGCTGGGCGGCACCGTGTCGGCGACCGGCGCCGCGAAGGCCGCGAGCGGACCGATGTCGTGCGTGAACCGCTCGTCCAGGGTGACCTCGACATACGTCCTGCGGTACGTCGTGGTGAACCGGGGCCCCGAATCCCGTTCCTCCAGCAGCCAGTTGACGCCGTCCACGTCCACGGCCTCCGCCTGGGGGTCGCTCATCCGCTCGGGGCGGGGGACGCCGCAGCGCAGTACGATCGCGGCGTCCCCCCACCCGGCGGTCAGTTCGGAACCCGGCTCCGGATCACTCCGGTCGTGCCCCGCGACGGTCTTCGGCAACTCCTCGGCCAGTGCGCGGCACAACGCCGCCTCCTCCGCCGGCGGGCTGGGAACCGGGACCTTTGCCGGGGCGTCCGCGGCGGAGCAGCCGACTGCCGCGGCGAGCACGAGGACGGCGGACAGGCGGGCGAGCCGGGGGCCGGATAGCCTGCGCATCGGAAAGGTCACCGGCCAAGCGTAGACGGGGGCTACAGGTGCACGACCGGGCAGGTCAGGGTGCGGGTGATGCCGTCCACTTGCTGGACCTTGGCGACCACCATGCGGCCGAGGTCGTCCACGGTGTCGGACTGGGCGCGCACGATCACGTCATAGGGACCGGTGACGTCCTCGGCCTGTATCACTCCAGGGATCTTCGCGATGGTCTCGGCGACGATCGTCGCCTTGCCCACCTCGGTCTGAATAAGGATGTACGCCTGTACCACGGAACCTCCAGGGCGGCCACGAGGATCTTGTGGGGGGAAGGGACGCCACGTTATCGCGTCACCCAGTGCCGCGGGGAGACCTCCGCGTACCGCGGCACCGGCGGCGTGACGTACCGGGCAGTGAAGTTGACGTACAGCTCGGCCGGCTCAGCCGGCCGCACGACGAGAGGTGGGACTCGGTGAAGGGCACCGTGGGCGAGTTGGGGGAGTTCGGACTCATCAGGGAGCTCACTTCCCGGCTCACCACCACCCCGGCGGTCCGGCTCGGGCCGGGCGACGACGCCGCGGTGGTGGCCGCACCCGACCGCAGGGTCGTGGCGAGTACGGACGTCCTCCTTGAGGGGCGGCACTTCCGCCGCGACTGGTCGACCGCCTACGACGTGGGCAGGAAGGCCGCCGCGCAGAACCTCGCCGACATCGCTGCGATGGGGGCGGTCCCGACCGCGCTGCTGCTCGGCCTGGTCGTCCCGGCCGAACTCCCGGTCACCTGGCCCACCGAGCTGATGGACGGCATCCGCGACGAGTGCCAGGTCGCGGGCGCCGCGGTGGTCGGCGGCGACGTCGTACGGGGCGAGACGATCACCCTCGCGATCACCGCGCTCGGCGATCTGCGCAACCACGAACCGGTGACGAGGTCGGGCGCGCAGCCGGGCGATGTCGTCGCCTACACCGGCTGGTTGGGCTGGTCCGCGGCCGGGCACGCGGTGCTGTCGCGCGGATTCCGGTCACCCCGTGCCTTCGTCGAGGCGCACCGGCGTCCGGAACCGCCGTACCACGCGGGGCCCGCGGCGGCGGGGCTCGGCGCCACGGCGATGACGGACGTGAGCGACGGCCTCGTGGCCGATCTCGGACACATCGCCGACGCGAGCAAGGTCCGTATCGATCTGCGGTCGGGGCTCATCGACATTCCTTCGCAGATGAGCGACATCGGGCAGGCGGTGGGTGTGGACCCGCTCCAGTGGGTCTTGACCGGGGGAGAGGACCACGCGATCGTCGCGGCGTTCCCACCGGACGCCAAGCTGCCCGCGAGGTGGAAGGTGATCGGCGAGGTCCTCAACCCGTCGGCGCTGCCGCAGGTGACGGTCGACGGGGCGCCGTGGACGAGCAAGGGCGGCTGGGACCACTTCGGGGGCACGGCGTGAGGCCGGGGCCGGCGGGCCAGTAGATTCGGGGGCATGGCCATATCCCCCGAGTCCGCCGCGTTCTCCGGGCCCGTCCGCGTACCCGCCCGTGTTCTCACCGTCGCCGGGTCCGACTCCGGTGGCGGTGCGGGAATCCAGGCGGACCTCAAGACCATGCTGGCCTTCGGCGTCCACGGCATGAGCGTGCTCACCGCCGTCACCGCGCAGAACTCCCGCGGCGTGCAGGGCGCTTGGGACCTGCCCGAGGAGGCGGTGAGGGCCCAGTACCACAGCGTCGTGGACGACATCGGCGTCCAGGCGGTGAAGACCGGCATGCTCTCGTCGGTGGCGCTGGTGGAGACCGTCGCGGAGCTCCTCGCCGGGACCGATGTCCCCGTGGTGGTCGATCCGGTCGGGGTCTCCAAGCACGGGGATCCGCTGCTGGCGGCCTCCGCCCTGGACTCCGTACGGAAGCGGCTGCTGCCGACCGCGACCGTCGCCACCCCCAACCTCGACGAGGTCGCGCAGCTGACCGGTGTGGAGGTGCGGGACGAGGCGGGGATGCCGCGCGCCGCCGCCGCCGTACTCGCCTTCGGGCCCCGCTGGGCGCTGATCAAGGGCGGGCATCTGCCGGGGGACGCCGTGGACCTGCTGACGGACGGCAACGAGGAACACTGGCTGCGCGCACCGCGCCACGACAACCGCCACACGCACGGGACCGGCTGCACGCTCGCCTCCGCGATCGCGGCGGGGCTGGCGACGGGGCAGGGGGTCCTGGACTCCGTCGTCGCCGCGAAGCGGTACGTGACGGGGGCGATCGCCGCCGGCTTCCCGCTGGGCGGCGGCATCGGCCCCGTGGACCACGCCTGGCGCTTCCGCTGAGCCTCCCGGCTTGTTGCCGGTCGCCCTGGCCCGGTGCCCAACTCCGCGAACACGGTGCGGCAGTTGGGCACGGAAGGGCGTGCGGTACGGGGCGCGGCACACGCCGTGCCGCGCGAGGCGGGAACGGCAGAGAGCCGGTCCACCGAGGTGGACCGGCTCCCAAGGCAACCGCAGGGGCTGCGCTACGACGAGAACGTCAGCGCGAGACCTTGCCGGCCTTGATGCACGATGTGCAGACGTTGAGCCGCTTCGGCGTCCGACCGACCACGGCACGCACGCGCTGGATGTTCGGGTTCCAGCGACGGGACGTACGGCGGTGCGAGTGCGAAATGTTGTTGCCGAAGCCCGGCCCCTTGCCGCAGACGTCGCAGTTGGCAGCCACGGGTCACTCCAAAGACTTCAGATGCACTTACGGTGAATTCCGGCGCCGCAGAATCATTGACCGATGTCGGCTGCGCCGGGGGAGGAGGCCCGACTCTCGACGGGCAACCGGAGGAGCATACAACGCCCGATCCGGTTGAACGAAACTACCATGTCCGGACCCGTCCCCGTCCCGGCCCCTCTCCCACCTGCCACGACGGCGCGGGCGGACTACCCTGCGGTGCAGTTCGCAGCCCCAGGCAGTCAAGGAGGACCCCCAGGTGCCGCAGACCCTCGACGCCGCAGCGGTACGTACCTGGTGCTCGCTGGCGCTGGACGCCCTGGGCCGGGACCGCGAGGAGATCGACGCGATCAACGTCTATCCGGTCGCCGACGGGGACACCGGAACCAATCTCTATCTGACGGTGGAGTCCGCCGTGCGGGCCGTCGAGGCCGTCTTCGACGCGCACGCCACGGGGTCCTCCGTACCGGATCTGCCCGACGCCGTACGCGCCATGGCGCACGGGGCGCTGATCGGGGCGCGGGGAAACTCGGGCACCATCCTGGCCCAACTGCTGCGGGGCGTGGCCGAGGTGCTGGGCGAGGACGGGAGCAGTGCCGGGGCGGCGACCGGGGCCGGGGCGGAGGACGGCGGCGACCAGCTGGCCAGGGCGCTGCGCAGAGCGGCCCAGCTGGCGCGCGAGGCCGTCGCGCATCCGGTCGACGGGACGATCCTCACAGTGGCCGCCGCGGCGGCCGACGCCGCCGCGCGCACGGCGGGCGACGGGGCGGGCGGCACGGGCGGCGGCGGTGCGGCGTACGGCAGCGGCGCCGTCGCTCACGCCGCATACGCCGGGGCCCGCGTCGCGCTCGACGCGACACCGGGGCAGCTGGCCGTCCTCGGCCGCGCCGGAGTGGTCGACGCCGGCGGACGGGGCCTGCTCGCCGTCCTCGCCGCACTCGTGGAGGCCGTCACGGGCGACGCCCCGGCCCGCGTCGCGCCGGGCGCCCGCCCGCACCACCTGCCCGCCGTCGCGGAGTCCTGCGAGGCCGACGACGGCTCCCCGGGGCCCGCCTTCGAGGTCATCTACCTCCTGGAGACCGACGAGGCGGGCATCGACCGGCTCCGCCGCCGGCTCGACGCCCTGGGCGACTCGCTCGTCGTGGTCGGCGGCGACGGCCTGTGGAACGTCCACGTGCACGTCGACGACGCGGGCGCCGCCGTCGAGGCCGGGGTCGAGGCAGGACGCCCGTACCGCATCCGCATCACGCACTTCGCCGCCGCCGCCGCGCACCACCGGGAGCGCGCGCAGCGCGCCGTGGTC
Organism: Streptomyces sp. NPDC104581; assembly: GCF_055583685.1. Classification (NCBI taxonomy): domain Bacteria; kingdom Bacillati; phylum Actinomycetota; class Actinomycetes; order Kitasatosporales; family Streptomycetaceae; genus Streptomyces; species Streptomyces sp. NPDC104581. The sequence goes on from NZ_JBVJNN010000017.1 coordinate 8,801, forward strand.
GCCGTGGTACCGGGCGAAGGTCTCGCCGGTCTGTGCGCCGGGGCCGGGGCCACGACGGTGCTCGCGCGCCCCGGGGAGCCGCCGGCCAGCGGCGAGCTGGTCGAGGCCATCCGGCGCGCCCACGCGCACGAGGTGGTGCTCCTGCCGAACGACTCGGAGCTGCGCCACACCGCCGCTGCCGCCGCCGAACAGGCCCGCGCCGAGGGCATCCGGGTCGCCCTCATCCCGACCAGGGCGGCCGTCCAGGGCATCGCCGCCCTCGCGGTGCACGAGCCGGACCGCCGTTTCGACGAGGACGTGGTCGCCATGACCTCGGCCGCCGGGGCCACCCGCTACGCCGAACTGGCCGTCGCGGAGCGGCAGTCCTGGACCATGGCCGGCATCTGCCAGGCCGGGGACCTGCTGGGGCTGATCGACGGCGACGTCGCGGTGATCGGCGCCGAACTCGCGGCCACCGCCGAGAGCGTCCTGGACCGGATGCTGTCGGCGGGCGGCGAACTGGTCACCCTCGTGCTCGGCGAGGACGTGCCCGACACCCTGGCCGAACGGCTGGAGCGATACGTACGGGACGGGCACCTGGCCGTGGACACGGTCGTCTACCGAGGAGGCCGCCAGTCGGTGCCGTTGCTGATCGGCGTCGAGTAGGACGCCCCACGAGGCCCCGGTACGTCCCCCCACCGCGTGGTGGCCACGGCTTGCACGGGGCGCGGTACCTGTGACGATGGTGGGTAGGCGCACCCCGACAGACGCGCGCACCGCCCGAGGTGAGAGGCCCACCGATGGACGACCTGACCGCACTCGCCCGCCATCAGCTCGACGACGCGCGCGCCAGCGCCCACGGCCGGAGCGCGCATCTCTTCCTGCACGACGGTCCACTGCGGCAGACGGTCATCGCGCTGACCTCCGGCTCGTCCCTCGACGAGCACAACGCGCCCCCGGCGGCCAGCCTCCAGGTGCTGCACGGCCGGGTACGGGTCACCAAGAAGTCCGGCGACCAGGACATGATCGCCGGGCAGGTGGGCCCCGTTCCGCACGAACGGCACGGCCTGGAGGCCCTGGAGGACTCCGCCGTCCTGCTCACCGCCGTCACCGAGGTCCGCGCGAAAACCCGCTGACCAGGCACTGCGCCGCCGCCGCGCCGGTCGCCCCCGCACCGCCCCGGTCCTCCGGTGCCCCTGACCCGCCCGCGACCTGGGGTTGTCCACCGGTGCGCGACGGATGTCAGTGATGTGGTGTGCAATGGATCGCGTGTCCGCGCTGGATGAATCCCTCAAGAAGACGCTCGGCCCCGCCACCGCGAAGGTGATGGCCGAGCAGCTCGATCTGCGCACGGTCGGTGACCTGCTGCACCACTACCCGAGGCGGTACGAGGAGCGGGGCCAGCTCACCCGCCTCGCCGACCTCCCGCTGGACGAGGACGTGACGGTCGTCGCCCAGGTCGCCGACTCACGCGTGCTGAAGTTCAACGGCGGCCGGGGCCAGCGGCTGGAGATCACCCTGACCGACGGCAGCGGCCGGCTCCAACTGGTCTTCTTCGGCCGGGGGATCCACAAGCCGCACAAGGAGCTGCTGCCCGGCAGCCGGGGCATGTTCGCGGGCAAGGTCTCCATGTTCAACCGGAAGCTCCAGCTCGCCCATCCCACGTACGTGCCGCTCGGCAGGGACGGCGGCGACGAGGCCGTGGACGCCTTCGCGGGCAAGCTGATCCCGATCTACCCGGCCTGCAAGGGGCTGGAGTCCTGGAAGATCACCAAGGCGGTCGACGCCGTGCTGCCGAGGGCCACCGAGGCCGTCGACCCACTGCCGCCGTCCCTGCGCGAGGGGCGGGGCTTCGTCCCCCTGCCCGAGGCGCTGCTGAAGGTCCACCGGCCCGACACCAAGGCCGATGTCGCGGCGGCCAGGGACCGGCTCAAGTGGGACGAGGCGTTCGTGCTCCAGGTCGCCCTCGCCCGACGGCGGCACGCGGACGCCCAACTCCCCGCGATGGCGCGGCGTCCGGTGGCCGGTGGCCTGCTCGACGCCTTCGACGCCAAGCTGCCCTTCACCCTCACCGAGGGCCAGCTGAACGTCACACGCGAGATCTTCGGCGATCTGGCGACCGAGCATCCGATGCACCGCCTCCTTCAGGGAGAGGTCGGCTCCGGCAAGACGATGGTCGCGCTGCGCGCGATGCTCACGGTGGTGGACGCGGGCGGTCAGGCCGCCATGCTCGCGCCGACCGAGGTGCTCGCCCAGCAGCACCACCGCTCGATCACCGAGATGATGGGGGAGCTGGCCGAGGGAGGCATGCTCGGCGGCGCCGAGGCCGCCACCAAGGTGGTGCTGCTCACCGGCTCCATGGGAGCCGCGGCGCGGCGGCACGCACTGCTCGACCTGGTCACCGGCGAGGCCGGCATCGTGATCGGCACGCACGCGCTGATCGAGGACAAGGTGCGGTTCCACGACCTGGGGCTGGTCGTCGTGGACGAGCAGCACCGCTTCGGTGTGGAGCAGCGCGACGCCCTTCGTTCCAAGGGCAAGCAGCCGCCGCATCTGCTGGTCATGACGGCGACGCCCATTCCCCGCACGGTCGCCATGACCGTCTTCGGTGACCTGGAGACGTCCGTCCTCGACCAGCTCCCCGCCGGGCGCTCCCCGATCGCCACCCATGTCGTACCGGCCCAGGACAAGCCGCACTTCCTGGCGCGCGCCTGGGAACGGGTGCGCGAGGAGGTCGGCAAGGGGCATCAGGCGTACGTCGTCTGCCCCCGTATCGGCGACGGCGAGGACGAGCCCAAGAAGAAGGCCGCGGCGAAGACGGCCGAGGCCGAGGGGGAGAAACGCCCCCCGCTGGCCGTGCTGGAGATCGCCGGGCAGCTCGCCGCCGGACCGCTGTCGGGCCTCCGCGTCGAGGTGCTGCACGGCCGTATGCAGCCCGACGACAAGGACGACGTGATGCGCCGCTTCGCCGCGGGCGACGTGGACGTCCTGGTCGCCACCACCGTCATCGAGGTCGGAGTCAACGTCCCCAACGCCACAGCGATGGTGATCATGGACGCGGACCGGTTCGGCGTCTCGCAGCTCCACCAGCTGCGCGGCCGGGTGGGCCGTGGCTCCGCCCCGGGTCTGTGCCTGCTGGTCTCGGAGATGCCGGAGGCCAGCCCCGCACGGGCCCGGCTCGGCGCGGTCGCCTCGACCCTGGACGGTTTCGAGCTCTCCCGGATCGACCTCGAACAGCGCCGCGAGGGCGACGTCCTCGGCCAGGCCCAGTCCGGGGTCCGCTCCTCGCTGCGGATGCTCGCGGTCATCGAGGACGAGGAGGTCATCGCGGCGGCCAGGGAGGAGGCCGTCGCCGTCGTCGCCGCCGACCCGGAGCTCGACACCCTCCCCGAGCTGCGTACGGCACTGGACGCGCTGCTGGACTCGGAGCGGGAGCGGTACCTGGACAAGGGCTGAACGGCTCCCACAGGCCCGCTCAGCGGCCCTGCGCGGGGCTCCGGGGCCTCCGGGGCTCCCTCCCCGGCGGGCCGTACCGGGAGCGACGCCATATCGTGGGTGACGGCGCGCGTACCGCCCACCGGCGGTCCGCGCGCACCGAGCCGTCCCGCCATCCGCGCACCCCACGAACCGAGGACCCGACACCCATGACCCGCGTGATCGCCGGCGCCGCCGGCGGGCGCCGTCTCGCCGTCCCCCCGGGCAACGGAACCCGCCCCACCTCCGACCGGGCGCGCGAAGGTCTCTTCTCCACCTGGGAGGCGCTGCTCGGGACGCTCGAAGGGCTGCGCGTCGCCGATCTGTACGCCGGCTCCGGCGCCGTCGGCCTGGAAGCCCTCTCGCGGGGCGCCGCGCACACCCTCCTTGTGGAGGCGGACGGCAGGGCGGTCCGTACCGTCCGGGACAACGTCCGCGCCCTCGGGCTGCCGGGTGCCGACGTCCGTACGGGCAAAGCCGAACAGATCGTGACAGGACCGCCCCCCGGAGCCCCGTACGACGTCGTCTTCCTCGACCCGCCGTACGCCGTCACCGACGACGATCTTCGCGAGATCCTGCTCACACTCCGTTCGGGGGGCTGGCTCAACGACGAAGCCGTCGCCACCGTGGAGCGCAGCACCAGAGGTGGGGAGTTCACCTGGCCGAGGGGCTTCGAACCGTTGCGGGCGCGCCGCTACGGCGAGGGAACCCTTTGGTACGGTCGCGCCGCCGCACCCGAAGACGCCCGATGACCGGACCGGAGAGCGAGGGAATTCAGTTGCGCCGCGCCGTCTGTCCGGGGTCCTTCGACCCCATCACCAATGGTCACCTCGACATCATTGGCCGTGCCTCCAAGCTGTACGACGTCGTCCACGTCGCCGTGATGATCAACCAGTCCAAGAAGGGGCTGTTCACGGTCGACGAGCGGATCGATCTGATCCGGCGTGTCACCGCCGAGTTCGGCAACGTCGAGGTGGAGTCCTTCCACGGCCTCCTCGTCGACTTCTGCAAACAGCGCGACATCCCGGCCATCGTCAAGGGCCTGCGGGCGGTCAGCGACTTCGACTACGAGTTGCAGATGGCCCAGATGAACAACGGCCTGTCCGGCGTCGAGACCCTCTTCGTGCCGACCAACCCCATCTACAGCTTCCTCTCATCCTCGCTGGTCAAAGAGGTCGCGACCTGGGGCGGAGACGTCTCCCACCTGCTGCCTCCGCTGGTGCACGAGGCGCTGACCGAGCGCCTCGGGAAGCGCTGACGGACGGGGCGCGGCACGGGGCGGCGGACCGGCCCCGTAACTGACGGTCCGTCACCTGGTGTCGGCGGTGCACCGACTGGCCGTACAGTCGTTGCGTCCGTCTCCAACCCGGCTGTAGAGAGTGGCGAGCACACGGTGGACGTGCAGAAGAAGCTCGACGAGATCGTCGACGCGGTGGGGAACGCCCGTTCCATGCCCATGTCGGCCTCCTGCGTGGTCAACCGCGGCGAACTGCTCTCGCTGCTCGAAGAGGTACGGGAGGCCCTGCCCGGCTCGCTCGCCCAGGCGCAGGAGCTCCTCGGCGGCCACGAGCAGCTCTCCGAGCAGGCCCGCCAGGAGGCGGAGCGCATCGTCGCCGCGGCCCACACGGAGCGGTCCACGCTGATCTCCGAGACGGTGATCGCCCGCACCGCCCAGGAGGAGGCGGACCGCATCCTCGCCGAGGCCCGCAGGGACGCCGACGAGATCCGCGCCGAGGCCGACGACTACGTGGACTCCAAGCTCGCGAACTTCGAGGTCGTGCTCAACAAGACCATCGGCTCCGTCGACCGTGGCCGCGAGAAGCTGCTCGGCCGCGGGCCCGGCCTGGACGAGGAGGGCTACGCCGACGAGGACGCCCCCGAGTACAGCGCCGACCCCGGCACCCTGATCCGTCGCGCGGACGAGTACGTGGACGCCAAGCTCGGCGCCTTCGAGGCCGTCCTCTCCAAGACCCTGGACGCGGTCGGCCGCGGCCGGCAGAAGCTGCACGGCCGGGTCGCCACTGACGACCTGGGCCTGCACATGGCGGAGCAGGACGCGGCGGGGCGGCAGGGGCACATGAGCGACGCGGACTACCTGTCCGGCCTCGCCGGACTGTCGGGGGAGCGGCCGCCCGAGGGAGCCGGGCCGCCCCCGCACCCGCCGATGGAGCCGCAGTCCCCGCCGCGGCCCCCCGAGCAGCCGGTCCAGATCCCGGTCCCGGCGCAGGCGCAGGCCCCGCAGCAGTACGCCGACCCCGCCGCGCAGGGGTACGCGGACGCCTCCTACGGCGGTTACCAGCAGCAGGACGCCTACGCCTACCAGCAGCAGGACCCGTACGCGTACCAGCAGTCCCAGCAGCCGGCCTACGACCCGGCCGGCTACGACCCGAACTACAGCCAGGGCTACGGGCAGAACTACGACCAGGCGGCGCAGGGCTGGCAGCAGCACCCCGACACCCACGGTGGGCAGCAGCCGCACCAGCAGCAGGCGCAGGACCCGCAGGGCGCGCTCGACGAGACCAGCCTGTTCGATACCAGCATGATCGACATCGAACAGCTGCGCCGGTACGAGCAGGGACGCTGAGCCCCGCGATCCACGCCGTGCGGTCCCCGGCCGCCCCGTAAGGGCGGATTGGGCCAACGGCGGCCGGTCAAGTATCCTGGTTCTTCGGTCGCGTGATGTCCGCGATCCGGCCGCCGCCCGCCTCGTACGCGACATGGCGGCCCACTCCACGACTCGAAAGTTGGAACAGCCCTGAACGCCCGCCTCGACCACCGCGACCCCCTCGTGTTCGACACACACGAGCTGGGCCGCCGTCCTGGTGCGCTCAAGCGGCTGACCCGCTCCGCGGCGGCGCCCAAGGACTTCGGCATCGACGGAGTCATCGGAGTGCCGGAGGGCGCACCGGTGGAGCTCGGGATCCGCCTCGAATCGGTCATGGAGGGTGTGCTCGTGACGGGCACCGCCCGTGCGACCGCCGAGGGGGAGTGCGTAAGGTGTCTGGAGCCGGTGCGCCAGGACGTGGCAGCGGACTTCCAGGAGATGTTCTCGTACCCTGACGCCGACGACCGGGGCCGCAGCAAGCAGGCGGAACCGGCCGACGACGCCGAGGACGACGAGGACAGGCTCTACATCGAGGACGGACTGTTCGACCTCGAGCCCGTGCTGCGCGATGCGGTGGTGCTCGCACTGCCGATGCAGCCGGTGTGCCGGGAGAGTTGCGCCGGTCTGTGTTCCGAATGCGGGATCAGGCTGGACGAGAACCCGGACCATCACCACGACGCCGTCGACATCCGGTGGGCGTCACTGCAAGGACTCGCCGAAACCATCAAGGACGGCGAGAAGGACAACATGGGCGGCGCCGACGACGGCGCCGACGAGAAGCAGGAGAAGTAGCCGTGGCTGTTCCGAAGCGGAAGATGTCGCGCAGCAACACGCGCCACCGCCGGTCGCAGTGGAAGGCTGCGGTCCCCACCCTGGTTTCGTGTGAGCGTTGCCAGGAGCCGAAGCTCCAGCACATCGCGTGCCCGAGCTGCGGCACCTACAACAAGCGCCAGGTCCTCGAGGTCTGAGCGGCTGGTGAGAGGCTCGATGTCTGAACTGTCCAGTGCCAAGAAGGCAGACAACGTCAGCACAGCCTCGTCCCACACGCTTCTGGAAGGGCGGCTCGGCTATCAGCTGGAGTCCGCCCTTCTGGTGCGTGCGCTGACCCATCGCTCGTTCGCGTACGAGAACGGCGGTCTGCCCACCAACGAGCGGCTCGAATTCCTCGGGGATTCGGTGCTCGGACTGGTGGTCACCGACACGCTGTACCGCATCCACCCCGACCTGCCCGAGGGCCAACTGGCCAAGCTGCGGGCCGCGGTGGTCAATTCGCGTGCGCTGGCACAAGTGGGGCGCGGCCTCGAACTCGGCTCCTTCATCCGGCTCGGCCGCGGTGAAGAGGGCACGGGAGGCCGGGACAAGGCGTCCATCCTCGCCGACACCCTTGAAGCGGTGATCGGCGCGGTCTATCTCGATCAGGGCCTCGACGCGGCGTCCGAGCTGGTGCACCGGCTCTTCGACCCGCTCATCGAGAAGTCCTCCAACCTCGGTGCCGGTCTGGACTGGAAGACCAGTCTCCAGGAGCTGACCGCGGCGGAGAGCCTCGGCGTACCCGAGTACCTCGTCACGGAGACCGGCCCGGATCACGAGAAGACCTTCACCGCTGCCGCCCGCGTCGGTGGTGTCTCGTACGGCACCGGCACCGGCCGCAGCAAGAAGGAAGCGGAACAGCAGGCGGCCGAGACCGCGTGGCGGTCCATCCGCGCGGACGCGGACGAACGGGCCGCCGCGGCGAAGGCGGCCGTCGAGGCCGAGACCGTGTCAGCGGCCAAACCCGTGGACGAGGCCGGGGCCGACGTTGAAGAGGCCGCCGACACCTCTTCGGTGGCGGTTCCGGAATCCGCCGACGTGGCCAAGTCCTGATCCCTTCCGTTCCGTTCCCTTCCGGTGCGCCCCTTGTGTCGTCACGGCACGAGGGGCGCAGCTCGTGACCGCGCCGCCGGCCGATCCGCTTTGCCCCCCAACTCCCGCCCCGTGTTCGCCCAGTTGACCTCCGAAGCCGCTGAAACCGCCGCCCCCTGAAGGAGCACCGTGCCCGAGCTGCCCGAGGTCGAAGTCGTACGGCGCGGACTCGAACGCTGGGTCGCGGGGCGGACGGTGGCCGAGACACAGGTGCTGCACCCGCGCGCCGTACGGCGCCACCTGGCCGGCGGCGAGGACTTCGCCGCCCGCCTCAAGGGGCACCGGTTCGGCGTCGCCCGGCGCCGCGGCAAGTACCTCTGGCTGCCGCTCGCCGACACCGACGCATCGATCCTCGGGCACCTCGGCATGAGCGGCCAGCTCCTCGTACAGCCGGAAGCCGCGCCGGACGAGAAGCACCTGCGGATCCGGATCCGCTTCGACGACGATCTCGGCACCGAACTCCGCTTCGTCGACCAGCGCACCTTCGGCGGGCTCTCGCTGCACGAGAACACCCCCGACGGGCTGCCCGACGTCATCGCCCACATCGCGCGCGACCCGCTGGACCCGGCATTCGACGACGCCGCCTTCCACACGGCGCTGCGTCTGCGCCGTACGACGGTCAAGCGCGCGCTGCTCGACCAGTCCCTCATCAGCGGCGTCGGCAACATCTACGCGGACGAGGCGCTGTGGCGCTCCAAGCTCCACTACGACCGGCCGACGGACTCACTGCCCCGCACCCGCTCGGTCGAACTGCTCGGCCACGTGCGCGACGTGATGAACGCGGCGCTGGCGGTCGGCGGCACCAGCTTCGACAGCCTCTACGTCAATGTGAACGGCGAGTCCGGCTACTTCGACCGGTCGCTGGACGCGTACGGCCGCGAGGGCGAGCCGTGCCGCCGCTGCGGCACCCCCATCCGGCGGCGCCCCTGGATGAACAGGTCGAGCTACTTCTGCCCCCGCTGCCAACGCCCGCCCCGTCCCGCCCCGTAACGGGGCCCGTGTCCGCCCCGCCCCGCCATGACACGGACGAGGCCCGCGACACGGAACTGTCGCGGGCCTCGTCCGGTGGCACGGGTCGGAGCACGGCGGGTGGGCGGACGTGGACGCCGCGACGGCTCAAAAGCCGAAGTCCTGCGTCCACCACGGGCCGCCCGACGCGAAGTGCGCGCCGATGCCTATGGTCCTGTAGTCGCAGTTCAGGATGTTCTCGCGGTGGCCCTCGCTCGCCATCCAGGACGCCATCACCGCCTGGGCGTCAGCCTGGCCCCGGGCGATGTTCTCACCGCCCAGATTGGTGATTCCCGCCTGGTCGGCGCGGTCCCAGGGGGTGTCGCCGTCCGGGTCGGTGTGGCCGAAGAAGCCGCGGTCCGCCATGTCCTTGCTGAAGGCCTCGGCGAGATCGTCCAGGGCCTTGTCGGCGCGCAGCGGCTGACAGCCGGCCTTCGCCCGCTCCTCGTTGACCAGCGCGAGGACCTCCGCCTCGGCGTTGGCCGGGGCGGATACGGAGGGGCGGGGCGTCTGCGGCGGCGGTGTGGCCCGGTCGGTGGTCTTCGCGGGCGCCGGCGCGCTGCTGGACGGGCTGTCGCCCGTCTCCTGGCCCCGGCTCCGGGTGGGATCGCTCTCCGGCGTCTTCGCGGGCTTCGACGCGCTCGGGGACGCGGACGGCTTCTCCGGCGTCGACCGCTCGGACTTCGGCGGCGTACCCGGCCGGTCGTCGCCACGGCTCGGTGACGCCGCCGCCCCGTCGGTGGGCTCGGCGGTCGAGCCACCCTGCTGCTGGAGCTCGGGCGCGCCCGCGGTGCGCACCTGCTCGCCCGGGAGATTGCCACCGCCGACGGTGTACTGCTCCCCGCCGGGCAGCAGCCCGGATGCCACGGCTACGGCTCCCATGGCCATCGCGGCGGAGGCACCGAGCAGCCCGGTGCGTACGGGGCCGCCGATACCCTTCTTCCGGCCCCGGCCCCGCCCGCGGTGCCGACCCGCCGCACCGGCCGCGTGGTCCTCAGCGGCGGGTGCGCCGGCCGAGCGACTATGGCGTCCCATCTGCTGCGCCTTCCTCGATGTGCCCAGATGCTCGCGCGATTGCTCTCGCGCCGCTCATGACGTCAATGTGCTTCACCCATTCGAGTGAGGCTCATTTCGACGGGACTGTACGCCAAGCGGGGTGGGGGCGATGTGCTCACGCGGGTATTGGCCCATTAGCTTGCACCTATGAACGAAGACGTGCGGATCACCGCATGGGTACGCGGTCGCGTACAGGGAGTCGGCTTCCGCTGGTTCACCAGGGAAAACGCACTGGGGATCGGAGGCCTCACGGGCTTCGCCCTGAATCTGGACGACGGTCGGGTACAGGTCGTCGCGGAGGGATCACGTGAGAATTGCCACCGTTTGCTCGACTGGCTTCGTTCGGACGACACGCCCGGTCGTGTCGACGGAGTCACTGAGATTTGGGGCACACCGCGCCGAGGATACGAGACCTTCGCCATCCGGTGATCGCGACCGGCGCCGCGGTGTTCCGAAGCGGCTCGTACGATCCCGATCATTCCTGTTCGATCTTGAATGGGCCGAGGTGTGCGGGGACGCGCCCGAGCCGGACCGCGTCCGGCCTGCCCGTATGCCGCCGGCAAGCCCTTCCGGCAGGAATTGACCAATGGTTGCCAAGGAGCGCGTTCCCGTGCCAAGCTGCCGCGTTAACGATGATCTCCACGCCCTCCGGGGCCGCAGGAGAGGCGCCGCCGCACCGCACGCGGACGTACGCCCCTGGGCCGCCCGGCGATGACGGGCTGTGATCGTGTTGACCGTCAAACTTTTTGGTGAGACTCTGGAAGCCCCGCGCACCTTGGCTGTTTGGCAGTAAGAATCACAGTGCGGAACCTCTGCCAGGCAGTGCGGGTGCGGAAATCCCTCACGACCCACACCGCTTCGGTCGGTCACTCAGTGTGGAGGCCCATCCATCATGGCAAAGGCGCTTCTCGGTTACGTCGGCGGTTCTGACCCGCGACTCCTCGCCGAGATGCGACGGCTTCAGCAGCGCGTCCAGGACCTCGAATCCGAGCTCGTACGGATCCAGTCCGAGAATGACGCGCTGAGCGCTGCCGCCGCACAGCACCATGGCGATTCGCCGTTCGACGGCATCGACCTCGACGTACCCCAGGCGGAGCCGGCGCTCACCTGACAGCAGCCCCCGTCGGGGTCAGGTGAGAAACACTCTCGCGAGAACATGCAAGGGACGCTTCGGCGTCCCTTCTGTCTTTCCCCCCACCGTCAATCCGGTACTTCTCACGTCTGATGTGCCCTCCTCATTCAGCGGTGAAACCGCCGTCGGGCGAAGTGGGGAAGGTAGAGTCCGGCGGCGTGCACCTCAAGGCCATGACCCTGCGCGGGTTCAAATCCTTCGCCTCCGCCACGACGCTGAGGTTCGAACCCGGCATCACGTGCGTCGTGGGACCCAACGGCTCGGGCAAGTCCAACGTCGTGGACGCCCTTTCCTGGGTCATGGGCGAGCAGGGGGCCAAGTCACTGCGCGGCGGCAAGATGGAGGACGTGATCTTCGCCGGCACGACGGGCCGGCCGCCGCTCGGACGCGCCGAAGTCTCCCTCACCATCGACAATTCCGACGGTGCGCTGCCCATCGACTACGCCGAGGTCACCATTACGCGGATCATGTTCCGCAACGGCGGCAGCGAATACCAACTCAACGGGGACACGTGCCGGCTGCTCGACATCCAGGAACTGCTTTCCGACTCCGGTATCGGCCGCGAGATGCACGTCATCGTCGGTCAAGGACAACTCGATTCCGTCCTGCACGCCGATCCGATGGGGCGCAGGGCGTTCATCGAAGAGGCCGCGGGCGTTCTGAAGCACCGTAAGCGCAAGGAGAAGGCGCTGCGGAAACTCGACGCGATGCAGGCCAACCTCGCGCGAGTCCAGGACCTGACCGACGAACTGCGGCGACAGCTCAAGCCGTTGGGGCGGCAGGCCGCGGTGGCACGCCGCGCCGCCGTCATCCAGGCGGACCTGCGCGACGCGCGGCTGCGGCTGCTCGCCGACGACCTCGTGAAGCTGCGTGACGCCCTCCGTACAGAGGTCGCCGACGAGGCGGCGCTCAAGCAGCGCAAGGAGGAGGCCGAGCTCCGGCTGAGGAACGCGCTGGCGCGCGAGGCCGAGCTGGAGGACGAGGTACGGCGCCTGGCACCCAGACTCCAGCGCGCCCAGCAGACCTGGTACGAACTCTCCCAGCTCGCCGAGCGGGTACGGGGCACCGTCTCGCTGGCCGACGCCCGGGTCAAGAGCGCCACCGCCGCGCCCGAGGACGAACGGCGCGGGCGGGACCCCGAGGACATGGAGCGCGAGGCCGCCCGCGTCCGGGAGCAGGAGGCGGAGCTGGAGGCCGCGCTCGAAGCGGCCGAGCGCGCGCTGGAGGACACCGTGGCGCACCGCTCCGACCTCGAACGCGAGCTCGCGGCGGAGGAACGCCGCCTGAAGGACGTGGCGCGGGCGATCGCCGACCGGCGCGAAGGACTTGCCCGGCTGAACGGGCAGGTGAACGCCGCCCGCGGCCGCGCCGCGTCGGCGCAGGCCGAGATCGGCCGGCTGGCCGAGGCCCGTGACGGGGCGCGGCAGCGCGCCGTCACCGCCCAGGAGGAGTACGAACAGCTCAAGGCCGAGGTCGACGGTCTGGAGGCCGACGACCACGAGCTGGGCGAGCGGCACGACGAGGCCAAACGGGCGCTGCGCGACGCGGAGAGCGCCCTGACGGCGGCGCGCGAGGCCGCCACCGCGGCCGAACGCGATCGCGCGGCGCTCTCCGCCCGGCACGACGCGCTCGCCCTCGGGCTGCGCCGCAAGGACGGCAGCGGCGCGCTCCTGGGCGCGCGGGACCGGCTCTCCGGCCTGCTGGGTCCCGCCGCCGAACTGCTCACCGTCACGCCTGGCTTCGAGGTCCCGGTGGCGGCGGCGCTCGGCGCGGCGGCCGACGCGATCGCGGTGACCGACGCGACGACCGCGGCCGAGGCGATCCGCCTCCTCCGTAAAGAGGACGCGGGTCGGGCCTCCCTGCTGCTCGGCGCCGGAACTCCCGCGCCCGAGCCCGGTGTGCCGGGGCAGGCGACGCCGCCCGGCGGATCGGAGGACGGTGCTCGGTCCCGGGAGGGCGGATCCGGTACGGCGCCCGGCGTGCCCGGTCAGGTTGCCGCCGGCGCGGGGGATGCCGCGGACGCAGCACCGAGCACCACCGGCGCGGCGTACACGGGGCCGGTGCCGCACCGGGACGGCGGCGTCCCGGCCGCCTCCGGCGCCGCGCCCGGCCGGACGGACGGGGCGCGCGCGGTCCCCGCCCTCGCGGACGGCCGTGACGCCCACGGCGCCACCCCCACCCGCCCCGTGCAGGTCACGGCCACCGATCCGGCCGTACCCCGTGTGGTCGACCTCGTACGGGGCCCCGACGCGCTCCTGGGCGCCGTACGGCGCCTCGTCCAGGACATGGTCGTCGTCGGCACCCTGGAGGACGCCGAGGAACTGGTCGCCGCGCGCCCCGGACTGACCGCCGTGACGGCGGAGGGCGACCTCCTCGGCGCGCACTTCGCGCACGGCGGCTCCGCCGGGGCGCCCAGCCTCCTCGAAGTGCAGGCATCCGTCGACGAGGCCGCCGCCGAGCTGGCCGAACTCACCGTACGGTGCGGCGAACTGGCCGAGGAGCAGCGCCGGGCGACCGGTCGGCGTGGCGAATGCGCCGCGCTCGTCGAGGAGTTGGGGGAGCGGCGGCGGGCCGCCGACCGTGAGAAGTCCGCAGTGTCCGGCCGGCTGGGCAGTCTCGCCGGCCAGGCCAGAGGCGCCGCAGGCGAGGCCGAGCGGACCTCGGCGGCCGCCGCCAAGGCCCAGGACGCGCTGGACCGGGCCACGGAGGAGGCCGAGGAACTGGCGGAGCGCCTGCTGGTCGCCGAGGAGGCGCCCGTCGAGGAGGAGCCCGACACCTCCGTACGCGACCGGCTCGCCGCCGACGGGGCCAACGCCCGGCAGACCGAGATGGAAGCGCGGCTCCAGGTCCGTACCCACGAGGAGCGCGTCAAGGGGCTGGCGGGCCGCGCGGACTCTCTCGACCGTGGTGCCCGGGCCGAGCGCGAGGCGCGGGCCCGCGCGGAGCGCCGGCGGGCCAGACTGCGCCACGAGGCCGCCGTCGCCGGGGCCGTCGCCTCCGGCGCCAGACAACTGCTGGCGCACGTGGAGGTGTCGGTCGTACGCGCCGACGAGGAACGCACGGCGGCCGAGGCGGCGAAGGCGGGGCGCGAACAGGAACTGGTCGCGGAGCGGAACCAGGGGCGCGATCTCAAGAACGAACTCGACAAGCTCACCGACTCGGTGCACCGGGGCGAGGTCCTGGGCGCCGAGAAGCGGATGAGGATCGAGCAGCTGGAGGTGAAGGCGCTGGAGGAGCTGGGCGTCGAGCCCGCGGGCCTCATCGCCGAGTACGGCCCGGACCAGCTCGTACCGCCGTCCCTGCCCGCCGAGGGCGAGGAACTGCCGGAGGACCCCGAGGACCCGCGCAACCAGCCCCGGCCCTACGTACGGGGCGAGCAGGAGAAGCGGCTCCGGTCGGCCGAACGGGCGTACCAGCAACTCGGGAAGGTGAATCCGCTCGCCCTGGAGGAGTTCGCGGCGCTGGAGGAGCGGCACAAGTTCCTCTCCGAGCAGCTCGAAGACCTCAAGAAGACGCGCGCCGACCTGCTCCAGGTCGTCAAGGAGGTCGACGAACGGGTCGAGCAGGTCTTCACGGAGGCGTACCGCGACACGGCCCTTCAGTTCGAGGGCGTCTTCTCGCGGCTCTTCCCCGGGGGCGAGGGACGCCTCGTCCTCACGGATCCCGACAACATGCTCACCAGCGGCGTGGACGTCGAGGCCCGCCCGCCGGGCAAGAAGGTCAAGCGCCTGTCCCTGCTGTCCGGTGGCGAGCGGTCGCTGACCGCCGTGGCGCTGCTCGTCTCGATCTTCAAGGCGCGGCCGAGCCCGTTCTACGTGATGGACGAGGTCGAGGCCGCGCTGGACGACACCAATCTCCAGCGGCTGATCCGGATCATGCAGGAACTCCAGGAGAGCTCCCAGCTGATCGTGATCACGCACCAGAAGCGCACGATGGAGGTCGCCGACGCGCTGTACGGCGTGTCCATGCAGGGCGACGGCGTGTCCAAGGTGATCAGCCAGCGCCTCCACTGAAGGCGTGCCCGGACGAGCACCCGCACCTCCGCTGTGCGTCCACCCCCGGGTGGTGGGCCGCGCGGAGCTGTGCCCCACTGGAGGGGCTTTCCCACCACGTCCGGGGCAGCTTCCGGGCGGCCACAGGAGCCCCATGTGACAAGTACAGCCAAGCCGCAGCGGTCCGGCGGCGGACAGTCCCACCCGGAGCACCTCGGCCACGTCGTCTTCATCACCGCGGCAGCCGCCATGGGCGGCTTCCTCTTCGGCTACGACAGCTCCGTCATCAACGGCGCCGTCGAGGCCATCAGGGGCCGTTTCGACATCGGCTCAGGTCCGCTGGCCCAGGTGATCGCCGCCGCGCTCATCGGCTGCGCCATCGGCGCGGCCACGGCGGGCCGGATCGCCGACCGGATCGGCCGTATCCGCTGCATGCGGATCTCCGCCGCGCTGTTCACCGTCAGCGCCGTCGGCTCCGCGCTGCCGTTCGCTCTCTGGGATCTCGCCATGTGGCGGGTCATCGGCGGATTCGCCATCGGTATGGCGTCCGTCATCGGCCCCGCGTACATCGCGGAGGTCTCACCGCCCGCGTACCGCGGCCGGCTCGCCTCGTTCCAGCAGGCGGCGATCGTCCTGGGAATCGCCGTCTCGCAGCTGGTGAACTTCGGCATCCTGCAGATCGCCGACGGCGACCAGCGCGGCGAGATCGGCGGCCTGGAGGCCTGGCAGTGGATGCTCGGCGTCATGGTCGTCCCGGCGGTCCTCTACGGCATGGTCTCCTTCGCCATCCCCGAGTCGCCCCGCTACCTGGTCTCCGTCGGCAGGAACGAGGCGGCCAGGGGCGTGCTCGCCGAGGTCGAGGACAAGGACGCCGATCTCGACGCGCGCGTGCGGGAGATCGAGGCCAACCTTCACCAGGAGCACAAGCCGACGTTCAAGGACCTGCTCGGCAGGGTGGGCTTCCTGCCCGTCGTCTGGATCGGCATCGGCCTCTCCGCGCTCCAGCAGCTCGTCGGCATCAACGTGATCTTCTACTACAGCGCGTCGCTGTGGCAGTCCGTCGGGATCGACCCCACCAGCTCGTTCTTCTACTCGTTCACCACCTCGATCATCAACATCATCGGCACCGTCATTGCGATGGTCTTCGTCGACCGGATCGGCCGACGACCGCTGCTGCTCATCGGCTCCGCCGGAATGACGGTCTCGCTGGCCCTGGCGGCGTGGGCGTTCTCCTACAAGAGCGGCAGCGGCACCGACATCTCCATCCCGAACACCCAGGGCACCGTGGCGCTCCTCGCCGCCCACTCCTTCGTGCTCTTCTTCGCGCTGTCGTGGGGCGTCGTCGTCTGGGTGCTGCTGGGCGAGATGTTCCCCGGCCGGATCCGGGCCGCGGCGCTCGGCGTGGCGGCGTCGGCGCAGTGGATCGCCAACTGGGCCGTCACGGTCACCTTCCCGACCCTCTCGGACTGGGATCTGTCGGGGGCGTACGTGATCTACTCGGGCTTCGCCCTGCTCTCGGTCTTCTTCATCCTGAAGTGGATTCCCGAGACCAAGGGCAAGGCGCTGGAGGAGATGGGCTGAGGTCCCCCGCCGTACGGCCCCGGGGCCGCGAATCCGCCGCCCCGTCGGGGCCCGGAATCTCCCCACCGGCCGAAGCGCGGCATCGCCTGCGAAGATGACGTGGTGGACATCGTCATTCTTGCCGTAGTCATCGCCGTGGTCGCCGTCGCCGCAATCACCGGGCTCCTGGTCAGCAGCCGTAGGAAGAAGCCGCCGACCTCGGGACCGTCGGGTACGCCGACCATCACGGCCCCTCCCACCGAGCCGCACGTCGGCGACGAGGCGCGGGAGGGATCCCGCCGCACCACCGACGAGGCGGGCCGCCCGGACGCGGCCGCGACGCCGCCCGCCGTCGAGGACCCGGTCGTGGCCGCCCCGCCCGTGGCGGTCGAGATCCCGGAACCCTCGGCCGGCCGTCTGGTCAGGCTCCGCGCCCGCCTCGCCCGCTCGCAGAACACCCTTGGCAAGGGGCTGCTCACGCTGCTCTCACGCGAGCACCTGGACGAGGAGACGTGGGAGGAGATCGAGGACACCCTGCTCACCGCCGACGTCGGCGTCGCGCCCACTCAGGAGCTGGTGGAGCGGCTGCGTGAGCGGGTCAGGGTGCTCGGTACGCGCACTCCCGACGAGCTGCGGGCCCTGCTCCGTGAGGAACTGCTCGCGCTGCTGCGCACGGACTTCGACCGCGCCGTGAAGACCGAGAGCGGTCTGGACACCCCGGGCGTCGTGATGGTCGTGGGCGTCAACGGCACCGGCAAGACCACGACGACCGGCAAGCTGGCGCGGGTCCTGGTGGCCGACGGCCGGTCGGTCGTGCTCGGCGCCGCCGACACCTTCCGCGCCGCCGCCGCAGACCAGCTCCAGACGTGGGGCGAGCGGGTGGGCGCGCGTACGGTGCGTGGTCCCGAGGGCGGCGACCCGGCGTCGATCGCGTTCGACGCGGTCAAGGAGGGCATCGCCGAGGGCGCCGACGTCGTCCTCATCGACACAGCGGGGCGTCTGCACACCAAGACCGGGCTGATGGACGAACTCGGCAAGGTCAAGCGCGTGGTGGAGAAGCACGGTCCGCTGGACGAGGTGCTGCTGGTCCTGGACGCGACGACGGGGCAGAACGGCCTCGTGCAGGCGCGTGTGTTCGCCGAGGTGGTGGACATCACCGGCATCGTGCTGACCAAGCTGGACGGCACCGCCAAGGGCGGCATCGTGATCGCGGTCCAGCGGGAGCTGGGTGTTCCGGTCAAGCTGATCGGACTGGGCGAGGGCCCCGACGATCTGGCGCCGTTCGAGCCGGAGGCGTTCGTCGACGCGCTCATCGACGGCTGACCGGTGGAGTACCCAGCGACGGCGGCTGAACGCCGGCGCGGTGCGCACCGTACGAGCCGCCGTAGCCCGGCGCCGTAGGGGGCGGCTCACGAAGCGGCGTACGAAGAAAGGGCCCTTCCGCGGCAGCGCGGTGGGGCCCTTCGTACGGAGGCGCCGCGTGGCCCGGCGCCGGTACCGCCGCCGGGGTCCCGTTCAGTCGCGGCCGGGCGAGCGGTGGCAGACGTACGCCAGGGTGCCGAGCAGCAGTCGCGCCTGCGGCGGATCGCCCGCCGTGTCCAGGGCGGGCGGGCGGAGCCAGCGGACGGGCCCGAGGCCGCCGAGGTCGGACGGCGGGGCGGTGACGTGGTCGCCCGCGCCCAGACAGCGCAGATCGAGACCGGCGTCGTCCCAGCCCATCCGGTAGAGCAGGTGCGGCAGTTCGGCGGCGGCGCCGGGCGCGACGAAGAAGTACGCCCGCCCCGTCGGCGTGACGGCGACGGGGCCGAGCGGCAGCCCCATCCGCTCCAGTCTGACCAGCGCGCGGCAGCCGGCCGGTTCGGCGACGTCGATGATGTCGAAAGCACGCCCCACGGGCAGCAGAACGGCCGCTCCGGGCGTCCGGGACCACGCGTGGGCGGCATCGTCCAGTGTGGCCCCCGCGGGGACCTCCAGACCGGGCTGCAGCGGATGCGCGCCCGGCGCCGGGCACTCGGCCGCGCCACAGGAGCAGCGGCCCGCCACGGCACGCGCGCCGGGGGCGACGTCCCAGCCCCAGAGTCCGGTGTACTCCACCACCGACGTGAATTCGGTGCCGCGCCCCCGGCGGCGTGCGACGGACCGCATCTCCCGGATCCCGCCGATCGTGAAGCCCATGCCCCCTCCAACGGGTCGAACTCTCCGGTGGTTACGATGCGGAGTTCTCTCGCGACCCTCCGTCGGCTTCCTGTCCTGCCCGGGCCCGCCGCACTCGTTCCGATGGCGCGAGGTGACGTCCGGGGTGGTGCGTTCGGGGTCGCGCGCCCCCACGTGCACCGCTCCATCCGTTCCTGATCGTCACCGACAAGTGAATCGCGCCTGGCCGCGGGCGAGTTCATTCGAAGGGGTGGCGAATGGTGGCGTTTATCGAATCCGCCTCACCGGAGGGGTGATCGTAGGATTACTTTGAGTACGCGAACGGTGGGGAGTCGCACGTTCGTGGTTATGCCGCAGGCAAGTCGGTTCTCTGTTCGAAGAAGCGCGATCTCCGGACAGAAGACCGTAAGTGACGGCATTCTGGTAGAAGTTCGCGCGACAGGGCTTCAGCGAATGGGGGCGTTCCAGTGGGCGGCAGTGGCGCAGACGGTACGGCTGCCGGCAAGCGCCCGAACGAGCAGTTGAGCTCGTGGTTCCGGCGCAGCGGCTGGTCCAAGGGCGAACTCGCGCGCCAAGTGAACCGCCGCGCCCGCCAGATGGGCGCCCACCACATCAGCACCGACACCTCGCGCGTACGCCGCTGGCTCGACGGCGAACAGCCGCGGGAGCCCATCCCGCGCATCCTCGCGGAGCTGTTCTCGGAGCGCTTCGGCAGCGTCGTCTCCGTGGAGGAGCTCGGACTGCGCTCCGCGCACCAGTCACCGTCGGTCTCCGGCGTCGACCTGCCCTGGGCCGGGCCTCAAACCGTCTCGCTGATCAGCGAGTTCTCGCGCAGCGACCTGATGCTGGCCCGGCGCGGCTTCCTGGGGACGTCGCTCGCGCTCGCCGCCGGCCCCGCCCTCGTCGAACCGATGCAGCGCTGGCTGGTGCCCACGTCGCCGGCCGACCAGGACGGCGCGGACGTGGCCGCCGTACGCCGCCCCTCGCGGCTCTCCGCGCCGGAACTGGACCTGTTGGAGTCCACCACGGTGATGTTCCGCCAGTGGGACGCCCAGTGCGGCGGCGGGCTGCGCCGCAAGGCGGTCGTGGGCCAGCTCCACGAGGTCACGGATCTGCTCCAGGAGTCGCAGTGCGAGGTCACGACGCGGCGGCTGTTCAGGTGCGCGGCCGAACTCTCCGAACTGGCCGGCTGGATGAGCTACGACGTGGGACTCCAGCCCAACGCCCAGAAGTACTTCGTCCTGGCCCTGCACGCCGCCAAAGAGGCCGGGGACAAGGCCCTCGGGTCGTACATCCTCTCCTCCATGAGCCGCCAGATGATCCATGTCGGCCGCCCCGACGACGCCCTGGAGCTGATCCACCTCGCCCAGTACGGCAGCAGGGACTGCGCCACGGCCCGTACGCAGTCGATGCTGTACGCGATGGAGGCGCGGGCGTACGCCAACATGGGGCAGCCCGGCAAGTGCAAGCGCGCGGTGCGGATGGCGGAGAACACCTTCGCCGACGCCGGGGACGACGGCGAGCCGGAGCCCGACTGGATCCGCTTCTTCTCCGAGGCCGAGCTCAACGGTGAGAACGCGCACTCCTACCGGGACCTCGCCTACGTCGCCGGGCGCAGCCCGACGTACGCCTCGCTCGCCGAGCCCGTCATGGAGCGTGCCGTCCAGCTCTTCGAGAAGGACGACGAGCACCAGCGGTCGTACGCGCTGAACCTCGTGGGGATGGCCACCGTCCACCTCCTTCAGAAGGAGCCCGAGCGGTCCACCCCTCTTCTCAAGGAGGCGCTCGGCATCGCCAGGAAGGTGCGCTCCGAGCGCGTCAACACGCGGCTCCGCAAGACGGTGACCACGGCCACCAGGGACTTCGGGGACGTCTCCGAGATCAACCAGCTGACCGAGCAGCTCAGCGAGGAGCTTCCGGAGGCCGCGGAAGCCGTCTGAACGGCCCGTGGAGCGCCTCGCGGGGCCCGTGGGTGATTCCGGGCCCCGGTTCGGTCCCCGCGCGCCTCTGATCCCCGGCGGCGGCCCTCGCCCGTACAGCCGTCACGGCTTCCCCCGCGCCAGGCCGCCCGGGCGGGGTGCCGCGGCCGGATTCTGCCATCGAGACACCCCGCGACACGGCAGTTCATCCAGGCGTAACACCCCGGACCACTTCGTCACTGGCGTGAAACATCGGGTGGCATCGACCGAAATCACCCCGCGTCAATCTCCTGACCACTAGTCGGCCCACAGAAGTAAGAGCATCCGCACGGGCCGTATTTCCCACCCACGAGGAGACGCCGGCCTTGAATGGCGCAGATACCGCATTCGTATTGATCAGTGCCGCGCTCGTCATGCTGATGACGCCCGGCCTGGCCTTCTTCTACGGCGGCATGGTCCGGGTGAAAAGCGCCCTGAACATGCTCATGATGTCCTTCATCTCGCTCGGCATCGTCAGCGTGCTGTGGGTGCTCTACGGGTACTCGCTCACATTCGGCGACGACATCGGTGGAGGACTGCTCGGCAACTTCGACCACATCGGTCTGAAGGGCATCACCCCCGAGACGCTCACGGGCGGCGACGAGGGAATCCCCGTCTACGCCTTCGCCCTCTTCCAGCTGATGTTCGCCGTACTGACCCCGGCGCTGATGAGCGGCGCACTCGCCGACCGCGTCAAGTTCACCGCCTGGGCCCTGTTCATCGGCCTCTGGGTCACCGTCGTCTACTTCCCGGTCGCGCACTGGGTGTGGCAGGCCGACGGCTGGCTGTTCAAGCTGGAAGTGATCGACTTCGCCGGTGGTACGGCGGTCCACATCAACGCCGGTGTCGGAGCACTCGCCGCGGTCCTTGTCGTCGGCAAGCGCATCGGGTTCAAGAAGGACCCGATGCGGCCGCACAGCCTGCCGCTGGTGGTTCTGGGCGCCGCGCTGCTGTGGTTCGGCTGGTTCGGCTTCAACGCCGGCTCCGCCCTCGCCGCCAACGGCACGTCCGCGATCATGGCCTTCAACACCCAGATCGCCACCGGCGCGGCCATGCTCGGCTGGCTCATCTACGAGCGCGTCCGGCACGGCGCGTTCACCACCCTCGGCGCGGCCTCAGGAGCCGTCGCCGGTCTGGTGGCGATCACCCCGTCCGGCGCGCACGTCAATCCGTTCGGCGCGCTGCTCATCGGCGTCGTCGCCGGAGCCGCCTGCTCGTGGGCCGTCAGCCTGAAGTACAAGCTGGGCTACGACGACTCGCTCGACGTGGTCGGCGTCCACCTCGTCGGCGGCGTCATCGGCACCCTGCTCGTCGGCGTCCTGGCGGTCGACGGCATCGGCGGTGCCTCGCAGCTCGGCAAGCAGGCGATCGGCGCCTTCTCGGTGATGGCGTACTCCTTCGTGGTCTCCTGGATCCTGGCCAAGATCGTCGATGCCACCATCGGCTTCCGGGCCTCCGAGGACGACGAGACCAGCGGTGTGGACATGGCGTTCCACGCCGAATCCGCGTACGACTTCAGCGCGGTGGGAGGCTCGCCCTCGGGCCGAAGCAGTGTGACCGCTACGGACAAGGACCTCGCCGGCGCGGCGCGGAACAAGAAGGTGGACGTATGAAGCTCATCACCGCAGTCGTCAAGCCACACCGACTGGACGAGATCAAGGAGGCCCTCCAGGCCTTCGGAGTCCAGGGCCTGACGGTCACGGAAGCCAGTGGGTACGGCCGGCAGCGCGGCCACACGGAGGTCTACCGGGGCGCGGAGTACACCGTCGACCTGGTGCCGAAGATCCGCATCGAGGTGCTGGTCGAGGACGGCGACGCCGAGCAGCTCATCGAGGTCGTCGTGAAGGCCGCCAGGACGGGCAAGATCGGCGACGGCAAGGTGTGGAGCGTGCCGGTGGACACGGCGGTCCGGGTCCGTACCGGTGAACGCGGTCCCGACGCCCTCTGATCAGACGCCCTCTGACACCGGACCCGGTCCGATGCCGGCGCGTGCTCGGTGAGCGGGCACGCTCCGGCGCCGGGCGCACCCTCCCAAGGGGTGCGCCCGGCGCCGCTCGCGTTCCGGGGACGGAGCGGGAGCCGGCGCCTAACTCGTGACTACGCCGCGCGAGTTGAGACACCGAGCGCGGCCCGAGACCGGACGCGCAGCGAAACCGGGCGACCCGCACGCGGGACGCCCGCCGAAAGACGGGACCTGCCGCGTGACCACCCCTGAACAGACGACCGGAGAACCGGACCCGGGACCCAGCGGCTACGCGGCGGCCCGGCTGGGCCTGCTGCACGAGAAGGCACGGTCCGGCCCGCCACGCAGGGCCGCCCTGGCACGGCTCACGGACGACTGGCTGCACGCGCTGTTCACCGCCGCCGCCCGCGAGACGGGCGTCCAGGGCGCGGCCCTCGTCGCCGTAGGGGGTTACGGGCGCGGCGAACTGTCCCCCCGCAGCGACCTCGATCTCCTCCTCCTGCACGACGGCGGCTCCGACGCCGCGGCGGTCGCCGCGCTCGCGGACCGCGTCTGGTACCCCGTCTGGGACCTCGGGCTCGCCCTCGACCACTCCGTACGGACGACCACCGAGGCCCGCAAGACCGCCGGCGAGGACCTGAAGGTGCAGCTCGGACTCCTCGACGCCCGCCACATCGCGGGTGACCCGGCGCCCGCCGCCGCGCTGCGCACCGCCGTCCTCGCCGACTGGCGCAACCAGGCCCCCAAGCGCCTCCCCGAACTCGACGAGCTCTGCCGCGAACGCGCGGAGCGCACGGGCGAACTGCAGTTCCTCCTCGAACCCGATCTCAAGGAGGCACGGGGCGGGCTCAGGGACGCCACCGCGCTGCGCGCCGTCGCCGCGTCCTGGCTGGCCGACGCCCCCCGCGAGGGACTCGCCGACGCCCGCCGCGCGCTCCTCGACGTACGCGACGCCCTGCACCTGACGACCGGCCGGGCCACCGACCGCCTCGCCCTCCAGGAGCAGGACGGTGTCGCCGCGGAGCTCGGCATCGGCGACGCGGACGAACTCCTGCGGCAGGTCTACGAAGCCGCGCGCACCGTGTCGTACGCCTCCGACGTCACCTGGCGCGAGGTCAACCGCGTCCTGCGCTCCCGCGCCGCCCGCCCGCGCCTGCGCGCCCTGTTCGGCGGGAGCAGGCCCGCCCCGGAGCGGACGCCGCTCGCCGAAGGCGTCGTGGAGCAGGACGGCGAGGCGGTGCTCGCCAGGACGGCCCGTGTCGAACGCGACGCCGTGCTGCCCCTGCGCGCCGCTGCCGCCGCCGCCCAGTCCGGGCTTCCGATCTCGCCCTACGTCGTCAGGCGGCTCGCCGCCGCCGGCCCCCTGCCCGCGCCGTGGCCCGCCGCGGCGCGCGAGGAGTTCGTCACGCTGCTCGGCGCGGGGGAGCCCACCGTCACGGTCTGGGAGGCGTTCGAGGCCGAAGGGCTCATCACCCGCCTCATCCCCGAGTGGGAGCGCGTCCGCTGCCGGCCCCAGCGCAACGCCGTGCACACCTGGACCGTGGACCGCCACCTCGTCGAGACGGCGGTCGAGGCGTCCGCGCTGACCCGCCGGGTGAGCCGCCCCGACCTGCTCCTGGTCGCGGCCCTGCTGCACGACATCGGCAAGGGACTGCCTGGGGACCACTCGGCGGCCGGTGAGCCCGTCGCCCGCTCCGTCGCCCTGCGGATCGGGTTCGACCGGACCGACGCGGAGGTCGTGGCCACCCTCGTACGCCACCATCTGCTGCTCGTCGAAACAGCCACCCGGCGCGACCTGGACGATCCGGCGACCGTCAGCTCCGTCGCCGAGAAGGTCGACTCGCTGTCCACCCTCGAACTGCTCCACGCGCTCACCGAGGCCGACGCGCTCGCCACCGGGCCCGCCGCGTGGTCGGCGTGGCGGGGGTCACTCGTCTCGGACCTCGTCGGCCGCGTGGCCGCCGCCCTCGCGGGCAGGCCACCCGCCGCCCTGCGCCCCGTGGTGACCAGCGCGGAACAGGAGCGCCTCGCGGTCGAGGCGCTGCGTACCGGCGGCCCCGTCCTGTCCCTCCACGCCCAGTCGGAGCCTCCTCAGGAGGACGGTGAACCGGAACCGGTCGGCGTCGAACTCCTCATCGCCCTTCCCGACCGCCCCGGCGTCCTTCCGGCCGCCGCGGGGGTCCTCGCGCTCCACCGGCTCACCGTGCGCGCGGCCGATCTGCGCATCGTCGAACTGCCGACGGCGCTCGGCGAGGTCTCCGACGTCCTGCTGCTGAGCTGGCGGGTCGCCGCGGCGTACGGCTCCCTGCCCCAGGCCGCGCGGCTCCGTGCCGACCTCGTACGGGCCCTGGACGGCTCGCTCGACATCCGGTCCCGGCTCGCGGAGCGCGAGGCCGCCTATCCCCGGCGGCGCGGCACCCAGGCCCCGCCGCCCCGGGTGACGGTGGTGCCGGGCAGCTCGGAACTGGCCACCGTCATCGAAGTACGCGCGCAGGACGCCCCCGGCCTGCTGCACCGGATCGGCCGGGCGCTCGAGGAGGCGACGGTACGGGTCCGCAGCGCGCACGTGTCGACGCTGGGCGCGAACGTGGTGGACACCGTGTACGTCACCCGCCCCGACGGGGCCCCGCTGACGGCGGGGGAGGCGACGACGGTCGCCAAGACCGTGGAGGAGGCGCTGCGCGACTGACACGGGGCGACCTGCACGGGGCGTCGGACGTCGCGGTACGGGGGCGGCACGGGGCCGGTACGCCACGGCGCCGGAAGGCCCCGTGGGGTCAATCCCACCGGGCAGGGCCCCTCGTATTCGCCCGGCCGGATACCCTGGAGAGCAATCCACCCTGACCCCGACCCCCGAGGACCTACGAGCGCCGTGTTCGATACCCTCTCCGATCGCCTCTCAGCGACTTTCAAAACCCTCCGCGGCAAGGGGCGGCTGTCCGAGGCGGACATCGACGCCACCGCACGCGAGATCCGCATCGCGCTCCTCGAGGCGGATGTCGCGCTCCCCGTGGTCCGCGCCTTCACCGCGAAGGTCAAGGAGCGGTCACGCGGTGAAGAGGTTTCGCGGGCGCTCAACCCCAGCCAGCAGATCATCAAGATCGTCAACGAGGAGCTCGTAGGCATCCTCGGCGGCGAGACGCGGCGCCTGCGCTTCGCCAAGCAGCCGCCCACCGTGATCATGCTCGCCGGTCTCCAGGGCGCGGGCAAGACGACCCTCGCGGGCAAGCTGGGCCTCTGGCTCAAGGGCCAGGGGCACTCCCCGCTGCTGGTCGCCTGTGACCTCCAGCGTCCCAACGCCGTCAACCAGCTCTCCGTCGTCGCCGAACGCGCCGGCGTCTCGGTGTACGCGCCGGAGCCGGGCAACGGTGTGGGCGACCCGGTCAAGGTGGCCGAGGACTCGATCAAGTACGCCAGGGACAGGGTCCACGACGTCGTCATCGTCGACACCGCCGGCCGTCTCGGCATCGACGAGAATTTGATGCGGCAGGCCGCGGACATCCGCGACGCCGTCAAGCCCGACGAGGTCCTGTTCGTCGTCGACGCGATGATCGGCCAGGACGCGGTCAACACCGCCGAGGCGTTCCGCGACGGTGTCGGCTTCGACGGCGTGGTGCTGTCCAAGCTCGACGGTGACGCCCGCGGCGGCGCCGCGCTGTCCATCGCGCACGTCACCGGCAAGCAGATCATGTTCGCCTCCAACGGCGAGAAGCTGGACGAGTTCGACGCGTTCCACCCGGACCGCATGGCGTCCCGCATCCTCGACATGGGCGACATGCTCAGCCTCATCGAGAAGGCCGAGCAGACCTTCAGCCAGGCCGAGGCCGAGAAAATGGCCCAGAAGCTGGCGAAGGGGCCCAAGCAGTTCACGCTCGACGACTTCCTGGCACAGATGGAACAGGTCCGGAAGATGGGCTCCATCTCGAAGCTGCTCGGGATGCTGCCCGGCATGGCGCAGATGAAGGACCAGATCAGCAACATCGACGAGCGCGATGTCGACCGCACCGCCGCGATCATCAAGTCCATGACGCCCGGTGAGCGGCAGGAGCCGACCATCATCAACGGTTCACGCCGGGCGCGCATCGCCAAGGGCTCGGGCGTCGAGGTCAGCGCCGTGAAGAGCCTGGTGGAGCGGTTCTTCGAGGCCCGCAAGATGATGTCGAAGATGGCGCAGGGCGGCGGGATGCCCGGAATGCCGGGCGCTCCGGGCTCGGGCGGCGGACCCGGCAGGCAGAAGAAGCAGCAGAAGCAGGCCAAGGGGAAGCGGCGCTCCGGCAACCCGATGAAGCGCAAGGCCGAGGAGCAGGCCGCGGCGGTACGGCGCGAGGAAGCGGCGCAGGCGGGCGGCGCGTTCGGCCTGCCGGCGGCCGACGCGGACAAGAACTTCGAACTGCCCGACGAATTCAAGAAGTTCATGGGCTGAGGCGGTCGGCCCGCGGGTACGGGGCGCGAGTCGGCGCCTCGTACCCGCGCGTACGTCGCGGCCTCAGCGCGCTCGGTCGAGCAGCGTCGTGCCCGTCATGAGGGTGCGCGCGTCCAGGCCCAGGGCGGCCGCGGCCGTCGCCCCCACGTCCGCCAGGGTGGCGGCGTCCGGGAGGAGTTCGATCCCCGCGGCGTCCGGGCGGTGGATCAGGACGGGGACGTACTCGCGTGTGTGGTACGCGTGCCCGATCGTCGGATCGTTGCCGTGGTCGGCCGTGACGATCAGGCGGTCGCCCGGTGCGGTGAGCAGCCCCGTCAGCTCGGCGAGCCCGAGGTCGACCTGCTCCAGGACGCTCCCGTAGCGCCCGGTGTCCTGCTGATGGCCCGCGAGATCGGTCTCCTGCACGTTCGCCACGACGAGGCCGCCCCGCCCGCCCCGTACCGCGGTCAGTGTGTGCTCCATGACCTCGCCCGTCGCGACGGCGGGGCGCCGTACGGCGGCCTCGCACGCCAGGATGTCCGCCGCCTTGCCGACCAGGGTGACGGGGACACCTGCGCGCGCCGCGAGGTCGGGCAGTTGCCGGGTGTGGTCCAGTCGCACCCCCAGATGACGCACCTGGAGGCCGCCGTTGCGGTAGAAGCCGGTGGCCGGGGTGTCCAGGCCCACGGTGCCGCCGTCGCCGTCCCGTACGTAGGTGCTGAGAGCCCCGTCCGCGCGGCCACCGACGGCGATCACCCGGGCGACCGGCGCGACGGCCCGCACCTTACGGGCGATGGCGAGGATGCCGTCGAAGGACAGGTCCTCCAGACGTCCGGAGGCGTTCCAGTTGATGCCGGGGTCGGCCTCCAGGTTGTCGTGGACCAGGACGGCGCCGTCGACGAGCAGGAGGGGCCGGCCCGCCAGGGGCTCGACACGGTGGCCCGCCGACTTGAGCGCGCCGCTCACCTCCTCCAGATGCCCGGCGAGCGGGGCCACCGTGACCCGGCTGAAGTCCGCGCCCATCATGGTCTGATGCCCGGCGAAGGTGTCGGCCCCGGGGTAGCCGAGGGCGGCCCGGCCCGCGGCGACGGGGCGGCCGGTCCGCCGGGCGAGGTCCGGGTGCGGGTGGACGAGACCGAGGCCCAGCGCCCCGAGTGCGGGCAGCCGGAGAGGCCGGCCCAGCGAGGCGCGGCAGCGGTCGAGTACATGCCCGCAGGTGTCGGCGGTGAGATCACCGGGCCTCAGCGAACCCGCGTCCGGCATCGCTCCTACTCCGAATCCGTCGATCACGACGATCACGGTCGTGCTCATGGCTCTGGCTCCTTACCGGGCCCGGCCCTGGGCGTCGTACAGGCCGGTCAGCCGGGGCTCTCCGGTGGAGAGCCCGGAGACCACCGCGACGCTCGAGCGGGTGACGAAGATCTGGGTACGGAAGGCGAGTACGGCGGTGTCCCCGACCCGAACGTCCGCGGCGTGGGTAGGGAGTTGGAGCAGCCGGTAGTAGTCGATGTTCTCCGGGGGTGTGTCCTGCACCGGCAGCCGCAGCCCCGTGCGCGGCAGCAGCGCGTCCCGGATGCGCGCGCGGGGGTAGAAGCCGCCGCCGTGGATCGCGGGCCGTCCGTCGGCGAGGGTGTGGGCGACCTCGCTGACGTACACGTAGGCGGGACGTTCGGGCTGCTGGAGGTCGACCGCGTGGAGCGGGGTCGTCCCGGTGAGGGCATGGCCCGGCTCGCCGTGCGTGGCGCCAAGCTCGGCGAGGAGGGGGAGGGACGCCATGGAGGTGGCACTGGGAGCGCTGAGCTTCAGCCCATCATGCCCACGCGCCGCCAGCAACTCGCGCGCCTTGATCGCGAGTTGGAAATTCTTAGTGGGGGCCGGCGCGCCGGTCGACGGATCGCACAGGACACAGGGGAACGCGGTCACGCCCGCGATCCTGATACCCGGCAACGTCTCCGCCACCGCCGCGAAGTCGTCGAGGCCGGCGACCGGCACGCCGCCCTCCTGCCCCGGATAGACCTTGTCGGTGCCCTCGATGCGTACGAGTACGTCCTGGACGGTGCCGAGTCTCCGGGCCGCGTCCGAGACGGCGCGGGCGTTGGCGAGGTCGAAAACGGTCACCGTCTCCGGCCGCCAGCCGAGCATCTCCGGAAGCTGACGGGGCGGGATCTGCACGAGGTGGCCGAGGTTGCCGGCCCGGGCCCCCGCCTCGTGCATCAGCCGCGCCTCGTACGGGTCGATCGCCGCGAACCGGGGGATGTGCCGGGCGATCGCCCGGATCAGCGCCGGGTTGCGGCCGATCTGCTTGACCACGAACCAGAGCGAGAGCCCGAACCGTTCGGCCTCACCGGCCAGCAGCGCGGCATTGGCCTCCACGGTGTCGGCGTCGATCACGTACGTGTCGGGCGGAACGGCGCCGGAGCGGTGCAGGGAGACCGCCACGTCGACGAGCGCGGGGTTGCGGGCGAGGACGGCGTCCAGGAACACGTTCAGTCCTTCAGGTCGTGCAGCGAACGGCGGAGGATCTCGATCACCAGATCGGCGCCGGCCCGCATGGGGTTGATCCGCACGGTCCGGTCGGCGAGGTCCGGGGCGTCGTCGAGGGCCGAGCTGGACATCCGGTAGAAGAGCGGGGTGATCTCGTAGCGGGAGTTGGAGCCTACGGGGTACGGCGCGGCGCCGTACCGTGCCGCCGCGGAAGGCAGTGCACGTGCGACGGGGCGGTCGAGAAGTACGAGCAGACAGCGGTCCTGCGCGTTGGCGATCCGTACCTCTGCCACGCCGGGCACCTCACCGGCCTCCAGCCGGTCGGCGATCTCCGCGCCGACCCGGGACTGGACGGCCCACATGACAGGGACGTGCGTGAGGGCGCGCAGCGCGTCGAGAGCCTGGTGGCCCTGCACCTGTCCGCCGCCCGAGTAATTGTCGGCGCGTACGCGCTCCACGACATCGGCCGCCCCGACGACGGCGCCCACCCCCTCCGGCCCGTGCAGCTTGAAGAGCGAGAAGCACGAGGCGTCGGCGCCGAGCTCAACTCCCGACAACGGTGCGCGCATTACCGTGTAGTTGTCGTCCACGATCGTCCGCACGCCGGCGGTGCGGCAGGCGGCGAGAACGTCTCCCATGTCGTACGAGTCGGCGAGCCGCTGCCGGCTGTGCTGGACATACGCCCACCCGAACCCGCCCGAGTCCAGGGCCCGGTGAAGCGCGGCCTCCTCGTTGAAGTCCGCCTCGACGGTGCGCACCCCCAACCCGCGCAGTGTCACGGCGGTCGTCCGGTACACCGGCGCCCGGTGGATCAGCAGAGGGTCACCGGGCCCGACGGAGCCCTGGAGCGCCGCGCGAATGGCGCCCGTGCCCGCGCCCTGTACGAGCGCGGCGTCCTGCGCGCCGAAGAAGTCGGCCAGCACCGATTCGACCCGCGCCGTCGTACGGGGCCGGCCGAGGTCCGGCACCACCCCCGCGTCCGGCTCGAAGAGCTGGCGACCCTCGAAACGGGCGGCGGTGCACTCCAGCAGCCTGAACTGCATCCGGACCGCGTCGTCCAGCGGGACCGTCGCCAGCGGGAAGGTCCGCGGCAGGTGGACGGACATCTCAGCTCTCCTTCGTGTCCGCGCCGGTCAGGAACCGGAGCGGATTGCGTCGTGTCATCAGGTCGATCAGGTCCTCGTCCACGCCTGCCGCGCGCACCCGCGGCAGGAAGGAGCGGAAGAGATGCCCGTACCCCTGACCTCCCTCCGACCGCAGGTAGGCGTGCCGCGAGATGTCGCAGCTGAGCAGGACCCGGTCGGCGTGACCGGCCTCGACCAGCGCGAGCAGGAGACGCAGCCGCGTCGTGTCGCTCTGGTAGCCCTCCTTGCCGACGGTGTCGAAGGCGACGTAGGCGCCGCTCGCCGCCAGCTCACGGTGCACCGTCGGGGCGTCGAGGAGGTCCTGGTGGCCCAGCGAGATCCGGTGCGGCGGGAGTCCGGCTCCGGTGAGCAGGTCGAGCTGGGCGCGACCGCCGCGGCCGAGCTGGGCATGCGTGGCGACCGACAGTCCGGTGGCGGTGGCGGCGTGCGCCGAGGCCAGCAGCACGCGCGTCTCGGCCTTGCTCGGTACGTCACCGTGACTGCCGATCTCGCCGATCACGCCGGGCCGTATGCCGGTGTCGCCGAATCCGTCATGGATCTCCCGTACGAGAGTCGCGGTCAACTCCTCGACGCCTGCCCCGTCCAGCTCCGCGGGGTGGAACGGCTCGTAGTACCAGCCCGTGGCGGCCACCACCGGCACCCCGGACTCCTCCGAGATCCGGGCCATGGTGTGTGGAGCGCGGCCCATGCCGCGGCAGGTCAGCTCCACGACCAGCCCGAGGCCGTACTCCTCGCGCAACTGCGCCAGTTCCCCGGTGACGGCGCGCCCGTGCTCGTCCGGGCGGAGAACCGCCCCACCGTCCCCGGCACGGTCGAGGTCGAGGGCCAGGTGCTCATGGGCGAGCGCCGGACCGCGTACGGCGGAGACGGGCAGTGTGCCGGTGACGGTGCGCAACTCGGTTGGCCGGTGGGCATCGTCGGAGTGCTGGTGCATGGCGCGGGGCCTTCCTGGGTCGTGCGTGCTCGCCGCGGTGGTCCTCGACGCCACCTATCCCTTGATCGGCGTGAACAGGTCCAGCCAGTAGAGGATGTTCAGCAGTACGCCGCCGACGATCACCGCGGCGGGCGCGGCCGCCATCCGTACCACGGGGCGGCCCATCGACTCGTTGAGCAGATAGAGCCCGCCGACTATGAGGATGCCCAGGCCCCCTCCCATGACGTTGGCGGCCATCAGCGAACCGAAGAGGATCGCGAGCCCCAGCGCGTCGCCGATCGCGCTCCGCAGGTGCTCGGACGAGTCACGCACGCTGGGCAGTTTCCCGAGGACCCTGCCGATCGCCGAGAGCGCCAGCACCTCCACCGCGAAGACCGCCGCGCCGACGACGGCGGCGATGAAGGGGTTCGGCATCAGATAGCCGAGCGGGTAGACGAAGGTGAAGCCGGCGATGCCGTACGCGCCGGAGGCGAGCGCGGTCGTCGCGATCAGCGGTACGAAGCCGAACGCCCGGTAGAAGTCCACCTGGGCGGCCTCCGCGTAGTCGCCCTTGGCGATCAGGAAGCTCGTCGCCTCGCCGCCGCCGAACACGTGCGACTGGGCCAGTACGCAGACGCCCGCCCCGAGCAGCATGAAGAGCGGCAGGTGGCGCCGCAGCCGGAGCGCGCTCGCGCTGAACAGCGAGGCCATCGGATCTTCCGCGTCGTCCCCCGCCCCGTTCCTCGGTTCCGGTGACCGGCCATCCGCGGCCGCCGCCTTCGCCGCCTCGGCCCGGTCCGACTTCCGCTGCGCCAGGTCCTTGTTGACGGCGAAGCCGATGAGCGTGAGGACCCCTACGGCCATGGCGATGGAGCCGGGGAAGATGTCGGGCCAGAGCTTCATCGTCATTACGACGAGCGCCAGTTCGACGATCGCCGCGATGCCGCCCCGCAGCCGCCCGAACTGCTTGGTGATGGCCAGCACCGGGAAGAGCGTGAACAGGAACAGGATCGGCGTCGACATCTGCTGGAGCGCGGTCAGGAAG
The DNA here is from genome assembly GCF_055583685.1 of Streptomyces sp. NPDC104581. NCBI lineage: Bacteria > Bacillati > Actinomycetota > Actinomycetes > Kitasatosporales > Streptomycetaceae > Streptomyces > Streptomyces sp. NPDC104581. Next base: position 41,573 of record NZ_JBVJNN010000017.1, read on the forward strand.
TCGACGGGCAGGTCGTGCGCGATGCTGTTGGCCCCGTTGAGGCCGAACACGACCACGGCGCCCCACGCCCCGCCGAGCAGCGGCGCGATCCACTTCTTGGGCGACAGGATGCCCAGGATGTCGGTGGGCAGGAAGACGAGCCAGGGGTTGAGCACGCCGGTGGACAGCGCCATCGGTGCGCCGAGTCCGAAGATGAAGCCGGCCGACAGCCCGAAGGACACCGCGGTGGTGGCGCTGCGCGTGGACCGCCCCTGGATGAAGTCCAGCATGAAGGGGCGCACGCCGTCGTTGAAGACGGCCAGTGCCATATGGGAGATGAACGCGGTCAGCGCACACAGCGCTATCACGGTCAGTTGCTGTGCCAGCGAGAGTTCGAGATCGGTCGAACTCGCTGCGAGGACGCTGTTCACGGGATTCACTCCTCAGTGCCCGGCGGGGCGTGGCCCGGCGCGGGGTCTTACGAGGTCTGTCGAGCCCTTCCGGCTCGTACGGGGCCGTCAGCCACGCGCGGCGATAGCGCGGGCCATGAGCGGGGCGATCACGTCGATCTGGTCGATGGCGAAGCCGAAGACCTTCTTGCCTTCGGCGAGCAGGGCGTTCACCTCGTCCTCCGTGGGGACGGAGCGTCCGAAGGTGTGGCAGGCGGGCTTGCCGAGCAGCCCGACGAGCACGCCGAGGGAGGCACCGGCGCCGGTGTGGCAGGTGCCGAGGAAGTAGTCGGCCTGGCCGCCGCGCAGCTTCATCGCGGCTTCCATGTCATTGGAGGCGGTGATCTCGATGCCGTCGAGACCGAGCCTCTTCACGGTCTCCGTGACCTCGGCCTTGCCGACGCCGCCGGTGAGGATCTTCGTCATGGCTGGTTCCTTCTCATGTCTCATGTCTCGTGCCGTGGGGGCGAGTTCTGGTCGAGCAGGGCGAGGTGCAGTCCGAGGAAGTTGATCTCGGAGTCGGGAAGGGGCGCGCCGAGTTCCGAGGCCGCGCGTGCGGAGACGGCGCGGGCCCGCGCCACCGCGTCGGGGTGCCCGGCGAGCTCGGCGGTGATCTCGGCGTCGGTGGGGAATGCAGCGATCGGATCGCCGTTGAGCAACCTGGTGAGAGCCATCATGAGGTGGCTGGTGAGCGTGCCCGCCGTCGCCTCGGTGACGGTGCGGCCCTCGGCGCCCAGGGCGTCCAGCTCGGCGGTCACGAAGGCGGCGACCTCGGGCCGGACCTGACCGCTCTCGCGGAACAGTTCGATGCGGAGGGCGAGCTGATCGTCCATGGTCTTCCCTTCATCCCTCGAATGCGACAGTAACCAGGATTTTGGATTTTGAGCAGAGGCTCGGTGTCCTCTTTTCCCCGCGGGGGAGCGGGCCGGACCTCGCCGCACCGCCGGGGGGCGAGACGGTCAGTAGGAGGGCGCGCGCTCACCCCGCAGTACCTCGGCCTGACAGGTGGTGACGACCGACAGGTCGAGGGAGTCGCGTACGGCGCCGAGCGCCTTCGCCCCCTCGGTCCTGCCGATGATCGCGGCGCTGGAGTTGCGCAGCGACAGGTCCCGGGTGACCTCGTCGCCAAGCGGCAGTACGTCCACGCCGGCGCCGAGCCGGTCCTGCACCTCGTCGAGGTTCCAGAGGGTCGCGTCGACCCGGTCGTGCGCGAAGAGGTCGCGCAGCTGCATGTACGACGCCTCGACCCACTCGATGTCGGTGCGTCCCGCGAAGACGCGTTCCGCGAGTATGCGCTGGTCCTCTGAGGCGTGGTCGACGGCGACGCGCAGCCCCTTCGCCTCCAGGGCCGCGCCGTGCCGCAACAGCAGCCCGTGCGCCCCCACGTACGTCGCGGGTCCGAGGTCCGCGACGAGTTCCACGGGGCGCTCCTCGACCAGCCGGTCGGCGGCGAAGCGCGAGAGGACCACGAGGTCCACCTTGCCCTCGATCAGCGCGGTGGTACGTGCCCCGGCGCCGCGCATGAACGTGATCGCGAAAGGCGCCCCGGCCTGTTCGAACGCGGCGCGCAGCCCGGTGGCCAGCCCCTCGTACCGGTGCGAGTAGGGCAGCGGCATCGCCGCCAGCAACGTGCCCAGTCCGGAGAGCCGCCAGAGGACCGAGCGGTCGGAGTGGACGAGGAACGTGCCGAGGTGGCCGCGCGCGGTCGTGCGGATCGCGCCCGCCGACTCCAGGAGTCGCAGCGCCGCCTGCACCGTGCCGTTGCCGACGCCCAGCTCCTCGGCGAAGTCCCGGACGCGGGGCAGGCGGGTGTCCGGCTCGCGGTTGAGCAGCAGGACGGCGAGCTGCCGGGCGGCGAGGCCGTTGCGGGTCAGGAAGCGTTCGTCGAAGCCGGTCACAGCTGGGACAGTAACCAGGATTCTGGATACTGACAAGAGTCGCGCGAAGTGTTCTTCACCGGAAGCTGCACGCGTTGAGCCGCTCTCCCACTGAGGACGTCACGGCTGTCCGTGACGTCCTCAGCAGTACGAAGGTTGGCCCGCGGCGCACCGCACGGACTGCCCGCGCCTTACCTCGTCAGGGCGTGCGTGCGATCAGGTAGCGGAAGACGTTGGGCATCCACACGGTCCCGTCGCGCCGGACATGCGGGTACAGCGCCTCCGTTATCTCCTTCTCCACCTGGGACTGGTCCGTCGCCCGCACCGCCGCGTCGAACACTCCCGTCGACAGCAGCCCGCGCAGAGCGCTCTCCATCCCCGCGTATCCGAATGGGCAGGACACGCGCCCGGACCCGTCGGGCTTCAGCCCGGCCCGCGCGGCCACGTCCTCCAGGTCGTCCCTGCGCGGCGGCCGGTAACCGCCGCCCTTCCGCAGCCGTTCGGTCAGCCGCCCCGCGACCCTCAGGACGGCGGACGTCGCGCACCGCTCCGGCGGCCCCCAGCCGGCGAGGACCACGGGTGTCCCGTGGTCCGCCATCGGTACCGCCTCCGCCAGCGCGGGTCCGAGCCCGTCCGAGTCGTCGTCGGCGACACCGATGGGCTGGAACGCCGTGATCACGTCATAGACGGGGCGCTCCGCCTCCATGACGGCCGTGGCGCCCCCCGTCAGCACGCGCGCGCCCGCCCCACCGCCGAACGCCCCCGCCCCGCCGTTCGCGGCCCCCACCGGCACCGCTGACGGTGCCGAGCGCGTCATCGGGCGCGAGTCGTGGACGAGCCGCTCGCGGGCCAGCGCCACCCGCTCCCGGTCGGCGTCCACGCCGGTCACATGGGCGCCCCTGGCGGTCGCGATCAGCAGCGCGAGCCCCGAGCCGCAGCCGAGGCCGAGCAGCCGCGTGCCGGGGCCGACCTCCAGCCGCTCGTACACAGCCTCGTAGAGCGGCACCAGCATCCGTTCCTGGATCTCGGCCCAGTCGCGGGCACGCTCACCCGCCTCTGTAGAGGCGTCCGCCGAGACCGCGTTCACCTGCTGCTGGTGGTGCTGGACGAGCGTACGAGTCATTGATAGCGCCCCAATCCGGCCGAGAGTTTTGTGCCCCGATTGACAGCCCCCGTGTACATGCGCGCCTTCGTCCCCCGTATGCCAGGGAACTCCGCATCCGTGCCCGCGTCCAGTGGTACGCGGGCAATCCTTGTGTGCTCCGGTCGTGCGCCCCGGCGCACCGCGAATCGCTCTCACCGGACCTTGTCCGCCTCACGGTGCGAGCCTCCGTCGAATCGCCCCTGGCCGCGCCCCGAGCGCCGTCGCGGCGAGGCTTCCGCGAATCGCCGCGGGCAAGGCGGAGCGGTGCGCGAGGCGTGTGGGCGCGCTTCGGTGAGGGTTGGGCCGAAAGGGTGAGGTCGCAGCGAGGGAATCCCCCGACTCCCGAGGGTCCAACCGGTATCGGGCGATTGCGCGCCGCCCGCCCCGACCGGGGGGCGATGCCGGGGATCGGCGCCGCGCCCGATAATGTCGTTCTTGTGGTCCCGCCCTCCTGAAGAGGTCCGAGCGGCGAGGGCATCGACGCGGTCGGCGAACGGTGCACGGCATGCGTGACCCCGTTCCGGTGTACGTATTTCTCGTACGCGTCCAGGCGTAGCCGACGCTACGTACCGGCTTGTGGTGAGAAGCGAGGCTTCTCACCAGATCTACGCACCCGCCCTCGTCGGGACGCATCAACGGCAACTGACGGGTACGTGCAAAATATTTGGGATGCCCCGGAATGGAACCCGGGAGGGCCCAGGCTCGTTGTTCACGACGTGAGCACGACACCACCTGTCCTCGCCGCAGAGCTGGCGCAGGCGTGGGCCGAGATTCAGCGGTACCACGCCGAGCTGCCCGATCTTGCCGCGCCAGAGTCCCTGATCGGAGAATCGTCGTCCGCCTGCGGCGCCGAGCTCTCCTTCGAGCGACTGCTTCACGAGGCAGTCCACGGCATCGCCGCTGCCCGGGGTGTCCGAGACACCTCGCGGGCGGGCCGCTACCACAACCGCCGATTCCTCGCGATCGCCGAGGAGTTGGGCCTGGATCATTCCGAGGAACCGCATCCCAGCAGTGGTTTCTCCCTGGTCTCACTCAATCCGGAGGCGAGACGGCGCTACCGCCCCACCATCGAGCGGCTTCAGCGCGCCCTCGCGGCGCACACGGTCGCGACGACGTCCGACACGGAGCGCAGTTTCCGCGGCCCCGCCGCGCGGCACGGCTCCTCGGGCGGCGGCGTACGTGTGAAGGCGGTCTGTGACTGCGGCCGTAACGTACGCGTCGTTCCGTCCGTCCTCGCGCAGGCCCCGATCGTCTGTGGAGGCTGCGGCAAGCCGTTCCGCATTCCGGAAGTGGTCGCCGCTGCGAGCTGAGCGCCACCGACGCACGCCCGGCCCGGAGTCGCCCCGGCCGGGCGGGGCGCGGCGTACTCCGGGCGTGTGGCACAATGACCAGCTGTACTCGACAGTCGCACAGGACCCCTCTCTCCTCCGGCTGACGCGTCCATCGGGCACACGAGTACCGCAACCCCACGCGGCATGTCGATGTGCCCAACCACGTCAAGATCCAGGAGAGACCACTCCCGTGGCAGTCAAGATCAAGCTGAAGCGTCTGGGCAAGATCCGTTCGCCTCACTACCGCATCATCGTCGCCGACTCCCGCACCCGCCGTGACGGCCGTGCGATCGAGGAGATCGGCCTGTACCACCCGGTCCAGAACCCCTCGCGTATCGAGGTCGACTCGGACCGTGCGCGTTACTGGCTGTCCGTCGGCGCCCAGCCGACCGAGCCGGTTCTCGCGATCCTCAAGCTCACGGGCGACTGGCAGGCGCACAAGGGCCTGCCCGCGCCGGCGCCGCTGCTCCAGCCGGAGCCGAAGGCCGACAAGCGTGCCCTCTTCGAGTCGCTCTCCAAGGACGGCGACGAGCCGAAGGGTGATGCCATCACCCCCAAGGCGAAGAAGGCGGACAAGAAGGCGGACGACGCCGACGCTTCGGCGCCCGCCGCTGAGCCGACCGAGGCCTGAGCATGCTCGAGGAGGCTCTCGAGCACCTCGTGAAGGGCATCGTCGACAACCCGGACGATGTGCAGGTCGCCTCGCGCACCCTGCGCCGCGGCCGTGTGCTGGAGGTACGGGTGCACCCCGACGACCTCGGCAAGGTGATCGGCCGCAACGGCCGGACCGCACGCGCCCTGCGCACCGTCGTGGGCGCGATCGGCGGCCGTGGCATCCGTGTCGACCTCGTCGACGTGGATCAGGTCCGCTGACACAGTTGTGAACCGGCACGGGCCGGGGAGGGCCATCGCCCTCCCCGGTCTTTGTCGTCTTCGCGGCGGCGCGGAAGCGGCACGCCGCGGCGACTCCCCGCGCCGCGCCCATGCTGAAGTAGCCACAGATGTCGCAGAAGTTGGAGATGCAGGGACGTGTACAAGTGCAGTTGGTAGTCGCGCGGATCGGACGTGCCCACGGCATCAAGGGCGAGGTCACCGTCGAGGTGCGAACGGACGAGCCGGAACTGCGGCTCGGCCCCGGAGCCGTACTGGCCACCGAACCGGCCTCCACGGGGCCCCTGACGATCGAGAACGGCCGGGTGCACAGCGGCAGGCTGCTGCTGCGCTTCGCCGGGGTGAGCGACCGTACGGCCGCCGAGGCCCTGCGCAACACGCTGCTCATCGCCGAGGTCGACCCGCAGGACATGCCGGAGGACCCGGACGAGTACTACGACCACCAGCTCATGGACCTGGACGTCGTCCTGGGCGATGGCACCGAGGTCGGCCGGATCACCGAGATCACCCATCTCCCCTCGCAGGACCTGTTCATCGTGGAGCGCCCCGACGGCACCGAGGTCATGATCCCTTTCGTGGAGGAGATCGTGACCGAGATCGACCTCGTGGAACAGAAGGCCGTGATCGACCCGCCACCCGGTCTCATCGACGACGACGCGGTGGTCACCGCCCCCTCGGACGGCGCCTCCGGCTCCGACGACGACAGCTCCGATGACGAAGGACCCGACAGCGACGGTCCCGACAGCGACAGCCCCGACGGTGCGGCCAGGGGCGAGTCGCCATGACATACGCCAGCACCCTGCGGGCCGACGTCATCACGATCTTCCCGGAGTACCTCGAACCGCTGAACGTGTCCCTCGTGGGCAAGGCACGCGCGCGTGGCCGCCTCGACGTCCAGGTGCGCGACCTCCGGGAGTGGACGTACGACCGGCACAACACGGTCGACGACACCCCGTACGGCGGCGGCCCCGGCATGGTCATGAAGACCGGCCCTTGGGGCGACGCCCTGGACGAGACGATCGCGGACGGCTACGAGGCGGGTGCCCGGGGCCCCGTGCTGGTCGTTCCCACCCCCAGTGGGCGCCCCTTCAGTCAGGAGCTCGCGGTCGAGCTCTCCGAGCGCCCCTGGCTCATCTTCGCGCCGGCCCGGTACGAGGGCATCGACCGCCGCGTCGTCGACGAGTACGCGACGCGGATGCCGGTGTACGAGGTGTCCATCGGCGACTACGTCCTCGCCGGCGGCGAGGCGGCCGTACTGGTCATCACGGAGGCCGTCGCCCGGCTGCTGCCCGGTGTCCTGGGCAACGCCGAATCCCACCGTGACGACTCCTTCGCCCCCGGAGCGATGGCCGATCTGCTCGAAGGCCCCGTCTACACGAAGCCCCCGGAGTGGCGCGGACGTGCCATCCCGGACATTCTGCTCAGCGGTCATCACAGCAAGATCGCGCGGTGGCGGCGGGACGAGGCTTTCCGTCGTACGGCGCTCAACAGGCCCGACATGATCGAGCGTTGTGACGCGGCGGCCTTCGACAAGAAGGACCGCGAGACGCTCTCCATCATGGGCTGGGCCCCGGAGCCCGGTGGCCGATTTTGGCGCAGGCCCGAGGCCATGGAACAATGAGCCGCTGCCGTACGTCCGGTGCGCGCCCCTGCCACAGGGGGAACGACGCCCACCCGACGCGAACGGCGCCCCGAACTTTCCTTTCGACATTCCGTTGATGACCTGTGGCATCAGCGAGGAAGCAGACCACCATGGCTCACCTGCTCGACACCGTCGACGCGGCGTCGCTGCGCAGCGACCTTCCCGCGTTCCGTCCCGGCGACACCGTGAACGTCCACGTACGTGTCATCGAGGGCAACCGCTCCCGTATCCAGCAGTTCAAGGGTGTCGTCATCCGCCGGCAGGGCTCGGGCGTCCGCGAGACCTTCACGGTCCGCAAGGTCTCCTTCTCCGTCGGCGTCGAGCGCACCTTCCCGGTGCACAGCCCGATCTTCGAGAAGATCGAGCTCGTCAGCCGTGGTGACGTGCGTCGCGCCAAGCTCTACTACCTCCGTGAGCTGCGCGGCAAGGCCGCGAAGATCAAGGAGAAGCGCGACAACTGAGCCCGGGGCTCACATCTCGCGCACGGTTCCCACCGGACGGCCGGATAAGCTCTGAGCCCGATGGACACCGAACCACAGCACTCGGAGCGCGACCCTTCTTCCACACCCGCCACAGGGAAGGAAGAAGGGTCGCGCTCCGTGCGTCTGCCGGGGCTCCCGGAGTTCCTGAGAGATCTGTCGTGGCGCCGCGCCGCGGTGCTGGGCGTGCTCGGCACGGCCTCTCTCCTGCTGTTCAGCGCTTTCGTCGTGCAGCCGTTCCTGATCCCCAGCGGCTCCATGGAGCCGGGCCTCCAGGTCGGGGACCGCGTACTGGTCAACAAGTTGGCGTACCGTTTCGGTACCGAACCGCGGCGCGGTGATGTGGTCGTCTTCGACGGCACCGGGTCCTTCGTCGAGGAACCGGCGCCGGAGAACCCCCTCACCGGACTCGTGCACGGGGCGGCCGCGGCCCTCGGTCTCGCCGAGCCCGCCGAGACCGATTTCGTGAAGCGCGTGGTGGGCGTGGGGGGCGACCGGGTGGTCTGCTGCGACGAGGAGGGCAAGGTCGAGGTGAACGGCCGGGCGATCGAGGAGCGGTACGTGTACTTCGGCGACGCGCCGTCCAGCGCACCCTTCGACATCGTCGTACCTTCCGGAACCCTCTGGGTGATGGGCGACCACCGCAGCAACTCCCGCGACTCCCGTGACCACTTGGGCCGGCCCGGCGGTGGCACGGTGCCCGTCGACAAGGTCATCGGCCGGGTGGACTGGATCGGCTGGCCGCTCGGCCGCTGGACCTCGCTGGAGCCCACCGACGCCTTCAGGGACGTGCGGGATCCGGACGGCGCCCATGGGTAACCGAGGACGGCCCGGGGGCCACCGGGCCGACACCCGGCTGCCGACGGGCACCAGACCCACCGCGGGGCGCGCCCTGCCGGGGCGCGCGGAGCGGCGCAGGCTCGCCCGCAAGGTGAAACGGCGCCGCCGCCGCTCCGCGATGACGGAGATCCCCCTCCTGATCACCGTGGCGCTCCTGATCGCCCTCGTACTGAAGACCTTCCTCGTCCAGGCCTTCGTGATCCCTTCCGGATCCATGGAGCAGACCATCCGGATCGACGACCGGGTGCTCGTCGACAAGCTGACGCCCTGGTTCGGCTCCCGCCCCGAGCGCGGCGACGTCGTCGTGTTCAAGGACCCCGGCGGCTGGCTCCAGGAGGAGGCAGAGGTACCGCAGGACGACCCCGTCGTCGTCAAGCAGGTCAAGCAGGCCCTCACCTTCATCGGGCTGCTGCCCTCCGCCGACGAGCAGGACCTGATCAAGCGCGTCGTCGCCGTGGGCGGCGACACCGTGGAGTGCTGCGACAAGGACGGGCGCGTCGTCGTCAACGGCGTACCACTGACGGAGCCGTATCTGAATCCAGGCAATCCGCCGTCGAAGCTCGACTTCGAGGTGAAGGTGCCGGCGGGGCGGTTCTTCGTGATGGGCGACCACCGTTCGAACTCGGCCGACTCGCGCTTCCACCTCGACGAGGAGTTCCGCGGCACCGTCTCGGAGGACGAGGTCGTCGGCCGGGCCGTCGTGATCGCCTGGCCGCTGGGCCACTGGCGGCGCCTGGAGGAGCGGGCGACGTACGCCTCCGTACCGGACGCGCGCGCCGCACCGGCGACGGCGCTCGGCCCGTCGAATAGTGTGTCCTCTCAGGATCCGAACGGAATAATCCTGCTCCCGACCCCTGCGGAACTCCCGCTCGTTATGGGAGTAGTGGGCCTGCTCCGTCTCCGGAGCGGGCAGTTGCACGGAGTGAGGAGTGGATGTGGGGGATTTGGCCGTCGGCGCACGATCCGGACACGGTGAGCCCGAGGACAGGCCCGAGCAGCTTGCCGAGCCTTCCGTCGGTTCTGCCGGTTCCGCCGCGGAGACCCCATCCGCAGGGGCGCACGCAGAGACGAAGGACCACACGGTGGAGCGGCCGGACGGCGGACCGGACGACGACGGGGCTTCGGACGTGCGGAAGCAGCGTTCCTTCTGGAAGGAGCTGCCGCTGCTGATCGGTATCGCGCTGCTGCTCGCGCTGCTGATCAAGACCTTCCTGGTGCAGGCGTTCTCGATCCCCTCGGACTCGATGCAGAACACGCTTCAGCGCGGCGACCGGGTGCTCGTGGACAAGCTCACACCCTGGTTCGGCGCGGAGCCCGAGCGCGGCGAGGTCGTGGTCTTCCACGACCCGGGCGGCTGGCTCGACAGCACGGAGGCGCCCGAGCCCAACGTGGCGCAGAAGTTCCTCAGCTTCATCGGCCTCATGCCGTCCTCCGAGGAGAAGGACCTCATCAAGAGGGTCGTCGCGGTCGGTGGTGACACGGTGGAGTGCGAGAAGGGCGGCGGCGTCCAGGTCAATGGGAAGGCGCTGGACGAGAAGTCCTACATCTTCCCCGGCAACACCGCCTGTGACGACGAGCCGTTCGGACCGATCAAGGTGCCCGAGGGCCGGATCTGGGTGATGGGCGACCACCGGCAGAATTCGCTCGACTCCCGCTACCACCAGGAGCTGCCCGGTCACGGCACCGTCTCCACCGACGAGGTCGTCGGCCGCGCGATCGTCATCGCCTGGCCCCTCGACCGGCTGGCGACGCTGCCGGTGCCGGACACCTTCGACCAGCAGGGTCTCAACGCCGCGGCGGTCGCGACGGCGGCGGCCCCGCCCGTGCTCGGCGTCGCGGGCGCCCTGCCGCTGGTTTTCTGGCGCAGGCGAAGGCTGACCGCCGGCCGTACCGCCGGGTAGGGTGCCGTCCCAGATCGCCGATGCGGCGGTGATCATTCTCCGGAACGGGGGACGGCTGGGATGAGCGGTACAGGACGTACGAACGGCGGCCACGGCCGCCTCGGCAGTCTGCTGTCGGGGCTGGCTGTGGCCGTCGGCTGTGTGCTCTTCCTCGGCGGGTTCGTCTGGGGAGCGGTGGAGTACCAGCCGTACACGGTGCCGACGGACTCGATGGACCCGACGGTGCAGGCCGGCGACCGGGTCCTCGCGCAGCGGATATCCGGCGACGAGGTGCGGCGCGGTGATGTCGTGGTCTTCAAGGACGCGCAGTGGGGCGACATGCCGATGGTGAAGCGGGTCGTCGGGGTCGGCGGCGACAAGGTCGCCTGCTGCGACGACGAGGGGCGCCTGAGCGTCAACGGGAAATCGATCGAGGAACCGTATGTGGGGCGGATGCCGGGCGGGCTCGCGTCCACCACCGGTTTCGGCGCGACGGTGCCGAAGGGGCAACTGTTCCTGCTCGGTGACGAGCGCAGCGGGTCGCTGGACTCGCGGGTCCACCTCCAGGACCAGGGTCAGGGATCGGTGCCGCGCTCGGCGGTGACGGCGCGGATCGACGCCGTCGCGTGGCCGCCGGGCGGCCTGACCGAACGCCCGGACGCGTTCGCGGCGCTGCCCGGCGGGGTGTCCGAGCCGGGCCCCGTGACGCTGCTGCTGGGCTCCGTGGTCCTCGGGGCGCTGCTGATCCTGGGCGGCGCGGCGTACGGGCCGGTCGTACAGCGGCTGGGCCGGCGGCGTACGGGGCGTACGGGGCGCGCGGACGGGGAGGTGCCGACCGTTGCCGGGTGAGACGCTGCGGAAGGTCTCACGGGTCGTGCTGCTCGACCCGGACGACCGCATTCTCCTGCTGCACGGGTACGAGCCGGACGACCCCTCGAAGGACTGGTGGTTCACGCCCGGCGGGGGCCTGGAGGGCGACGAGACCCGACAGGAGGCCGCGCTGCGCGAGCTGGCCGAGGAAACGGGCATCACCGAGGTCGAACTCGGGCCGGTTCTCTGGCGCCGTACCTGCTCCTTCCCGTTCGACGGGCGGCGCTGGGATCAGGACGAGTGGTACTTCCTGGCACGTACGTCGCAGACCGAGACCACCGTCGAAGGGCTGACGGAGCTGGAGCGGCGCAGTGTCGCGGAGCTGAGGTGGTGGACCTCCGCCGAACTGTCGACGGCGCGTGAGACGGTGTATCCGACCAGGCTCGCCGGGCTGCTGCGCACGCTGCTCGACGAGGGTCCTCCGGGTGCACCGGTGGTTCTCGCCTCTGAAATCGTCTAGTGGCGCACGGGGCCGGAGCACAATAGGGGGACGTACGGCTGAAGGGGAACATGCCATGAGCGCCGAGGACCTCGAGAAGTACGAGACCGAGATGGAGCTGAAGCTCTACCGGGAGTACCGCGATGTCGTCGGTCTTTTCAAATACGTGATCGAGACCGAACGGCGCTTCTACCTCACCAACGACTACGAGATGCAGGTGCACTCGGTACAGGGCGAGGTCTTCTTCGAGGTCTCGATGGCGGACGCGTGGGTCTGGGACATGTACCGGCCGGCCAGGTTCGTCAAGCAGGTGCGGGTGCTCACGTTCAAGGACGTGAACATCGAGGAGCTGAACAAGAGCGATCTCGAGTTGCCGGGTGGCTGACGTGGGTCGGCGCGGCAGTCGGAGCCACACGGGTGTGTGGGCGGCGTAAGCGGTGTGAGAGTCGGCTTCGCTGAGTTTCCGGTGACAGTCGCGGCCTGTGTGACTCCTGGTGCGCTGGTGGGTGACGGAGTTATCCACAACCGGTGAGTTGTCCACCGGGGTCCGCATGTCTCCCGGTCCACGCCTCAGAGTCGGTGCCGGAGGTGGTGCCGACATGAACGCGACGGGGGCACTCGGGCGGTACGGCGAAGGGCTGGCCGCCCGGCGGCTGGTGGCGGCGGGGATGACCGTACTGGACCGCAACTGGCGGTGCGGCAGAACGGGCGAGATCGACATCGTCGCCCGCGACGGCGACGTGCTGGTCGTCTGCGAGGTGAAGACCCGCCGGGAAGGCTCCTTCGAGCATCCGATGGCGGCGGTGACGCCGGTGAAGGCGGACCGGCTGAGGCGCCTCGCCGCCTGCTGGCTGGAGAAGTGCGGCGGACCGCCTCCGGGCGGCGTGCGTATCGACCTGATCGGGGTGGTGCTGCCCAGGCGCGGCGCACCCGTGGTCGAGCACGCCCGGGGGGTGGCCTGATGGGATTCGCACGCGCGTGCTCCGTGGCGCTGGTGGGTGTCGAGGGCGTCGTGGTCGAGGTCCAGGCCGATCTCGAACCGGGCGTGGCGGCCTTCACCCTGGTCGGACTGCCGGACAAGAGCCTGGTGGAGAGCCGGGACAGGGTCAGGGCGGCGGTGGTGAACTCCGGCGCGGAGTGGCCGCAGAAGAAGCTCACGGTGGGCCTCAGCCCCGCCTCCGTGCCGAAGAGCGGATCCGGATTCGATCTAGCGAAAACCTGGAAAAGACACACCTAATGCTGGGACGCTGGGGCATGGCCATCAACGCTGTGTCCATCCCGTCCCGCGCCGTCATCTACTGCCGCATCAGCCGAGACCGCGAAGGCGCCGAACTCGGTGTCGCCCGACAGCGCGAAGACTGCGAAGCCCTCGCCGCTCAACTCGGCATCGAGGTGGTCGCGGTCTTCGAGGACAACGACCTCTCCGCCTACTCCGGCAAGCCACGCCCCGGGTACCGGAAGATGCTCGACGAGCTGCGAGAGGGCCGCGCAGACACCGTCCTGGCCTGGCACACCGACCGCCTCCACCGCTCGCCAGTCGAGCTGGAGGAGTACATCGACGTGTGCGAGCCGGGCAACGTGCAGACGCGCACCGTGAAGGCCGGGCACCTGGACCTGTCCACCGCCACCGGCCGGATGATCGCCCGCCAGCTCGGAGTGCAGGCCCGGTACGAAGTCGAGCGAATGGTTGAACGGCAACGCCGTAAGCGCGACGAGATGGCCGCCGCCGGGAAGCACTTCGGCGGCCGTCGCCCGTTCGGGTGGGAAGCCGACGGTATGACCCCCGTCGAGTTCGAGTTCGAATGCCTCCGCGACGCCGCGCAAGCCGTGCTCGCCGGGGCGTCGCTCCGGTCCATCGCCGCCGGATGGGAAGCCCGCGGCATCAAGACGAGCGCGGGCGGGGTCTGGACGGGTGTCGAACTCAGGCGGTGCCTCCTGCGGCCACGGAACGCCGGGATCATCGTGCACCGCGGTTTGGAAGGCGGCCGAGCCCTGTGGCCGGCCGCGCTCGACGAGGCGACGTGGCGCAGCGTGGCGGCCATCCTCAAGGATCCGGCGCGTCGCAAGGTGCCGCTTGGCCGGAAGCGCGAGTTCTTGGGGACGGGGCTTTTTCTCTGTGGTGTGTGCGGGCTGACGGTGATCTCCGCGACGTCGAACAACCGGAACCCTGGCTCGGAGCCTCACTTCTGGCCCGCTTACCGGTGCAAGACGCGCAAGCACCTGTCCCGTCGGCGCGACCTGTTGGACGACCACGTGCAACTGGAGGTCCTGGGGCGGGTCTCCCGGCCCGATGCCGTCGACCTCCTGGCTGAGCGGGAAGACCCGGTGGATGTACGCGGTGCGCAGAAGGACATGCGCGAGGCGCGGGCGACGCTCGACGCTCTGGCGGAGGCCATCGGCTCGGGTGCGATGGACTTGCGGTCCTGGCAGCTCGCATCTGAGGGGGCCAGGAAGCGCCTGGCGGACGCTGAGGCGCTTCTCTCCCGCGCGGTGAAGGTAAACCCGGTGGCTGGCCTGGTGGGCGCTGAGGACCCCCTTGCTGTGTGGAACGGCTTCGACATGTCGAGGCGCAAAGCGGCCGTCCGGTACCTCATGACGGTGACCTTGCTGCCGGCCAGGAAGGGGCGGCAGCCAGGCGGCGGGTACTGGGATCCGACTTCCATCAAGATCGAGTGGAAATAGCGGCGCCCCCACCGCCGGGTGGGGGCGCGCCGACCGCTCCGACGCTGCCTGGGGGGCGGGGCGGCGGAGGGTCGTTTGTGGGGTGGTGGCCGGATACCCGCCACCACCAAGATCAAACAATGTGTAGTTGACCATAAAGACATGTGATCATGAGGCGGTCAACGTGAGCCTGTGCCACGCCTGCCCCAGCCAACCGAGCGAGTTGCCGCCCGCCGCCGGGCGATTGGCGAGCAAATCCGGGCCGCGCGCCTGCACGCGAACCTCACCCAAGAGGCCGTCGCACTCCAGGTCGACATGACGCTGGGCGCGTACAACCGGATCGAGCAGGGGCACGCGTCCGCACTCCTCGACAACCTCATCCGGATCGCCGACTCGATCGGCGTATCGCTCGCCGAGCTGGTCCGCGAGGAGTAGAGCCCCGGCCGGCGAACGGGGGGACACCGGCCGGGGCGGTGGTGGCCGTCGCCCGCTGGAACTCCCCAGCACAGCGGACGAGGGAGCCTCATCAGGACAGGTCGTACAACGCGCACCCGCCGAGGAGCACACCGATCAGGGCGAGGAAACCGAAGCACGACGGTATGGCCAACACCCGCAGGCAGCCCGGTCGCTCGGTCACCGCTTGTCCTTCGCAGTCCGCGGCCACGTGATACCCCCATCCACGTAGTCGTTGGCGTGATCCCCGTCGTGGTCCGCCCCGATCCGCATGCACCGGACACCCCTCGTGCGCGGCTTCAGCACCTGGCACAGGGGCTTCAGCCCGATCGTGATCCCGCCGTATCCCCGTGTCGTCACCGGCCGGCCTCCTCACGCAGGCGCGCGGCCCGCTGGCAGTACGCCCCGGTGCTCCTGAGCAGCGCGCACGTCGTGCACCTGGCCGCGTGCTCCTCGACCGCGCGGGCCGGATCCGTGCGCGGGACGACCCCGTCGATCTCATCCACCAGCGCGGCGCCGGTCACCGTCACGCGCTGGGTCACGACGCACACCCCGGCCGGCACGCCCGCGGGAACCAGCGCACCTTGGTGCCGTGCACGATCAGCGGGCGGGGCCCCAGGTCCGTCACCTGCCCGGTCACCAGTTCCGCGCCGCACCGGACGCAGTCCGCGCCCCGCTGCTGCCGGTCCGTCAGCGTCTCCACCGCGGGGACCGCGGCGAGCGCTCCGGTCACGGCCGCCGCGGTCACCTTCCGGCCCCCCGCTCGCGTCGGGCGAGCGTCACCAGGCCGGAGACTAAGCGCGCCTCTTCGGGCGCGGTCAGCGCCAGGGGCCGGAGCCGGGACGAGGGCCAGCCCGAGCCGCGGTGGTAGCGCACGTTGCGGTCAGGCTCGGCGGTGACGGCGGGAGTTCGGGTCGCGGTAGCCATACGGGGACCGTAGGAGCGACCGGACGGGAGACGGGGTACAGAAAGTACCCCTCGCTCACCTGTTCGGTGTCACGCTGTCAGCAATCCCAGTTTTCCCGCGAGTTGGGACGCGCTCTGCCTGCGCCTCGGGCTCCGCGACTCGACCTCTTCCAGCACGATCCGGCGCGCGTACCCGTTGTAGGCGATCGTCTCCGGGGCCGCATCGTGGGCGCGCTCCAGCGTTGTCAGGGCGGTGTCCACCTGCCCGTCGAGCTGATACGCGCGGGCCTCCTCGATCCGGTGCCGGGCCAGCCGCGGGCGGGACGGGAGTGTCAGCGCCCTCGCCTGCTGTGCCTGCCGCACGGATTCCCCGCCGGCGTGCAGCTCCACGGCCACGGTGACGGCGTGGGCGCCCATGATGGCCCGGCCGAAGCTGGTGATGGGGTGGTAGTAGGAGGCGGGGAGCTTCTTGGCGGTCTTCTCCGCCTTGTCCCACCACCCCCACGCCGGGCCCGCCTGGCCCCGCCGGGCGGCCGTGTATCCGGCCTCGAACTGCAACGCCCCGGCGATGGCGAGGACGTCGTCGGGCGCGTCCGGGAGGAGTGGTTCGAGGAACGCGAGTGCCTCCAGGGTGACTGCGTCGGCGGCGTCGAAGTGGGCGAGGCCGCTGTCGCGGTGGGCCTGTGCGGCGAGCCACGCGGCGACGCCGATGGAGTGCGGGTCCTCGGACTCCTGCGCGGCGACCATGCTCCGCTCCGCGACGCGCCACAGGAGGGCGCTGTCGGGCTGGTAGGCGACGAAGAACTGGGACAGCGAGTACACCTCGGAGAGGATCGCCTGCGCGGTGCGGCGGTCGGTAGAGGTGTCGGCCTGGCGTACGGCGAGCTGCCCGTCTCGGATCAGACCGGGCAGCAACTCGCCCACGACTTCGCGGTGGTTCGGCGCCTGGTGCCGGGCGGACCATGCTCGGTCGAGCCGGGCCCGGAGATGCGCCATCGGCGGCGCCTGTCGGCCGGTGCTGAGGGTGAACGCGTTGACGGCGTCCTGCACTTCGCGGAGCCGCGGGTGCCCCGGGCCGATGAACAGGTCGGTCGGTGCGGACTGGTCGCCGGTGAGGTCGGACAGGTCTCGGACGCGCAGCAGCTCGGCGAGGCGCAGCACGACGGGGAGCTTGGGCATCTGCAACGTGCCCTTCTCCACGCGCTTCAGCCACTCCGGGGACTTGCCCATGAGGCCGGCGAGGACGGGGCGGCTCATGCCGCGCTTCTCTCGGAGGATCTTGAGACGTGTCCCGAAAGCGACCGGGGTCGGGAGGGGGTCCGGGGTAGCATCGTCAGGCACGGCCTTGCCCTTCTCTGTACAGCTTCGTCACTGTCAGGGTATGGGCAAGGCCACATTTCGTGGGGGCGATCGAGCGAGCGTCCTGAGCCTCCGGAGGGAAGCGCCCGCGTACGATCCGGTCGTGGCCATCGAACTGACCGACGAACTCATCGAGCTCGAACAAGCCGCGTGGGCTGAGCAGCAGGCAGGGGCGCTCACCATCCCCACGGCGACCGCCGTCCAGGCCGCGGTCACCGAGCACGCGAAGGCCACCGGCCAGAGCAGGTACGGGGTAGAGATGGAACTCAAGCGCGTCGTACGGCACCCCGACGCCTGACCCCGGACACGACGAAAGCGCCCCCTGCCCGGCCCGAAGGCCAGACAGGGGGCGCAGTGGTGTTCAGGCCCAGGGGCTGAGGTCCAGCTCCTGCGGGGGCTCCGGGATCGGGTCCGACTCGGGCGCCACCCGACGGCCCCACTTCAGCAGCGACACCAGATAGAACGTCTGGATCCGACGCTGCTCACGCTCGATCTTCAGCTCACGGTCGAGCCGTTCGGTGATCGTGGTGAAGTCGGAGCGGCGGTTCGTGGCCCTGGACTGAGTCCAGCCCAGCAACCCCACGATCAGCCCCACCGCTGCGGCACCTACTCCGGCTACGTCCACGCGCGGCCCTTTCTCACGTGCTGCGGCGCCGGGTCATCCATGCCCGCCGCCAGAACGACCGCGGTCGCGATACCCACCCAGATGCACGCCGATCCCGAAGCCGTGGGGAACTCCGGGATGGCCAAGGTGAACGCGGCGCCCCACAGGCCGGCGACCGCGGCGAGGGCCGCGTATCCGAACGCCTGGACGCGGGGGCAGCGCATGGCGAGCCCGGAGGCGACGCCGATGGTTCCGGCTGTGACCCACATCCAGCCGAGGGCGGGCATGCAGACCCAGCGGGTGATGTGGTCGAGCATGCGGGTCGTGTCGGCGCGCGGGTTGAGGAGGATGCCGAGCGCCCCGTATCCGGCCCAACCTGCTCCGAGTGCTACGAGGATGGCGCGGCGGCGGGAGATGCCGCCCCCCGTCGCCGCGAGCATCAGATGCTCGTGGGTCGGCGTGGGGTGTCCGCGGTGGCGACGGTCTCGGTGATGCCGGGGCCGGTCGTCCCGCCGGACGCGACGATCGCGGTGAGGAGCGCGGCGACGGCGGCCAGGCCGCCGACGGAGAACGCGTCTCCCCAGTCGATGTCGAGGAGCCCGAGGCCGTCGCCGGTCATGAGGGCGAGGACGGCCTGAGCGAACGTCCTGACCATCCGCTCGAAGGTGGCCTTCCAGAAGGCGGAAGTGTTCATGAGTGATCTCGTTTCTGCTGGTGGGTACGGCTTCCCGGCGCCGGGAAACACACAGGTCAGGGCGCGATGTGCGTTACGCGCGTCCGGTCAGGCCGACGTCCCGTTGATGTCGATGTCGACCTTGATTACCGCGTCCGCGATCGCCCGCTCGACCGCCGCGACAACCTGGGCGGTGTCGACGTTGGACCCGACGAGCTGGGCAAGCTTCGCGATCGCCGCAGTCTGTGCGGCCTCGGTCGCGGTGTTCGCCCGGACGCGGGCCTGGATGTCCCGCAGGATGCTCTGTGGCTGCCAGTTCGGGTTGGTCTTGATGTCCTTCGCGTCCGCCGGGGCGGCGAGTGCGTCGGTCTTCCAGACGGCGTTGAAGATGTCCTGCTTGGTGATCGCGGCCATGGGGTCTTCCTCCTCGGGGGTGGTGCTGCCGGTGGGTCGGGGTGCGCCCTTCTGGACCCACGCGTAGAGGGGTCCTCCGGGGCAGGCGGTGGCGTAGCCGTCGCGGTGGCCCTTGATCTCGGTCCCGGCACCGTTCTTTCGCAGCAGGTCGATGCCGTCGCGGATCGCGGAGAGCATGGCGTCCGTCGGTTCCGTGAGGCCACTGCTGCCGACGAGCCCGACGATGGCGTAGTGCCCCTGGTTGAGCGTCTGGTTGCCGTTGGCGCCGGTGCGCTTCCGCAGCCCCCGCCCCTCCAGCAGGTAGCCGTGGGGGCAGGCCGCGTAGTTGTACGCGACGTCGGAGTAGCCCTCAGCCTTGTTCGCGAGGTGCGACTTGCGGATGGCCTTCCACTCGGCCAAGCAGGCATTGTGGTCCGTCAGGAGCTTCGTGCTGACCGGGGTCCCCTCGTAGTGGACCTTCACGCCCTTCGTGGACGTCTGCGACGGCGCGGCCGACGCGGGCCAGCCGAGCGCGGCACGGGTGACGAGCTTCATCGGTTCCCCCTCTCACGGGGCATGAAAAGACCCCGGCCGGGTCGGCTCGGGGATCGGAATGTGGTGGGGTCAGATCCAGGAGCAGAACACCCTGACGTTCGTCCCGGACACGATTCCCGAGTTACCTGAGATCGACCGCAACGTGATCTGACCAGCCGTGTTGATCGAGTACTCCCCGTCCACGGTCCCGTTGCCATAGTTGCCATTCGCCGTCGCGCCCGGCCGCCACCCCGACGGCAGCGCGCACATCAGCGGATCGCCCGCGATGTTCCCCGAGTCCGCCGCCGACTGCGCAACGTCCGCGCCCGTCCTGGTCATCAGCACGTTGATCGTGGTCACGCCGGACACCCGGCGCCCCTCGAAACTGGTCACCGACCAGCCGGCGGCCGGGACGACACCGGAAGAGGTGATCTCCTCCACGTCGTGGTTGTTCAGCCGGTCTGCGGTGATCGTCATACCGGCAAGCCAGAAGGTCACCAGGTGCTCCTTACAGTGCGACGACGGCCGGGCGCGCCAGGCGGACCGGGGTGCCGGAGGAATGGGCCTTGACGATCCCGTTGACCGCCCGGGTGACGCCGAAGGTTTGTGAGAGCGCGGTCCCCGAGCACGAGGTGACGGTCATGACCTCGCCGCCGATGATCACGTCGAACGGGAAGTCCGTCGGGTACGTCGCGCTGTCCACCCACCGAGGGCCTGCCGTGGTGAGCACGTTGGCGATCCCCGACGACGCGGTCATGGGCCCGTTCAGGACACAGCCCGTCGTGTCCGCCTTGGACTGGCCGACCACGGCGACGTTCCACGGCCCGGCGGGCAGGCACTCGAAAACAACGTCCCACGTGCGGGGGCGCGGGGTGTGCGTGATCCGCCGCACCTGGAGGTCGATCGGCCCCGGTTGCACGAAGGCCGGAGGGTTGTTGATCCGGAGGACGTCCCCGATCCGCAGGGACAGGACGGCCGGGATCAGCTCGGGGTGCCGGTTCAGCCGGACACGTACGGACGGGTAGCGGGCCTCGTCCCACGTGCCCAGATGGGCCAGCCAGCCCGCTACCTGGATGGGCTGGTCGTCGTTGTGCAGGTTGAGGGTGACGGAATCGTCGTACAGCCCCACCCCGCCCTGTTCCGGGGGCAGGACGGACAACGGACCCTCCGTGACAACGACCCGCGCCGATGACCCGCCGGCACGTGTGACGGTGCGGTCGTTGCGGGTCCATTTGTCGTCGTCCACCGGCTCCAGCGGCGGCGCGATCTGCTTCGCCGCGTAGTCCAGCACGAGCTTCGGGACCTGGTTCTCCAGGCTCGCCCGGTCCCGGTACAGCAGCCCGAGCCTGCGGGGGTGCTCGACCAGCAGGCCGCCGTCGGCATCGGCGCACTCCTGGAAAAGATCCACCAGGGTCGCAGGGCGCTGCGGGCCCATCCGTGCGCTGCCCCGCGTCGCATCCCCGTCGACCCACGACAGCGGTAGCTGCGGCTCCTCCAAGGCCAGGCGGGAGAGGCGGGACAGCGCGGTCTCCCCGGCATATCCGTCGACCGCCCCGACGTACGCGGTGGTGTCGTACTGCCCGAACACGGCGATGTGGCCGAGCGCCATGGTGTCGAGGTCTGCATGGAACCCGCTCGGGACGGGGCTGGTGACTCCGGTGCAGCGGCCCACCGTCCCGGCCAGGGAGTTGGAGTAGGCGCCGGCGTCGCCGTTGACGTCGCGCCAGATGATCTGCCAGACGACGTTCCCGCCGCTCTGCCGGGCCTGGAAGGTGACCTGCGTCCACCTGTTGAACAGGTCGCTGGAGGTGCCGATGGCCTGGTTGACGACCACGGCGCCTTCCTCGTCGGTCCCGGTGATGCGGGAGATCGAGGCGGCGAACGCGATCGACCACCGGCGCACCGTCCCGGACGAGGTGACGACCATGTACGTGCGCTCGGCCGCCGGGGCCTGGTCCAGGCGGTACACGAACGAAACGTTCCACCCGGTGGCACCGGGTGGCGGAGCAGGGACCGTCCCCTGGAGGGACGCCGGGGCTTTCAGCGTGGGCAGCGGTGACGACGACGGGAGCGTGTCAGTCGAATCGAACTGCACTCCTTCGACCTTCATCGGCCGCACCCCGGGCAGCGGGCTGTACGCCTGCGTCGCCTCGCGCGCCTCCTCCATCGGCCAGTACGCCAGCAACCCTTCAGCGGCTGGAATCTTCCGCCGCAGCGTGCTGTCGATCGCCTTCCTGCCCTGCCCCAGACGCCGCAGGATCCCGGCGGCCTCCACCGTCACCCACACCTGCTTACCGCTGGGCACCCAGCGCGGCGGGTTCTTGGACATCTCCCCGGAGAACAGGTACTCCCGGTCCGAGACGGTGGCGGTCCCGGCGAGCGTCCACGCTCTGCCCGCCCCGTCGGCGAACGAAGCCGTGCCGGGGGTGAGGGCACGGAAGTCGGGCGACGCGACGACCGTGCCACCGATACCGGAGCGCACTTGGGCCCGGTGCACGCGCCCGGCCGCCGGCGCCCACGGAATGGCGGCGGGCGGGGAGGACGGCGCGAGCAGCAGCGGGCTGGTGCTGTTGTAGATGCTGGTGGGGCCGATGGCGCTGGTGCTCTGTGTGCCGCTCAGCGTCCACGGCCCGGCCAACGTGGGAGCCCAGTAGAAGTTGACGGTCAGGCCGCCAGACCCGTTGTTGACGTCCAGCGTGACCCTGAGTGCCGCCCGTGACGGGAGCACGGGCAGCGTCGACGAAGCGAAAAGAGGAGTACTCCCGTCCGCTGTCCACCGGAAGAGCAACAGCCCGTTGTCGATCTGCACGAGCCACGACCGCTGGTTGCCTGCCGCCGTCCACTTCCCGATCAGGTTCTGGACCTTGACTGATCCCCAGTCCGCCGTGGCCTCGATCCTGATGTCGATGTCGCCCACGATGTCGAGTGCGGCTGTGTCGGGGGTGGAGGCGATCCCGCTCTCGCTTCCGTCCAGGTCGAGGTACGCCTCGTGGTAGGGCACGGTCACCCGGACAGGGATGTTCCTGCCCAGGTCGCCGTACCACGGGGACAGCGGGTTCCGAGGTGACAGTGCCCCGTCCGTGTTGTCGAGCCGCAGCGTGCACATGGACGGGTCCACACGGGACCCCTCCGCGCTCATGCCGTAGCTCGCCACCAGCGGATCGGCCGTCTTCAGCCGGGACGTGATGTCCGTCCACACGCTGCCTACCTGGATCTCCGCCCGCAGGTCGAGCGCGTCCTCCGGGAACGCCATCAGTGACCAGCCCCCAATACCGTCTGTACGTCCCCGCCCTTGGCGGCGATGTTGCCCTGAAGGAGTCCGACGAGGACGTCCCCTGTCTGCCCGCCGTCCGACCGCACGACCAACTCGACCTTCGGGCCGCTTCCGCGACCGCCGCGCCCGTACGAACCGCCGGACGACATCCCCACCCCGCCGAAGCCCACCGAGGGGGGTGTGACGAGCCCGGCCATCGTCCGGTCCAGCGCCGGGGTCCCGGCCTGGATGCCCTTCACGATGCCGGAGGGGATGTGCCGGCCGACGACCTTCGCCATGAGCTTCGACGGTGACGCGATACCGAGGGCCTTCGCGATCGGCCCGGGGATGGCCGACTTCGCGAACGAGGTGAGCTTCCCGGCGAGCCAACCGCCCATGGACACGATGCCGTTGAGCAGCCCGCGGACCACGTTCTTACCGGCCCCGGTGAGCAGCGTGCCCAGGGACCCGAGCGCGGACCGGATGCGCCCGGGGATGCCGCGGACGTAGGCGATCAGCGCCGCGGTGCGGGTGGCCACACCCAGCTTGAAATTCGTCCACCAGATCAGCGCGGATGCGACGGCGCCCTTCACCCCGGACACGATCGCCGCGCCAGCGCCCCGCACCTTGGCGACCACGGCGTTCCACGCCGCGACGGTCCACGTCCGGATCTTCGACCAGTTGGCGATGACCAGCGCGACCAGGCCGACGATCGCCGCGATGACCCATCCGACCGGGCCGAGCGCGATGAACCACGCGGCGGCCATGCGTGCGGCGTGGATCATCGACTGAACGCCCATCAGCACCCACGCGGCCACCACACGGGCAGCCGAGGCGAGCGACCGCGCTGCCATCAACGCCCAACCGCCCACCACCCGCAGACCCGCCAAGACCTGAGTCGCAGCGGACGACACCGCAGCCGCACCCGACGAGACCCAGCTCGCGACGACCCGCGCGGCCGAGACCGTCGCGGTGACGCCCATCAGCACGAACGCCGGAACGAGTACACCGGTGATGATCGCGGCGAACAGCTTCACCTTCCCCGGGTTCTCGTTCATCCACCGGGCGAGCCCACCCAGAGCGGGCAGGACGTGGTCCGTGAGGGTGTTCACCAGGCCCTGCTGCATCGTGTTCTTCAGCTTGGTCACCTCGGCGCCCGCGTTGTCCCGCAGGCCCTTACCAAGCTTGTCCGCCGAACCCGCGGCCCCGGCCATCGACTTCGATGCCTTGTCGACGTCCAGCGTGAACAGGGCAGCGCCCAAGTCCTCACCCGGCCCGCCGAACAACTCCTGCACGATCATGGCGCGCTCGGCGCTGGGCGGCATCTTCCCGAGAGCCTTGAGCACGCTGCCGATCGCCTGCTCGCCGCGCTTGCCGCCCGCCCCGACGTCCGCGCCCATCTTCGCGCCGTCGAGACCGAGGGCTTTGAACGCGTCCTGGATCGGTTCCGCGTCGGACACCGCCCGAAGTGAAAACTCCTTCAGCGCGTCGGCCATCTTGTCGGTGTCCTTGGTCCACCCGCCCGCGATGGCCTGCTTGATCAGCCCCATCGCCGTCTGGCCGGACACACCCGCCGCCTTGAACACGGGGCTGTACTCGGTGAACGTCTCGACGAGGTCGTCACCGGCCATGCCCGCGCCCTTGAGGCCGGTCGTGAGGAGGTCGAGGGCCTGCTTGGAGTCCTTCGCCAGCCCGTTCTTGACCATGGCCCCGGCAGCCGCTGCCGCCATCCCGAGGTCCAGCTCGAACGTCGTGGCCAGATCGGAGACGTTCGTGCTGATGGACTGGATCTGGGCGTTCGTCGCGCTCGGCGGCAGCAGACCGGCGGACATCGTCTGCCGGATCGCGTCCGCCGCACCCTGAAAGTCCTCCGTGACGGCGTCCGCGTACATCTTCCCGGCAATGCGCCCGTACCGCTGCGCCACCGCCGGAGTCGTCCCGAGCTGCGCCCCCAGGCGGCCGGTGATCTGGGACTGGGACAGGGCCTCCGTGATGCCCACCAGCAGCGCCCCGCCCGCAGCCACACCGGCTCCGGCCGCGATCATCTGCATGCGGGTCAGGCCGCCCTCGGCCGCCTGGACGGCGTCGTCGGCGCCGTCTGCCGCGCCTTGGCGCAGCCCGTCACCGAGCGCGTCTCCCGCGCGGTCGCCCGCCGAGCCCGCCACGGTCGTCAGCCGGGTCAGCCCTGTACGGGCGCCCGCTGCTGCCCCGTCACCGAAGCCATCGCCCGCCACCCTCCCGGCCGCGACGAACTGCCCCTGGGCGTTTCGGAGGCGCCCGTCGGCGCCGCGGGTGATGCCGTCCCCGAGCGCCTGCCCGGTACGGGTACCGGTGGCGTCCGCGCTGTTCGCCATCCGCGCCCCTGCGGCGTTCAAGGCCCCTTCGGTGCGGGTCAGCGCGGGGCGGACCTCTCCGTCGTCGAGGCGGATGAAGCCCACCAGCTCGCCCACCATGAGGCTCATCTGCGCCTGCCCCCTTTGGAGTTGTCCTGCTCGGGCGGTGAGAAGTGCCGCTGAATCCGCGTCTCAGCGGAGAGCAGTCCGTGGATGCGGATCTTCAGCCAGCGCCAGGACCGCTCACGGAGCAGCCCCGGCGCGGACAGGTCCAGGCCGTACGTCTGCTGGAAGTCGGCCTCGATGAGGGGCCACTGCTCCAGCAGGGCCTCCCACGTCAGCGCCGGGCCCCGCCCTTGGCCCCGCGACGGCGGGAGCCCGCCCTCGTACCACTCGTAGAGCTGCGTGACTGGGTCGTACTCGCCCCGTCCGACGCCGAGGAGCCGCGACTCTGCTGCCGACGTGCTGCCCGGTTCGGGGCCAGGAGAGAAGGGTCGCCACCGGCCGTCCAGTACGCGTGCGCGGTCTCACGGTCCGCCGTGATCCAGTACATGGCTGTCAGCG
Organism: Streptomyces sp. NPDC104581; assembly: GCF_055583685.1. Taxonomy (NCBI): domain Bacteria; kingdom Bacillati; phylum Actinomycetota; class Actinomycetes; order Kitasatosporales; family Streptomycetaceae; genus Streptomyces; species Streptomyces sp. NPDC104581. The sequence goes on from NZ_JBVJNN010000017.1 coordinate 67,127, forward strand.
CGACGAGCTTGAAACGGGACCAGGGCACCTCGGCGACGAGCCGCTCGTACATCGCGTCGCCGAGGGTCAGCCGGTACAGGTCGATCTCCTCGTCGTCGTCGAGGTGACCGGTGTCCGGTGCTGTTCCGCCGGCCATGAGCCGCGCGGCCATGGTGGTGATCTTCTCGACGCGGATGCCGTCCTCGGCCGGGGGCGACGGGATGCGGTACACGCGCTGTTGCCCGTCCTTGCCCTTGACGGGGAGTTCCAGCCAGTCGTCGAGGAAGTCGTCGAGCGCTTCGAACGAAGCGGCCATCAGCCCTCCTCGGCGAGCGGGTTGTCGATCGGAGTGAGCGGGCCGTCGCCGGTGAAGGTGATCTCGGTCTCGCCGAGCGCGGTGTATTCGCCCCCGGACGGCTGCCAGTTGGGGATGGCCAGCCCTTCGTACGCCTCGGGCAGCCCGTTACGGTTCATGTAGCGGAGGTGGACCTTGTTCTCGGCGCCGTACGCGTAGTGCGCCAGGCGGATGGCCTCGTGCACCTGGTTGTAGACCTTGACGTCCTTGTTGGCCTTGCGGCGGATCGTGACCGACAGTTCCCAGGACTGGCCGGTCTTCTCGTTCGACGCCCAGCCCTCCCCGTCGTAGTCCGAGGCGTCCTCGATGTTCGGCTCGGACGCGGGCTGGAACTCCCGCACCCCGGGGCAGAGCTGCCAGTCCGGGGTCTCGGCCGTGCCCATGTTGATCTCAAGGCGCCACTCGCGGGCGAGTTCGGTTTCGTTCGTGGTGGGGGTGGGCGTTGACATGCGGTCCTCCTAGTTGATCAGGTGGGGCCCGGACCGCACGGTCCGGAGGTAGTAGTTCGCGGACCGCTCCATGCGGCCCCGCTGGTCCTGGCCGATCCACGCCTCGGAGTTCCGCCAGGAGATCTCCACCCACACACCCCGCGCCCGCCACGAGCGGCGGTTGTGGAGCACGGCGAAGACGACATCGGACAGAGCCAGCACGTCGAGCGGATCCACGCCTGCGCGCAGCCGCGCCTGAACGCCGGTGACGGAGTCCGTGGAGTCGTCATCGGCGACCGGATAGGTGGTGAGGCCGATCGCCCGGTCCGGGCCGTCCGGCAACCGCCCGAGGACGATCCCGGTGCTGTCGGCAGGCAGCACCCCGGACGGGTCGTAAACGCCGGCGCCCTCGGTAGCGAGGAGTTCGGCGACGCCTTGCAGCAAGTCGGTCTCGTGGCTCACCGCAGCGCCCGCCTGAGCTGGGCGGCGACGAGCGCGGCGACCTCGGCGCGTGCCGCGTTCAGCGGCGTCTCCAGGAACTTCGCCTGGCGGCCCGGGGCGTGCCGGAAGTCCAGCTCCTCATGCTGCCTCGCGGCATAGGGCGTGTCGTAGGAGACCGCAGCCGTCAGCGACGCCTCGTCGACCGACGCAGTCCCCGAGTTCTGTAGAGCGCCTTCGTCGAGCGGTACGACGGCGGTCGACTCGGTCAGGACATGCTCGGCGGCGAGCTGGAGCCCCGCGGCGGCGGCTGCCCGCAGTTCCCGCTGTACGGCCGCCGCGCGGAAGGTGAGATGGAAGCGTGCGGCCACGGGCGGGCCTCCCTACTGAAGTTGGATCTCCACGTGGTCCGGGGTCGGCAGCCCGCCGCCGGACCGGTTCAGGGCGGCGATCACGGTGGTTGTGCGGCCGGACGGCAGCGTCACGCGGGACAGCGGGGGTGCTGTCGTGCCCGGCGCGGTGTACGCGGTGCTCGACGAGGTGGTCTCTTCGCCGCCGGGGGAGCGGACGGCTCGGGTCTGTTCGTCGACGAAGCACCGCACCTGCTGCGGCGGGCCGTAGCGGGCGCCGGTGCTGGAGTCGCCGAGGTAGGGCTCGATGAGGATGTGGTGGCGCAGCAGCCAGCCCGGGATTCGGCTCACCAGCACACCGCCAGCGCGCCGATGACGAACTTGTGGTGCAGGTGCGGGGCGCGGAGTTCGTCCCACACCTGCGGGGCGATCTGCCGGGCCGCCGAATCGTCCCCGGAAACGCTGGTGACGGATCGGCCGAGGTTGACCGAGCCGATCGCGACGCTGCCGTAGCCGACACCGGCCGCCCCGGTGTTGTCGCCGACCTCGTCCCACCACGCAGCCTGGGCGCAGACGGCGCGGCCGATCGCGTCGGCGACCTCGGTGTCGGTGGGCATTCCGTTGGCGTCCACGTCGTACCGGCAGTACGCCAGCACCATGGCGTCGAGCATGCGGGAGGCGTCGGCAAGCCGTCCCGCCGCGTCGACCGGGGGCGCCGCGCGGAGGTAGTTCGCCAGGTCGGTCGTCGTCGCGTACACCCGGCCCGCCCCGGCCGTACCGGGGGTCGGGGCGACGGACACCAGTTGGTGCTCGACGCTGGCCCCCGTGCCGGTCACGGTCCACGACAGGCGCCACACACCGGCCGCCGTGTACGTCACGGGCGCGGACCAGGTGGCGCCCTCGTCGCCGGTGCTGGTCACCGGGGCCGACGTGCTGCCGTCCGGCGCGGTCACCAGCAGGGCCGCCCCCGTGGTCGTGTCGTGCGGGTCCACCGCCAGCCGCGCGGTGACCTGATCTCCCACATCGGGCATGGTCAGCCTCCTGTCGTCGAACTCGCGGTGAGTCGCGGGCCGCTGCTGGACACGGTGAGATCCGGCCCGGTCGTGCCTGGTGTGAGCCGGGGGCCGGACGTGGTCGGAACGAGGCGGTCGGCCGGCCGCTGTCGCACCCCGGCCACCGGGCGGGCCTGGGCGCGGTCGACCGCCGGGGTGAGGCGGATCCGCGGGCCGATCAGCGCGCGATGGACCTCGACCGCAGGCCCAAGGGGCGCGCGGGTGGCTCTGCCGAGGAGCGCCGCCCCGTCTGTTGTGCTCGCAGGGCCGAGAGCCCGAGCCGTCGCGCCGACCATCGGCCAGGCGGTGCTCGTGTCGACCGCCGGGGTGAGCGCGCGGGCCTTCCCGGAGACGAGCGGCCGAGCGGTCGCCGAGTCCACCCCGGTCCCAGCCACGGCCCGTTTCCGCCGGCCGAGTAGTCGCGCGGTCGCCGTCTCGGCCGCGGTCTCCGCACGGCCGGGGATGAGCAGCTGGAGCGCCTCGCCCGTCTCCTCGCCTGCCAGGAGCGGCAGTTGCTTCGCCGCGGTGAGGGCCGCCGCGGCGGTCGCCTCAGTGGCCGTGGGCACCGGTCGCGTCTTGTAGCCCGCCGCGGGCAGCGCGTCCTCGGCAGCCGTCGCGGCCACCAGTACGCGCGTCTTGCGGCCGGTGACGGGCAGGGCCGCAGTGGTCTCGCCGCTGGAGTGGAGCGGCGTCGAGTGCCCACCGGCCATGGCGGGAGCGGACCCGGTCGAGGAGGCGGTGGGCAGGTGGAGCGTCCGGGCGCCTGTCAGGAGCCGCGTGTCCCACGCTTCTTGGGCCGGGGTGAGGGGTGCCTGCTTGGCCTGGCCGAGCGGCTGCGCCTCGCCTACTTCACCGGTCACGTCCTGCGTGGTGGCCTTCGTAAGCCCGCCCGCCTGGGCGGTGCTGGTCTCTTCGGCCGCGGGCAGGGGCAGCGTCTTGACTGTGGCGATGTGCTGCGTACCGTCCACGGTGCTGCCGGGCGGGAGACTGCGCCGCTTGGCCGCCCCCACCGGCTGCGCCGCCTCGACACCGGCGGCAGGGACGGCAGCGGTTCGCTTCCCGCGGGCGAGCACCTGCCCGGCAGTGGTGGCGGAAGCGGCTGGCACGGAACGGGACTTGCTGCGGGCCAACGGCTGGCTGGCAGCCGTCTCGGAGCCGGGCCCGAGCGCCCGCGACCGCGTACGGCCCGGCGCCAGCACCGTGCCCGTTTCAACCGCGGGCGTCAGCGCCAGGGTCTTGCGGCGGGTCAGGGCCAGTCCGCTGGACGTCTGCCCGGCCGCTGTGAGGTGCGCGGACTGGCTCGTGGCCGTGTTGAAGGAGTCGAACTCCGCGAAGTCCGGGGTCCCGCTGTCGCGGTGGGAGATGAGCTGCACCTGAAGCGTCGTGTCTCCCACCCACGCCGGGCTGCCAGCCGTTCGCCGGTTCGTCCACACCATCCCGTCAGGGCTGGTCTCCCAGAGAAGCTGGCCGCCGGTCTCCCGGATGCGGAACCACGCATGCGCGACCGGGTCGTACGGGATCTGCACCTGCGCAGGGTCGTAGTAGGCCGTACGCACGGCCAGGGTGAGCATGCCCGTCGCCGCGTTGACCTCCGCGATCACATCGGTGCCGAGCGTCGTCGTCTGGATCAGGAGCTGCGCCCACGCCTCCGTGACCGCCCCGCCGGCGGCCGGAGAGTAGACGCGGACGCGGGCCGAGGACTCACGCAGCCGGTAGGCCGCGGCCGAGGCGTAGGCGTTGTAGCCGGTGGTGCAAGCGACCCGGGCCCGGCCGCCGGTCTCGCTGTACCCGCCTGGGTCGTAGGAGGAGGACCACTTGGCCGGGTTCACGGTGTCGTCGTCGAACGAGTCCGTGAGCGACCCGATCGGTACTCCGGCGAGGGCGGTGAGCGGCTGCCCGGAGGAGGTTTCCAGCGCGGGCCCGAGCGCGCGCACCTTGCGGCGACCGAGGGCCTGCCCGGTGACGGTCACAGTGCTGGGGGCGAGCGGGGTGGACGATGCGGCGGGGACGAACTCGACCAGCGCCCACAGTGTCGACACTCTGCGGGACGTGGACTGCATGGTGTTGTTGACCCGGTAGCCGATCTGCGTCGTGTCCAGCGCCGCCGCCGTCCACGCCCCGCCGGTCTGCGGGTTGACGTACTGGGTGAGCTGGTGGACGTACGGCGCCGTCGCCTTGTGCGTGGCCCACCCGTTCAGCGCGACGGACACGGACGCCGACTCGGCCAGGGTGCCGTTCGACTGGCTCTTGATCCGGTAGACCAGCGTTGCCGCGGTCGTGGCGTTCGAGCCGACCCGGCCGCCGACGGCGACGAGGCGGATCGTGTCCGTCGACCCGATGCCTGCGGACGCCGCGGACTGGAGGTTGAAGTCGTCGAAGACCGTGAGGAGCATCGATGTCGTGGAGTTGTACGTGGTCCCGTCGTCGGGGGTGGTCTCGGCGGCGCGCTGCCAGTTCGAGGTGCCGCCGACGGTGGTGGTCCATCCGACGCCGTCTCCTGCGCTGTCGGGGCGCAGGTGCACGACCGATCCGGAGCCGGGCAGCCCGTTCTGCATGGTGCCGGTGGTGTCGTTGACGGCGATGTCGTCCACGTAGACGTCCGCCGTCGCTGCGGCCTGCGCCCCCACTCGGATCCGGGAGAAGCCACTGTTCGACGCGGCGTTGATCGCGGTGATGCTGCCGGTGCCGAACGGGACCCCGTTCAGGTAGCCGGTGATCGTGCCCGGCCCGGGGAACGCGTCCTGGTCGTCGATCTCCACCCGGTACCACGTGCCCAGGGCCAGTACCGGAGACGCGGCCCCGACCGTGGCGGCCGTCAGGGCGTCGTACAGCTGGAGGGTGCGGTCGGTGTTGAGGCGGACCCGGTGGGCGCTGTTCCCGGACTGGCCGATGCCGTAGAGGTCCATCACCGTGGTGGGGGCGGTGGCGATGCGGACGTAGAACCGGTGGAAGGTGCGCATCGCGCCTGCGCCGCTGGTGATCTGCTGCTCGACGTACTGGACGGCAGCCGCAGGGTTGATCCGTAGGGAGGCCGCTCCGGCACGGCGCACGGTGGTCGAGATCGTCGGTGTGCCGGTGACGGACAGGATCTCCATCCCGGCCGCCACCGACTGGAGCTCGAACCCACACGTCCACAGCCGTGCCATCAGACCTCCCCGGGGATCAAGCCGCCGACGCCGACCGCGCGAAATCCGCGATCGTCAGAGTGAAGTCCGTGCCGTCCGGGGTCATCACCACGTCGTGCTTCGTCATCGGGACGATCGCCGAGTCCGCCGACGCGGTGTCCGGCTTGTAGCAGATGACGACCGCGCCGATCGCCGCCCCGCCGGTTGCCGTCCAGGTGACGTCGTCGCAGTCGATCGCGACCCGGTCGTTCGTGTTGTCGACGGTGACGGTGATGTTCGCCAGGGTCTTCCGGCCGAGGGTCGTCTGCTCGGTCGCCCCGGCCTTGACCGCGGCGAGGTTGGCGTAGTCCCGCATCACCGCGTCGGTCGGCAGCGCCGCCGCAGCGAAGGGGACGAGGATGAGTGAGTCCGCGGCAGCCGGGAGGTCCCCGTACTGCGCCAGCCGCCCGAGGGCGACGTTGAAAACGATGTTGGCCATCAGTCCTCCAGGAACGCGAAAGGGGGCCCTCTAGGGACCCCCTCATCGCAGATCGTGGCCGCTTAGTCGGCCGGGTTCTCGCCGTACTTCGCGATCAGCACGGCCTTCGTGAGGCCCGGGACCTCGGCCCGCTCCTCGTCGGACACCGCCCGCTTCAGGGCGTAGTCGATCCAGGTGTCCTTGGACGCGGACCGGTCCGGCGGGGTGCCGGCCTCCTGCTGCTGCTCCCGGTGCTCCTCCTCCGCGGCGGCCCGCTCGCCCTCGGTCGAGGTGAGCGCGACACCCGGGGCCGCCTGCGGGCGGGCGAGGACGCCGTCCGGCTGGACGGGCCCCGGCTTGGCGTCGCTGCCGTTGCCGTCGCTGAGGCGCTCCCAGTTGGGCAGCATGTCCAGCCGGGCGTTCGCCTGGTCTCGTTCGACGATGTCCCCGGTGTTGGTGTTGTGGTAGCGGATCATGCGGCGTCAGCTCCCTGGATCAGCACGGCGCGGTTGGCGTCGAGGGTCTTGGTGCCGTACAGGCAGTCGACGGAGACGACGGTCTGCTTGTACTTGATGTCGTAGTCGTAGACGACGCGCAGGCCGAAGCCCTTGTACTGCATGATCGTCGCGTCCTGGGCGCCCGGCGGGACCTCCAGGGTGCGGGTGACCAGGGCGAACGCGGTCCGGTGGAAGGCGACGTTGACCTCGGTGGTCGGCTCCCCGGGGTCGGGGTCGGCCGCCGGGCCCGCGATGTTCTGCGTCATGTACGGGTCGAACCCGGACGTGCGCGCGCCGAACTGCGCCTCGGTCAGGCCCGTGGTCGCGCCGCGCTCGTTCGCCGCCCGCCAGATCTTCTCCGCGATCCACCGGGCCTTCGTGCGCGGGCCCACGGCCACCCGCCGGTCCGCAGGCGGGACGTTCCGCGTGTCGAGGAGGGCCCCGGCCTCGATCAGGACGCGGGAGTCCGACCACGGGTACTGGCCGTTCGGGTAGTTGTAGTTCTCCCCGTCGCCGTTCTCCGTGACCGCGCCGACCGTCTGGGTGATGTCGTTGCGCAGGGCGAGGATGTCCCGGTCGATCTTCTGCGCCATCGCCTCCATCGCCGGGTCGAGGAGCTGCTCACCGAAGTCCTGGATCTCCAGGTTGAGCTGCTCCGTCGTCACCGTGAACGACACGTCGGGCAGGTGGTTGAGCACGACCGGGAAGCCGGACTCGGTCGCGTTCTGCGGCACGATCCCGGTGGACCGGTTGAACTCGTTCGCCGTGAACACGGCAGGCTTCCGCACGGTGATCGTGTCGCCGACCCGGCCGGTGAAGTCGGCCTCGTAGTCGCGGTGCACGAGCTGCGCCATGTGCGTGGTCTCGTACAGCGTGGCCAGCGCGCGGCGGGCGATGGTGTCGGGGGTGAGGAACGTGTTGGGCATGGGGCCCTCTCTTCAGATGGGGCTCAGCCGCTGCGCTGCTTGCGCCGCTGCTCGCGGTGAGCGTCGATGCTGTCGTCCTTGGCGCTTCCGCCGGTTCCGCCGGAGAAGTCACCTGAGCTGCGCGCGGGCGCCTGGCTCGCGGCCTTGAGCTTGGGGTTGTCATCGGCCGCCTTCTTCATGGCGGCCTGGACTGCCTTCGCGAATCCCTCGTCGGACGGGTCGAGATCCTTGATCGACGCCATGAAGGCGCGCGAGTCGGTGATCGCGTCCGGGTCGACGCCCGCCCTGCCCGCGCCCCGGTACACCGCCAGTTCAAGCGCGGTTGAGCGGTGCGCAGCAGTCGCGGACTCGATCTGCGCCTTGAGGGCGGCCGGGTCCGGCGGGGCGTCCTTGTCGTCCTTGATCAGGCCGAGAGCCTTGCCCAGCTCCTGCACCAACTCGCTGCGGGCGTCGTCGGCCGCCGCCTTCTTGGCGTTGGTCCGGGCCTTGCCCGCGTCGGCGTTCGCCTGTTTCAGCTCCTTCTGGAGCCGTGCGATCGTCGCGGCCGGGTCCTCGTCGGCGGGCTTCTTCGCCGGGGGCTTGGGCTTGGGCTTGTCGTCCTTGCCCGTGCCGTCGTCGGTGCCGTCGTCGCCGGTCCCGCCGGCGTCGTCGTCCGAGTCGCCCCCTCCGTCGCCGTCACCGTTGTCGTCGTTGGTGGAGTCGGAGTCGTCTCCGTCCCCGCCGTCGGCGTACAGGTACGGGTCGAAAGGGCCGGTGGCGTAGGGGTGGACCCATCCGGCGCCGTCGAGACGCTGGCGGGTGAGGGTTCGCTTGTTCATGCGTGCACTCCTGGTGCGCGTCGGGGTAGTGATGGCCCCGCGCCTGGCGGGGGTTGTGCGATCCGGCCCGCACCCGGCGGGCGGAAGACTGTGGGACGACACGGCGCCGCCCGAGGGGTCACACTGAAGGCATGCCAGAGACCACCCTGCTTAGCCTCAGCCGGTACAACGGACCCGCCACGATCGGTGGTCTCGACTTCCCTGACGTCCATCTGCGCGAGCAGGCGGAGTCCGAAGGGAGCGTGGTCCTCAAGAGCTGGGACGGACAGGCTTTCGCGTCGACAGACGACGCCCCACAGGTCAGCGCCGAGTGGGGAGAGACGCAGAGCTTCGTTGAGGTGCGGTTGCCCGACGGCGGGACAGGGACGGCTTACCTCACCGGCATGCTGCTCCGCGACGGCCGGATGTGGGAGATCGAGCTGACCGGCAAGGGCCCGTCGCCGATGGCCTAGCGGGCTCTCGTGAGCTGCTCGCGGTGCGACTTGCGCGGCAGGCCCGTCTCCGAGACCAGCTCACGCACCCGCGCCTGATACGCGCGCACCCGCGCCCGCGTCACCGTTCGCCTCGCGTCGTCCATGGCCGCAGCCTCCAGCCGCTTCCACTTCCGGATCTGCCGCTCGAAGTACCGCTGCCGCTGCGAGTCCTCATACGACCCGCGCGACGCCTGACGCTCCGGCACCCGGGACACCCCCGGGAGAAACGCGCTCACCGTGTGACGGCAGTTCGGATGCATCAGCCCCGCCCCACGCGCCTCCGGCAGCGACCCCGCCACCCGCACGGTCACCATGCGCCCGTCCTCCGTCGCGGACTCCACCCGCACCGTCCGAGCCCCCGGCGCCCCCGTCCGTACGAGGACCTTCCGCTCCCACGGGCGGCACAGCGGGCACTCCTCCGGCGACTGCGACACCAGCACCAGATCCACGCCGTACGCCCCCAGCCGGTCGGAGTGCGCCTCCACCGCCGCCCGGCCGAGCGCCGAACGCGCGGCCATCTCCACGTACGACCGCAACTCCCACGACCGGCCAGCGCTGTCGACGAACCCCTTCACCCCGCGGGCCGCGAACTCGTCCAGTGCGGTCTGCGCCGCCTGCCGTCGCGTCTGCGCCCCCAAGGCCGGCGCCGCCGCAGCGCGGGCGATCACCTGCCGGTAGACGTCCATCGTCTGCCGCAGCATCCGTACATGCACCGGCCCCGTGTCCGCCACGACAGCCTGCGCCAGCCGGTCCACCACCTGAGTCCCGGCCGGGACCGCCGCCACCGTGGGGGCGAGCGCCCCGAGTTCGACGACGGCCGCCTGCGCGCCCCGGCTGTACGCCTCGGCCACGGCCTGGTGGATCGCGCCCGAGGCGTCGAGCGCGAGGGCGTCAATGACCTCCTGGATCGCCGTCTGCAAGCTGCCGACGGCGGCCAGTTTCAACTCCACCCACGCGGGGCTGTTGATGCCCGCGGCGAGCGCGTTGCGGATCCGCTCGATCATCGTGCCTTCGGCGGCCTCATACAGGTCGGCGATCGCCGTGGCGAGGTCTTCGGCCATGGACGGGGAGACGGGCATCTTGGGGCCGCCCTTCTACGCCAGGGCTCCGGTCTGCATGGGGTCCTCGACGGCCTGCCCCGACTCGGCCTGAATGCGGGCGACCTCAGCCTTGACCATCGTGTCGTTCCACTCGGGGTGGACCATGCGGACCAGGGTGTCCGTGGACGCCGCCATCGCGCGCTTCAACACGTCTGCGGTGTTCGCGAGGGACAGCGGGTCTTCCTGCACGGAGTCGTAGAACTCGATGTTCGGGCGCTGCGGCTTGATCTGCGTCCCGAATACGTGGCGGTCGACGGCGAGGAGCGCGTGCCCCGCGTTGCCGAGACCCGGCCGGGTGCGGAGGATCTTCCGCCCGCGCGTCGTCATCGAGCGCCGTTCCTTGGCGTTGGACTCCGTCGCGGTGACCGCGACGTCGCCGCCGATCCCGAACGTCTGCCCCGAGTAGCCGGCCGAGCGCAAGATCTGGTTCACCAGGTCCTCGGCACTGTCGCGGTGCTCCTGGACCCGGATGTTGAACTGCGCGACCGTCAGCTGGGAGCCTTCGCCGCGGGCCAGCATGTTGATGCCCGCGAACGCCTCCTGGTCCGGGTTCCAGGAGGCTCCCTGACCAGGCCCGTTGGACTGGAGGTAGGCGGACGGGACGACGATGCGGCCCTTCCCGAGGCGGATGTCGCGCATCCAGCTCGCGTACACCTCGTCCAGGGAGTCCATGAGCGGCTCGACGCCGTCGAGGTCGCTCCTCCCTAGGTCCTTGAGCGCCGGGTCGCACCGCCACCGGCGGGACATGTCGTTCGGGATGTACGACACGTCGAGCCCGTCGTACCCGGTGTCGACCAGCCCGTCCTCGGACACGATCGCGGCGAAACCGGCCGTGGCCGGGTGGTCTTCGAGCGGCACGGGGTGGCCGAGCTTGGCCCTCGTGCCTTGGTAGAGCCCGTGTTGGATGGTGCCCGGCTCGTGCCGTTCCAGGTGCCGCCAGACCTGCCCGTCGTCCTCGTGCACCACGCGCCAGAACGTGACCGCGGCCAGGCGGCCCCACCGGAACTCGGGAACGGCCCGGTCGGCGTGGACGGCGTCGAGCCACGGCCGGTCAGCCAACTCCAGGTCGTACACCGGGCGCAGGTACACCCCACCCAGTGCGGCACCGACCTCAGCCGCGCTCTGGAGGGTGGCGAGCATCCCGTCATCGACGAGTTCGTCCAAGCGCTTCTGCGTCGCGTCGTCGTCCACGCTGAACGTCGGCGGTTCGGAGAACAGCAGGTTCGCGGATCCGCCGCAGAGGTCACCAGCGATCGGAACGTGGAGCTTGGTGCGGCGCTCTCCTGGCGCGGTGGGGGTTCCCCACCACCAGCGGGCCATGCGGCCGACAACACCGCCGGCGTACTGCATGCGCTTGGGGTCGGGTCCTCCGTGGCCGCCGCCGTACAGCTTCTCCAGTCGGTCGGGGTCGCCGGACCACCAGGTGTCCCAGGTGCTCATGGCTTCGAGGGCGGGCTTGAGGTACGGCGGCGGCCAGGGCGCGTTGCCTGTGGGCAGGGACATCAGGCAGCCACCTCCATGAGCGTCGGAATGTGCGGGCGCCACAGGACCTCGGTCGTACGGACCCCATACCGCAGGGCGTCACACGAGTGGTCGTCGCGCTTGATCGGCTTGTCCTCGCCCTTCGCGGCGGCCTCGTCGTCCCACGAATAGCCGGGGAGCTCGTCGACGAGCCCGGTGCACGAGCGGTGGATCTTCAGGCGGTCCCCGGCGAAGAGGCCAGCCACGCCGCGGATCCCGTCGAGGACGGTGTTGTCGGCGGGGGTGACTCCGTGGACGCCGTCGCGGTGCAGCTGCTCGATGAAGCTGGAGGCGGACGGGTCGACGATCGTCCACTCCGGGGACACGCCGAGGACGTTGCCCCCGGCCGGGACGCTCTGGAGCCAGCGGCGGCGGGCCTGTGAGTACTCGGAGTCCGTCATCTGCTTGCGGGCGGTGCGGGAGTCGTGCCGGTACTCGGACACCACGTACAGCGTGTTGTCCACGCCGAGTCCGATGAGCAGGTCCACGAACGGGTTGACGGTGCCGTAGTCGATCGCGTCGCACAGCCACCGGGAGATCGGCGGCACCGAACTGACGACGTGCCGTTCGGTGTCGAACGCGTCGTAGATCGCCCCCTCGGACTGCACCCAGTGCCCGAGGATGAACCGCCGATACCAGAGACCGATGTACTCCGCCTTCAGTGAGGCCACGTACTTCGGGTCCAGCGCGGGGTTGTCGTCGAGGGTGAACTGCCACGAGCGCAGGTCGAGTTCGCCGGCGCGGTTGATGAACTCCTTGCGGAGCCAGTGGCCGGGGTTGTCCGGGTTCGTTGTGGCCATCAGCCTGGCGCCGGGTACGGACAGGCGGCCGAGGAGCTGGTTCCAGAAGCCGCGCGGGATGAGCGTGGCCTCGTCGACGTAGGCGAGGCAGCACGTCATGCCACGCAGGCGGCCCTCGGCGCGGGAGTCTGCGGCGCCGACGAGGTGGACGGTGCGGCCGAGGATGACGGCGGTGCTCGCCCCGCGGGTGTGCTTGACCATGCGGGCGATCGGGCCGAACAGGGCTTCGTCCTGGAGGGGGTCGAAGACGTTCCGCTCGATGGTCTGCAAGCTTCGGCCGACGATGACGATCAGCCCCGAGGACGGGGCCGCCGCGACGCCGATGAGGAACGCGATCAGGCTGGCGAAGGTTTTGCCGGAGCGGATTGCGCCGTGCCAGATGTTGATGCGCGCGGTCGCGTCGGCGATGGAACGGATCTGCTTGCGTGACAGCGGCAGCGAGTCGAGCATCAGCCCTCCCCGACGTCGTCCCCCTGCGCGTCCGCGAGCTTCCGGATGCCGTCGGCAAGGGCGCCGAGGACCGAGCGGGCAGAGTCCGTCTCGGGGTCGCCGTCGAGCGCTTCGAGGCGCGCGGCGGCGGTGGTCGCGGAGCTGACGGCGGTGACGAGGGCCTTGCGGTCCTGCGCGGGCAGCCGCGGCGAGTTGTAGCGCACCGGGGCGCCCATGGACACCTCGACCAACTCGACGGGGTCCTTCTGCCGGAGGTAGGCGAGGTCGTCCTCGGCGACGTCGTAGAGACCTTCGATGATCGCGGCTCGGCGGGCCTTGGCGTCGGTGACGCGTGCTGCGGTAGCGACGGCGGTTGCGGTGCGGTCGAAGGACAGGTTCATCTCCGCGGCGAGGTAGCTGACGGTCCGCGGCGAGCGGCCGATGCGGGTCGCGATCGCGTTTCTGCCGAGGCCCTGGGCGTGCAGGGCGCGGATGTCGGCGCGGTCTTTGTCGGTGACGCGCCGGAGCGGTCCGTCCTTCTTGGCCGGCATACGGGTCACCTCCGGGCGTGCGAAGGCCCGGCCGCGTTGGGGCGCAGGCCGGGCCAGGTGTTCGGGACGGGGTCAGGAATCGGGGCAGGTGCGCCCCTCGTTCTCTGTGAACTCGCTCTTGCCGTCTTCGAGTCCGGTTGCCGCGGCGCCCATGTTGCCGACGGCGTACTTCCCGTTGGCGAGCCGGTTGTCCGACGTGCCGGTGCCGCCCGTGGAGCAGTTGATCAGCACGTGATAGGCGGCTTCGTCGTCGAGGTCCTTGATGACGTCGTCGAACACGGCGCGGAGGTTCTTGGTGCTGTCGACTTCGACGGTGACGCCGCGGACGTTGCCGGTGGTGTCCTGCTCGGTGACCTTGTAGGCCGGCGGCGGTGTCGCGGGCTTGTCGTCGTCTTCGCTGCCGCAGGCGGTGAGCGTGAGGAGGAGGGCGGCGGTGAGCGTGGCGAGGGTGGTTCGGGTGCGCATGGTTCCCCCAGGTGTGACGTGGTGTGGGGGCCAGCATGCGGGATGTGACGGCGTGTTCGTGGGGAAACGGTGAAGGCCCGCGCTTTCGGGCGGGCGGGTTGTTTCCGGGCATGCCGGATCTGCGGCCCATGGTGCGCCATGATCGGCAGTTTTGCAACTGGTTGCATACGGAGGCCCCGCCGCTAGGGGGGTGGTCGCGGCGGGGCCTCTTTCTGGAGCGGCTACTTGCCGATGGTGACCTTGTCGCTGTCGAGAAGCGCCGTGTGCGTCGCCGAGGTCACAATCAGCAGGACCAACAGCAGACCGACGAACGGGTTCTCGCCCTCCGGCGCGGCGAGCGTGGAGATGCTCAGGAACACGATCTCCGTGACCGCGTACGCGACGGCCACCCAGGGCTTTACGACGCCCTTCACGGCGGCGACGACGAACGGAATCGCGGCGCCGATGCTGATGGTGACGATCGGTACGAGCGTCCAGATGACCTTGGCGAGCGTCGACTCGTACATGCGGGGACGGGCGTTGGGCATCGGGGTGTTGATGTACGGGCTCGGTCCGGCGGGCTGGTACGGGTTGCTCATGAGGTCCCCCAACGGTGGTGTGGTGGCGGCAATGATCAGGGATTTCCCTTTCAAGTACCTGTACAGGCGGTCTTGATGGGGAGTCAGTGAATCTATCGAGAGATGTGGGGGTGTGTGGAGGTTTTCGACGGAAGTGGTCAGTTCTGCTTCGGCGCCCCGGGAAGGGGCTTCTTCGGGGCGGGATAGTGGCCGCCACGGGACGGCTGGTAGACCGTCTCGTGCTTCGGGTCCGGGCGGGTGCCGGGGGCTGTCGGGATCTTCGCGTTGAGTGCCATGATCGGGTCCTGTCTCAGAGATGGGATGGGACCCCGGGGTGGCCGGTCTGCTTGCCGGCGTGACGGCCGCCCTGGGGGTTCAGTGGGTGGCGCGCTGGTCGGGCTGGACCACGATCCAGCGGTGCCCGTGCTCGGGGTCGGGGATGATCGACCGCCCCTCTCGGCCCTCCTCTCCGGCCACGTTGTTGCTGTTGTTGTTGCTGGTCACCGACCCAACAACCCGGGTCGCGTGGGTGGTCTCGACGGTGGGGAAGTGGTCGGCCTTCACGCCGGTGCTGACGCCGGCCCCCTTCATCCGCACTCCTCCCGCGATCGGGATACCGGCGAGGGAGCACCCTTCGCGGACCCGCTCGGGGGTGGTGTTCAGGTGGGTGGCGAGGGCGGACAGGTGGGCGTGCGGGGCGCCGATCTCGCGCATCGCGGCACCGAGTTCGGCGGCGGTCAGCGGGGCGGTCTCCGCAGGCTCGGCGGGGGCGTCCTCCGCGGTCTCCTGCACGTCCTCCGGGGTCGCCCGGAGGCCGAGTGCGACCGCGGTCACGAGCCACGCGGAGGCGGTGAGCACCACGATGTTCGTGGTCCAGGGGAGGCCCTTCACGAACCCTGCGAGGAGGCCGAGGGCGACCAGACGCAGCGCCCAACCGCCCGCGAGCCATCCGGCGATGCCCGCGCAGAGCTGTGACGAGCCGACCCAGATCGCGATCCAGACGCGCATCACGAGCCCACCATCATCAGGACGGCGGCGGCCAGTTCGGCGGGGATTGCCCAGATGGTGCCGTCCCCGGTGGCGGGCCACACGAACGAGGCGATCATGCCGAGGACGGCGCCGAACAGCGGGGTCAGCTTCGCGGTGAGCATGACGATCAGCAGGATCAGCGCGACGGCGCCGATCCCGACGTTGCCGAAGGGGCCTCCCCCGGTGCCGACGCCGAGCCCTTCAAGGCCCTGACCTGTGATCTTCGCCGGGTTGAGCCAGATTTCCCCGGCGGCGGTGAACGCGGTACCGGCGATGAACGCGCTGATGAGCGCGGGGTTGTCCTTGAGTTTCACCCGGCCCTTGCCCTGGACGCCGAGGACGAGGAACACGGCCAGGGCCAGGGCGAGTCCGCCGGCGCCGAGGGCGCCGAACACGGCTCCTCCGGTCTCTGCTGCGAGGTACACGACGATCTCCTAGAAGGTGGCGGCGGGCGCGTGGAGGGCGAGGGCGAGGGCGGCGGTGCAGGCGGGGATGCGGCAGGCCCACGCGACGGGCGGGCGCAGCGGGGGTGGGATGTAGGGGAGTCCGGGGAGGTAGAGGCCGAACATGCTGGTCACGGCGATGAGGCCGATCCCGGCGGGGGCGGCGGCTTGGCCTGCGGTGGTGAGGTAGTCGGCCATGGCGGGGCCGAGGCCGAGGTACCAGCCGGTGCCGGCGGCGGTGCCGTGGGTGAGGAGCCAGCGGCGGATGCGGGCGCGGCGGGCTTGGGCGCGGTCGTCGGTGGGTGTGGGCTGGTTGACGGTGATGTGGACCTGGGGCCCGGCCGGTTCGGGCGCGGGTGGGGGGTCCTTGGGGTGGCGGATGCCGGAGTGCCAGCGGGTGGGTTCCTCGGCTGCGGGCTGGGCTGGTTCCTCGTTGTCGTAGAGGCGGTCGAGCCAGTCGCGGTCTTCGGGGAGGCGGGTGGTGACGTCGGGGGCGGCGGGTGGTGCTGCGTCGGGGCCTACGCCTCGGCGGCGTAGGAGGTGGCGGATGCGGTGCTCGTCGGGGCCCGGGTCGGCGGTCACGCGTAGCCGTCCTTCATGTCGTTGGTCGCTTTGCGAGCACGGCGAACAGCTGCCGCGACGCTGTTCTTGTTCGCGTCGGGGATGATCGCGAGCACCCCGCGTACGGCGGTCCCGTTGTCGGGCGTGAGGGCGATCTGCTCGCGTACGAGGTCGGCGATGCTCGGCTGTTCGCGATCGGTGTTCGGGCTGGTCGCGGCGTTGTTCGCGATCTGTTCGCGGACGGTGAGCGGCTCCGTCGGGGTCGTGATCGGGGTGGGGGCGATCTGCTTGGGCGGCTCGTGTTCGTGTTCGCCGATCACAGCGATCGCCTGCTCGGCGTGATCGTCGAGCGTCGCCGCAGCAGTGATCGCGGCGGTCTTCGGGGGGATCGGGTGCAGCGGCGCCAGCGCCCGCCCGTACTTCGTGAGGCGCAGCGGCAGCACCTGCTCGACCGGCGCCTTGCGCCGCCAGTTGCGGCCGTACTGCGCTTCGAGGCGGGCCCGGTAGATGAGCCGGTCCTGTTCGAGCTGAATGACGTCCTCGTAACTGCGGATCTCCCACAGCTTCATCCGGCGCCACAGCTTGAACGTCGGGACGGGGGAGAGCAGCCAGCGGGTGAGGCGGACGCCCTCCATGTGCCTGTCGGCGGTGATGTCCGCGATCCGTCCGGTCGCGTGCCGGGCGGCCTCGACGACGACCACGAACAGGACCGGGATCACTGCGTGCATGCCGACGCCGATCGGGTCGGGCCACGCGGCGGCGGCGTTGAACGCGATCGTGCCCGCGGTGAGTACCCACGCGGTGTGGCGCAGCAGGGGGAACGGGATCCGTACCCAGGTCAGCAGGAGGTCGAGCGCGAGGAGTACGCCGATGCCGGCGTCGATGCCGATGGGGAAGACCAGGGCGAAGGTCCCGAAGCCTTTCTGTTCGGCGAGGTCGCGCACGGCGGCGTACGAGCCGACGAAGCCGATGGCGGCGATCAGCACGGCGCCCGCGATGACGACGCCGATCAGGCGGCGTTGCGTCGGGGTGAGGTCAGGCCGTGTCACGGTCGTGCCTTCCAGGCGAGTGCGGCGAGGGTCGCGCAGATGAGTGCGGGGATGGGCTGGCCGGTGGCGATCGACAGCGCGGCGAGGGTGGTGAACCCGTAGCGGGCGAGCGGTGTGCCGAGGATCGGGCGACGTCGGCGCATGAGCTGTGGTCCTTCGAGGTGAAGCCGGGCCCCCGCGGCGGGGGTTGGAGTACGGGGGCCCGGCGGTCTGGGTGGGTCAGCGGGAGCCCGCTGCGTTGTTGCCTTGCGAGCGCGCCTCGCCGAGCTGCTTCGCGGCGGCGTCCGGCCCCTGCGCGGCCTCTCTGTCGGCGGCGCACGCGTCGACGGTCGCGGGGGCGTCCACGATCGGGTTCGGGCGCGGCTTCTCGGCGGCCATCAGGCGGTCTTCGCTGCCGAGTCGAGGAGCAGCGCGTACTCGCCGTGCGTCACGGTGTCGCCGACGGGCGGCAGGACGGCGCGCGCCTGGTCCATGGCGTCGAGCTGGACGGCCAGCGGCAGTTCTCCGACGATCGCGTCGGCTCCGAAGCCGAGGGCGATGTCGAGGACGCGGGGGTGGAGGGGGCGGCCGGCCTGGATGCGGAGGACGGCGGCGGTGGTGAGGAGGATCTGCTGCGCGTAGGACGGGGATGCCTGGATCTGTCGCAGGGCTTCGTCCGCTTGGGTGGGGTAGCTAGGGTGGCTCATGGTCATTCCTCCTGGTCGATCAGGCGGGATGGCTGGCCCCGACCCGAGTTCGCAGCTCAGGTCGGGGCCGTTCTTTCGTTGCCAGAACGACAGTAGAGGACTAGTTGCGCTATGACAACTACTCAGTCAGGATGGGGCCATGCCCGGTTCCGCTGAGAGGGGGCCAGAGCCTCAGATGGTGACCTTCACCGACATCGCCCGCCTCGCAGTCGAGCTCGGCTTCACCGATCACCTGACGCGTCAAGGCGTGCGGAAGATGGCCGACGAAGATCCGAACTGGCCTGTGCCGCAGGAGGAGTGGGTGAAACTCGGGAACGCATGGGTGTTGCCTTGGCAGCCGGTGCGGGCTTACCTGGAGAGTAGGCAGTGGATCGGCCGGGGCCCCTCGAAACCGGCAGCCGAATAGCCGCCCGCCGCGAGCCCCCGGACCGTCCTGGTCCGGGGGTTTCGTGGTGCTCGGATGCCTGCCATCTACACTCGAACGCGTGTCCGAATCCACTCCGGAGGAACGCCTCGCCGCGCTCCGCTTCCTACGCCGCGTCCAGGAACGCGACCTCGCACGCACCGACCAGTGGATTCGGGACGCCGAGCAGCGCGCGGCTGAGCACGCCCGACGGCCCCCGCCCCCGGCCACGCCGGACTGGGCGCTCGAACGCGGTGAGCGGGCGAAGCCGAAGCTGGTCCACACCGACCAGTGCTGGAACGAGTTCTTCATGCAGGGCATCACCCGGGAGCAGGCGATCGAAGCCCTGACGCGCGGTGGGGTGCCGGCGTGCCCGCGGTGCGAGCCGGACAAGGACCTCGGCGTGCTGGACTGACGCACGTGCGCCCGCCCCGGAACCGAGACGGGCGCACGAGGGCCACTACGGCGCGGCGGTGTACTCCACCTGCTGCTGCCCGCAGTCCTCCGCGATCCGGGCGAGCGTGTCCCGCTCGGTCTGGTCGGCGGCGAGCTGCCAGCGGAGCTTGGTGCTCACCCAGTCGGCGATGTAGGTGCAGCGGGCGTCGGCGGACGGCGGCATCCACTCGGCCGGGTCCTTGTCGGCCTTCGAGCGGTTCGTTTTCGCGGTGACGGCGACCAGGCTGCGGTCGGCGTCGAGGTCGTTCGCGTACGCCTCGCGCCGCTGGGCGGTCCACGCGGAGGCCCCGGAGTCCCACGCTTCGGCGAGCGGGACCATGTGGTCGATGTCCAGGCCGCCGGGCGCCGTGACGGTGGCGCCGTCGTAGTAGCTGAACCACTGGCCCGCGGTGACCTTGCAGCCGGGCTCGACTGTGGGCTCGATGCGGGACTCGGCGATCAGGACCTCGGCCCGGGTGTTGCATCGGTCGCCGTCCTCGTCGACCCAGTGCTTGAACGACGTTCGCTGGTAGCCGGTCCGGTCTTCGACGGTGATGGGGAGGGCGCTGATGCCCTGGGTCAGCGGCATGACGGCCGGAGCAGGTTCGGGTGCGGCGGATGCCGGCGCCGCGGTGGCCAGGGGCAGGGCGAGCAGGGAGGCGGCGAGACCGCGGGTGATCAGGTTCATGTGCCTGTCGTAGCTGCCGTGGTGGGCGCGCCGGAAGGGAACCTCGCACGCGTCACCCGTGTGCGGGGAATGGTCGTACCGGCCGCGCTTCTGGGGAAAAGCGCGGCCCGTTCGACTACGCGGCGAGTCCGGCCTCCGTCCAGATGTGTCCACAGGCGGTGCAGTGCGCGAGGGGTGCGGCCCCGGACCCACCATGGACGTCGATGCGCCCGCCGCAGACGGCCCCGTCTCGTACGGCCGGGCACGGAAGGTCCAGCGTCTCCTGGCGGGCGGCGAGGTCGAGGGTGCGCTCGACACGCTGCGCGGCGCCGGCGGCGACGCGGGCGATGTGCTGCTCCAGCTCGGGGGTGAGCGGGCTGAACGGGCCGGGCGCGTGGCTGACTCGGGCGAGGAGCCACAGGGCGGCGTACGGGGCGGTGCGGTGCCCGGTGTACCGCCACCGTCGCGGGTCGGCGGCGTCCGCGCGGGCGAGCTGGTCGCGGCGGGCGCGGTCCGCTTTGGGCCAGCCGCGGGGTGCGCCGGCCATGGGTGAGCGCTGGATCGCGGCGGCGGTGTGGTCGGCGAGTTCGACGAGTGCGGCTTCGACGGTGCGCATGGTGTCGTAGACGGCGACGGACATGGGGGCCGGGGACGGGGTGAGCGGCGTGGGTGCGCCTTCCAAGGCGCGTGCGGTGGCGTCGCGGTGACGCTGGGCTTCGGCTTCTTCGGTGTCGATGCGGTCGATGACGGCGAGGTACGTGCGGAGCCCGGACGGGGGCCACGAGACGGTGTTGGGGGTGCCGAGGGCGTCGGTGAGGTCGGGCCAGTGGGCGATCACGGTGCGGAGGTGCGTGGCGGTGGTGGCGGTGGTGGTCACTGCTGCTCCTGGTGCTCGGGCGGTACGGTGAGTCCACCTGTGGGGCGTCCTGGTCTGGGGAGACTTGGGGGACGCCCCACGCGCATGTCTCAGGACTTGATGCGCCCGGAGTGCCAGGGCAGCGCCAAGCCGTCGTTCTCGGCGCGGGGCACAAGGTGCAGGTGGAGGTGGAACACGGACTGGGTCGCCTCCCGGCCCCGACTGGTGATCAGGTTCATCGGCCGGTCGGTCCAGCGCATGAGCTGCGCGGCGTGCAGCATGGCGTCGGCCGACACCTGCGGGTTGCTCGCGAAGTCGCGGACGTGGCGCTTCGGGATGACGAGGGTGTGGCCGTCGACTACCGGTTTGAGCGGGACGATCGCGATCACGTCGGACCACTCGTGGACGATGGTTGCGGGTGCGCGTCCGGCGATGATTTCGCAGAAAGGGCAGAGGTCTTCGGGCATGGTCAGTGCTCCTTCGGTCCGTTGAGCGCGGCGTTGAGTTCGATCAGCCGTGCGTCCCACCAGCGGTTGATGCTGGTGCCGAGCGGGATGGTCGTGCCGACCCACGACGTGCGGAGCTGCCGTACGCGGTCGAGCGCGGCCCGGTAGGTGTCGCGTTGGGTGGCGAGTTGCTCGATCGCGGGGGCGAGACGGGGCCAGTCGTCGCCGTGCGCCCGGGTGATCCTGGCGTTCTCCAGGGCGTCGCGGGCTTCGTCGAGGAGCGCGGACCGTTCGCGGGCGCCGTTCTCCAGCTCGGCGAGGCGGGCGGGCGCGGCCTCGGCGGTTTCGGCGCGGCGGGTGAGTTCGATGGCACGTTCGTTCATCTCGCCCTGCACTTCTTCGTAGCGGGCCAGGTCGTCGTACAGGGCGTCGAGTTCGTCGCTGGTGATCGTGTCGACGGTGAGACGGGGCTGGTCGGCCTGGATCTGTTGCTTCGCGACGTGGACGAGCGCTTGGAGTGCTTCGGCTGCGTCGGGGGACATGCCGTCTGCGCTCTGGCACACGGTGACGGTGGCGGGCTCGGGGTCGTCCCAGACGAGTTCGGTGTGCCCGCCGTGGCCGTGGATGGTCTCGGCGTCGGTGATGGAGTCCCAGTGGACGGTTGAGGCGCGGTCGCCGCGCCAACGGAGGGTGGCGGTGCCGTCCGGCCACTCGACGCCGTCGGCGACGCGCCCGGTGCCGGACGCTCCGGTGACGTCGTGATGGCGCTGGAGGTGAAAGCGGCGAGGCTCGGTCATGAGGGGTCTCCCATCGATCCGGTGCACTTCCGGTGCGCGAGGTACTTGCTGTACGGCTGTTCGCACTTGAAGCAGCCGGGCCCTTCGAGGGTGATCAGGTTTTCGTGGTCGAGGAGGCTGGGGCCGGGGTCCTTGCCCTGGTTCATGAGGCGGATCGCAGTGTCGCTGACCCGGTACATCGTGAGGATGGTCCAGAGGTGTTCGCCTCGGCCGGGGTCGGTGAGCGTGGCGCTGATCTTGCTTTGGGGTACGGGCGTGGTGGTCATGCGGCGTGGCCCTTCGTGGTGTCGTGCAGCTGCTCGTGGTCGTGGCGTTGGATGGCCGCGTGGTCCTGCTGCGCGGTGCCTGTGTGGGCGCTGTGGGGCCTGTCAGCCCTCGGGTGGCCGTGGGCGGCTGCCCGGTCGCGTCGGCGCGCCTCGCCGAAGCACAGGGCCGCGAGAACACCGAGGGATGCGCTGATGCTGAGTCCGGGCGCGGCGCCGGCCAACCACTCGGCGGGGGTCACCGCGGGGCCTCTGGGCTCGGTCCGGTGCCTTGCAGGGCGCGACTGATGACGTCGGCGGGATCAGTGCCGAGGGTCTGGCAGAACGCGACCCAGAGGTGAAGCGACAAGTGCTGGGTCCCCAGCTCGATCTGCGCGATAGAGCTGCGGCTGATGTTGAGAGTTGCGGCGACCTGCTGTTGGGTCAGTCCGCGCTGGTGGCGCACCTCCCGGAGGATGAGCCCGATGGTGGGGTAGACCGGCGGGAAATCACGGCGGGCGTACCAGCGGCCGTCATCGTCCCAGGCGAGGAAGCCTCGCCGGTGGTCTTCTTCAGGCGGGTGTGGTGTGAGTGTGCATTGCACGGTTTCGTGGCCGTCGTGGATTGTGCCGGGGCAGATGGTCACGGTGGTCCTTTTGGTTGGGGTGGCCGCCCCGTGGCGGGGGCGGCCACACGGGCAGGGTCAGGCGGTGGAATGGGGCTGCTCGGCGGCGTGTTCGGGGCAGAGGTCGCGGCCGTCCGCGGTACGCCGCCAGCCCTCGCGGCGCAGCTTCTGTCGCGCCTCGGTAGCTGTCCTGGGCTCGCCAAGCGGTGTGTCCTCGGACATGCACCGCCCGAGCCCGGGAACCTCGGCGTCGCAGGCGATCACGGCGTAGGCGCTCACGGCTTCGGCTCATCGGGCGCGGTAGGGACAGCGGGTGCCCCCAGGCACTCGCAGTCCCCGACGACCCGGCCTTCGCAGACGTGCTCGTCGAGCGGTGTGCGGGTGTCGGCGTGGAGGCGGTAGGTGTCCAGCACCTCGTCGAGCGCCAGCCACTCGCGGCCGGTGGTCTGGTGGTACTCGTCGCGCTGCTCCTTGAGCCACTGCTCGAACGCGTCGCCTCGCCGGGGGTGCGCCTCGGTGTCGGCCCGGTCGCCGGGCGCCTCGGCGCGGGCCCGGTCCAACTCGCCGCGCAGGCGGGCCGCCAGGGCTTCGGCACGGTCCCCGCGCTCCTGCCACACGTACCGTTCCTCCGCCATCTCCTGACGCTGCTCAAGCAGTCGACGGGACGTCGCCAGTTCCGACCGGTACTCAGCTACGACCGCGTCCACGACCTGCTCCAGGCTCATGTCCTGCGGCGCGTCATCCAGGCCGAGGACGACACGGCACAGTTCACGTCGAGCGTGGCCGATGTCTACGGCAAGGTCGGCGATGGACTTCAGCAGCGGAAGCTGCTCCTCGTCCGCCCTGGTGATCGCGGCGTCGGCGAGGTGGCTGTCCCAGTCGTCCTCGTCGGAGCCCATCGGGCCGGGCTCGCGCCAACCGCCGCACCGGCATGGCAGGTTGCCGTCCGCGTCGGCCTCGGCGCGGTCGCTGCTGAGGTAGTGCTCGCGCATCGCCGCCGCGTACCACTCGCGCCGCTCGTCGTCGGGCACGGGCTCGGGCTCGGTGGTGGGCTGCTGCACACCGGCGGCAGCCCCGTCGGCCAAGTCGCGGAGCAGGACGGCGACCTGGTGCCCGAAGAACCGGCTTACCGTGTGGCCGTCGAAGTGATCGGCGGCATCGCGCAGCACGGCGGACCGGTCGACAGGCGCGGGACGAACGCCGTGCTCCGGGCAGCCCTCCTGCGGCCCCTCGTAGTTACCGACGCCCGGCGTACCGCACGTGCACTCCATGGCGCCGAGGACCTGCCGGGCCACCACCAGGGCTTCGTCGAGGAACGCCCCACCCTCGTCGTCGACGGTGCGGGCCATGATGTCCAGCCAAGCGGCGACCGCGAGACCGACCGACGGATCCATCAGGGCGATGTACGGCAGATCAGCCCGCTCGGCCGGGTGATCGGTGCCGCTGCGGTCGGCCACGATCATGCCGTCGGCGCAGCGCACGACGTGCTCGTCGGTCACGGTCCACGGGGGCGGGGACGCGCGGCGGGCCGCAGTCGCGTCGTCGCGCAGGCGGGCGGCGGCGGCGCGTAGTACGGGCGCGGGGGCGGGTGTGGGATCAGACATCAAGTCCTCCAAGTGGTGGGTACGGTGAGAAGGCGCCCGGCCGGATAGCAGCCGGCCGGGCGTGCTGTGCGTCATGCGGCGTCTCCGAACAGCGACGGCGCGTGGTGCAGTTCGTGAAGCCAACTGGTGAGCTGGGGCAGGTTCTTGTCCGGGCCGAAGGCGAGGAACGTCCCGTCGGCGGTGTCGCACCCGAACCACTCCGCCGTCCGCAGGCGTTGACGAGAGTTCACGCGGCCCATGTGCACGGCCTTGCCGCGGGCTTTCGCTTCTCGACTCAGGCGCTCGGCGACCGGGCCGATCTTCCATTCGGTGCTTCCGGCCAGGAACAGGACGTCGAAGTCGTCCCACGGCACACCGAGGTGGTCGCAGCCGTCTTGCGCGGCAAACGCGGCGGGTACGCCAAGAGCGCGGATGCGGGGCAGCCACGGCAGAGACTCGGCGAGGGTGCCTGCGGCGTCGAACGGGACGTCAGGGGCCACGGCCCACAGGCAGCGGTCCGCCCCGTACCGCTCGACGGTGCGGGTCAGCCAGTCGAACCAGCGGTCCGCGCCGGGCCAGCCCTTGCCGAACTTCCCGTTGTCGCACGCGTAGTCGGCCCCGTTCGGAATGCGGTTGCCTTGAGCGGGGGTGGTCATGCAGCCGAGGAGCCCCGCGGACATGGCCGCGCGCACGTCAGGCCCCGACGGTGTGCCGAGGTAGAGCACGCCGCCACCCCCTCACAGCGACAACCGCGGCGACGGGCAGCAGCGTGGCCCACAGGATCTTCCCGACGAGCTGCCCGCCGACCGTGGCGGTCGTGACCGGGAACCCGGCCAGGTACAGGAACAGCAGGGTGTCGACCACAGCGCCCACGGCCCCGGAGGCGAGCGCGGCACGGGCCCATCCGCGGGTGCGCAGCGGGGTGTACACGCCCATGTCCGCCAGCTCGGCCGCACCGAACGCCACGGCGGACGCGACGGCGAGGGCGGGGCTGGTGACGGCGGTGAGCGCGGCCCCTGTGGTGATCCCGGCGAGGACCCACGCCCGGCCGAGGGTGTCCTGCACGGTGTCGCGGAGGAGGAGCGCGAGCCCGGCGGCGATCGTGCCGGCGGTCGCGGTGAGGCCGAAGCCCATGGGGATCATGCCGTGTTGGGCGGTGAGCCAGTTGGCGGTGGTGATGGTGGTGGCGTAGGCGGTGAGTGCGGCGGGTCCTGCGAGGCGGTTCAACGGTGCTCCTTCGATGTGCGCGGCCCGGCCGGAACCGGATACGCGCTCAGGTCGTGGGGGTGGCGGTCGCCGGGACGGCAGGGGCGTGGACGGCGCGCGCCTTGTCGGCTTCGGCCTTGCGGAGTGCGGTGATGTCCTCGGCCGTCTGGAGGCGCAGCGTGGCTCGGTCTCTGAAGTCGCCGTGGTAGGCGGTGAGCTTCCAGGTGCCGGGGTGCAGGCCTGCTGCCAGTTCGGGCAGTTCGAGGTAGTTGCCGGTGCCGAGGTCGGCCAGGGTTTCGCCGTTGTCGAGTTCGATGTCGATGCAGTCGACGGTGATCACGGTGTCAGTCATGTCGGGTTTCTCCTGTTGGGTCGGGGTGTGGTTGGTCAGGCGGCGGGGTGTTCGGGTCGGTCGGGGTGGCTGCCGGTGGCGGGGTCGCAGCTGAGGTGGGTGTCGTATCCGCGGTCGAGTCGGTAGCCCTGGAGGGGTTCGTGGCAGACGGTGCAGAGGGGGTTTTCTGTGGCTGCCGTTCCCGGCGTTCCCTCCCCGTCCCCTCTCTTCGAGGGGGGGACGGGGGGAACGGGGGGCGTTCCTGACGTTCCCTCCGCGTTACCGGGGAACGTTTGACCTGCACCGTTATGCTCCTGTGACTTGTTCCGGGGAACGTTCCCCGGGAACGGGTCCGGGAACGGGTCGGGGGAACGCTGCGGGGGAACGTTGGCCGCAGCCTCTTTGGCACGGTTTTGGCGGATCTTGACGACGCGGGAAACCTTGTCGCTGCCGGCCGGGATCTGGAGCTCCGCGAGCTTCGCCTTGACGACCCGGTTGCCCGCTTCGAGGGGCACGTGGTGGGCGTCGAGCTGCATGATGATGTGCTCGTCCGTGCCAGGGGTGTTCTGCTCCAGGTGCTCGTACGCCATGACGACGTGCCGGGTGCCGCCGGGCATCCACCGGTCGCCGTCGCGGCGGGCCTGGCGCAGCAGAGAGAAGTGCTCGGGGCCGATGCCGGTTCGGGTGTGGGTGCGCTTGAGGGTGAGGGACCCGCCGCCGTTGGCGCGCAGTTCCCACACGTGGTCGACGTCCTGGGTCTTCGCGCTGCTGCCGCGGGCGCCGCGTTCGCCGTCCTTACCCATGTGGTCCAGGCGCACGGAGCTGATGCCGGCGCGCTTGAGCGGGAGGAGGGTGTGCCGGTAGAGGGACAGCCAGGTGTCGGCGTCGTTCTCCGGGCCCGAGATGAAGCGGGACACCGTGTCGAGGCAGACGAGTTGGGCTTCGCACTCGCGGACCAGGGCGAGGAGGTCCTGCCCGCCCCCGGCGGTGTCGAGCGGGCGGATCGGCGGGAAGCTGGCGTACGACATGAGGCCCATGCGCCCGGGGCCGCCTCCGTAGGAGACGAAGCGCTCCTGGATGTCCTGGTGGCCGTTCTCCGCGTCGACGTACAGCAGGGGGATCGGGGCCTGGGGGCGGTCGCCGAGGAAGGATTGGCCGGTGGCCATGCGCCAGAGCCATTCCTGTACGAGGAGGGACTTGCCGGCCTTGCCGTCGCCGACGACGGTGATCTGCTGGCCGGGGGCCATGAGGCGGCCGGGGAGGAGTTCGACCTGCCCGAAGTCGATGGTGAAGAACGGGTCCCAGTCGAGGAGCGCGCCGGTGAGGTGGGCGGGGCCGTTGGTGCTGGTGCGGGCGTTCTCGTATTCGGCGTGCTTGACGGCGAGTTCGTCGAGGTGGTCCGGGTCGGCGGTGCCGGTGAGGATCTGCGCCTGGACGGCGACGGCGTGTTCCTGGTGCCGCCGGAGGCGGGCCTTGTCGCGGATCTGTTCGGCGAAGTGGGGGGCCATGGACGGGGACAGGTAGTCCTCGCCGAGGCGCAGTAGGAGGTTTCCGCCGTCGACTTCGTGGAGGCGTCCGGCTTTCTCGATGTCCGCGCGGACGGTGACGGGGTGAAGGGCTCTGCCTTCGGCGACGATTCCGCCGACGGTGTCCCAGATGAGGCGCACCGCGGGCAGGTAGATGTCGTCGCGGGTGATGATTTGCGCGCATTCGAGGTACGCGGGCGCGTCGTGCAGGATGACGCCGGCCACGAGGTTTTCGGCTTCGGCGTCGTGGGGGGCCGTGCGCGCGTAGCCGTGGTCCGCCGGGTCGTGCGCGTTCAGGTGGCGGACTGTGTCCACGGGTGGCTCCCTTGGTCAGAAGAGGGTGGTGGGTTCGGCGGGCGGGCACTGGTGGTCGATGACGGTGTCGTGGCCGCAGTCGCGGTTTGTGCAGCGCCATCGGAGTTCGGGGTCGCGGTGCGGGCCGGTGATGAGGCACCAGGTGAGGCGGTTGCGGGTGCGGAGCTGTTGCTCTTGTTCGCGGGTGATGGGCGCCGTGTCGGTGGCGGCGTCGAGTGCCGCGGTTCGGCCGACGAGTTGCCGGTAGACCCGGGCCCCGCACGGGCACTTCGCGGTGACAGCGCCCGTGCGGGACCGGCCCATCAGCGGTTCAGCCCCATGACGTGCCGTTCCCACGGCGAGGCGAACTGGTCGAGCGGCTTGTCCGGCTTGGTGAACCCGAAGCGCTCCCCGCACTGGCAGCGGCCGTACACCTCGCAGTCGCCGTACTCGATGACGAGGGAGTGCCCGCCGCCCCAGGTGGCCGGGAACTCCGGGTCGCCGTCCGGGGGCGTCTCGTTGGCTGTCTTGCCGTCCCACTGCTCGGCGACGTTCCGCAGGACGTACGCGGCGGCCGACTGGGAGAGTCCGTTCGCGGCGGCCTCGATGGAGACGGCGCCGTCGGTGGCGCCGGGCCGGATGATGACGAAGGCGAGGGCGTCGCGTCCGTCGATGGCGGTCATCGTGGTCTCGGGGGCGGCCATCAGTTGTTCGACCCGACGAGGAGACCGGAGCCGTGGCGCAGTACGTCCTTCGCCTGCGCGATGTCCGGGTGGAGTTCGCCGTCGAGGGTGCCGTTGCTGGTGCGCTGCCGGAACAGGCCGCGGAGGACCTCGCGGAGCCTTTCGTCGCTGAAGTCGTCGGCGGCGACTTCGATGTCGACGACGCGGACCTTGACCGAGGGGGACTTCTCCTCGTCGGGGCCGGGCTCGGTGCGCTCGACGTGGGCGAGCTCGACGACGGCCATCCAGCGGCCCTTGCGCTGGCGGAACATGGTGTCGGCGTGGTCTTCGAGTGACTCGGCGACGCCTTCGAGGACCTTGGAGTCGAACTTGATGTTGGTCATGCGGCGTGTGCTCCTTGCTGGTTGGCGGTGCAGTAGGTCGGGTGGTCGGTTCGGATGCGGGCGACGAACTCGCGGACGCGGTCCTCGCCCTGGACGGGGCCCTCGACGGTGCGGCAGAGCACGCACTCGTACTTCGCGCGTGGCGGGCGGGCCCATGTGCCGTCGCGGCGGGTCTGGCCCATGTCGACGAAGAGGGCGGCGGTGACTTCCTGGCGGCCGGTCACGCGGCGGCCTTGCGCATCGCCGCGTCGACCAGGTGCTCGGGGGCGACGCACCCGCGGACACCGCACGCGGCGCGCACCATGCCGTCGGGGGCCCGCCCGTGGCCGACGGTGAACGCCAGGGCCATGGAGCTGTAGGTCCTGCCCTGGAACGTGACGCTGGTGGTCCGGCGGTTCCACTTCACGTGGCCGTCCTCGCCGGGGACTGCGCGGCGTTCGTACGCGTCGCGGAGAGTCCGGGGCAGCGCGGTCACGCGGTCCGCCGACGCGATGACGGCTTCGGCGATGAGGTCGGCCGCCGGCCGGTCCGAGTTCGTGATGCGGTCGTACAGCTTCTGCCGGGTGTGGCGGGTGGTGCCGCCGCGGATGCCTTCGCGGCCGGCGACGCAGCCGCTTTCGGTGGCGAGGGCGTCGGTGAGGCAGGCGGTGGCGGTGGCGAGGGGGCAGGTGGCGCAGATTTCGAGGGCTCGGCTGGCGGTGTTGTGCTTGCCGTCGGGGAAGAACACGTCGTCGGTGCCGGGTTGGGCGCAGGCGGCGGTGTGGTGCCAGGTGTGGGTGGGGCGGGTGATGGTGAGGATGGGGTTCATGACGCCACCTCTCCGAAGATTGCGGTGAAGGTCTCGTTGAGGCGGTCGCGCATGGGCTGGTCCTCGACGTGGTCGGGTGCGACGCAGCGCGGCATGTCGCAGCCGGGGAGGACATGGCCGACGGGTTCGCGGTCCCAGCGCAGGGCGAATGCCATGCGGAGGCCGGACCAGTGCTGCTTGCCGTAGCGGACGGTGGGTGTGCCGCGGCTGGTGGTGGATCCGGTCCAGCGCATGTGGCCGCCGGGAAGGGGTTCGGTGCGAGCCTGGAAGCGGGACTTGAGGGTGCTGCCGGCGGGTCGGCCGGGCGGGGTGGGCGAGATGCCGAGGGCGCGGCGGCACGCGGCGACGGTCTTGGGTGCGGCGCCGGTTTCGCGGGCGACGGCGAGGTTGGTGGCGCCCTGGCGCAAGAGAGCGGCGACGTCGGATCGGATCTTCATGCGGTCACCCCGAACAGATCGAGTTGCACCGGCAGCTCGGCGGGCGCCGGGGCAGAGGGCGGATTGCCGTGGCAGGTGCAGCCGCAGCGCTGCACACAGATGCGGTCGCTGAGCCACAGGGACACCGGCGCCCCGGTCGGCTCGGCCGTACGGTCGTAGACCCACCCGGCGGGGCCGATGAGAAAGGTCTCCGCGGCGAACGCCACGACGTCGTTGGAGCAGTCGTGGCTTCCGCCGTCGCAGCTGGCGGTGATGAACCGCTGGAGGCACAGGCAGAGGCCGAGGATGCTGCCGGGGTGTTTGGCTTCGGCGTGCACGGCGGGCGTCCAGGCGTTGCTGCGCACCCACGCGGCGGCGGTCTCGTTCACCGGGCCACCGCCACGGGCGCCGTCGGCCACTGCACGCCGTCCAGCGCGCGCCGTTGCCGCTCGGGCACCTCCACCAGCGGAAACCCCAGCCAGTGCATCCCCATCGCCGCGAGCGTCGCCGCGTCGCTGGCGTCGTACCGGCCGGCGCCCTCGCACCAGATGCCGAGCTGCTCGACGACGAACGTGTGGACCATGCCCTTGGCGACCCGGGCCCGCTTGTCCTTCGGGTGGTCCTTGGCGGGGAACGCGGAGCCGGTCGCGTAGATCGTGCGGTTGTGCGGGGAGGCGACGGCGTACGGGATGCCCTTGCGCCACAGTTCGTGGGTGAGGATCCACCACAGGCCGGCGGTTTCGTGCTGGCCGGGGAGCATCTTGGACCCGTAGGAGGGGCCTTCGATCACGATGAGGTCGGCGCTCTTGGTGCGGTCGAGGACTTCGGTGCGGAGCCATTCGATGCGGGCGTGGCCCTT
Source organism: Streptomyces sp. NPDC104581 (assembly GCF_055583685.1). NCBI lineage: Bacteria > Bacillati > Actinomycetota > Actinomycetes > Kitasatosporales > Streptomycetaceae > Streptomyces > Streptomyces sp. NPDC104581. The sequence continues at coordinate 97,776 of NZ_JBVJNN010000017.1, forward strand.
GTCCTTGTGGTTCCAGCGGAGGGCGTCGGCGCTGTCGGGGGTGGCGATGCCGAGGCTGGTGAGGCTTGAGTCGATGCCGATGACGAGGGGCCGGGGGGTGGTCACCGCGGCCGGGCGGGTGGTGGGCAGCCCGGCCGCGGGGGTCGTGTCGAACAAGGTGCTGGTCACTGGGTGGCTCCGATCGGGCCGGGCTTCGGCTTGTCGCCGCGTCGGGTCTGCCACAGGGCGCCGGAGTCCACCGCCGGGGTGTTGATGCCGACGGCGTCGTCGAGGCGCTGCTGGAGCTGGTCCGCGCGCCGGGTCTGCGCGGCGGGGTCCCGCCGGAGCCGCGCCACGATGCGCGCCAGCCGGTCGATCCGCCCCTCGTAGCGGACGAGAGCCGTCTCGCTGCCCTCGGCGTACTGCGTCATGTGGGCCAGCCGGTTGCCGACGTTGCGGGCGGCGTCGAGCTGGTCGGAGAGATGGACGTTTCGGGCGGCGGTGCGCTTGGCGGCGCCGAGGTGCGCGGCAGCATCCTCGCGGGCCTCGTCGCGCTGGTCGACCAGGTCTGCGATGCGGTGGAGAAGTGCCTCGTGGGCGCGGCGGCTGATGAACATCACGCACCGCCCCGCTGCGCCGGGATCAACGGCCAAGAGCCGTCGATCACCTTGTCCGGCGCCCCGCCCTGCTCCGGCGTGGCCTTCGTCCGGAACCACCGCTGAAGGCCAGCCTGCTGCTCCGCGCGCCACGCCTTCTGCGCGGCGAACATCTGCTGCGGCCCGTACGTCTGGAGCTGCGGGTACTTCTCGAACTGCGCCTCCGCGATGAGCAGCGCGGCCAGGGCGTCGGCCTCGGCGGTGTGCCAGTCCTTCAGCTCGATGCCGTACCGCTCGCAGGTCGGTTGGAGCTTCCGGTTGCCGGTGCCCTTGACGTACTTGTCGACCTGCTTGTCGATGACGTGGCTGTCGATCAGCGGCGGCGCCGTCACGCCGGGCAGCCGGTCGGCCATCGACGGCAGCCCGTGACGCTCCAGCTCGCGCGTCAGGACGGTCCAGTCGTACGCGAGGTTGAAAGCCACCACCGGCATGCCGTACCGCAGCGCCGCGGCGAGCCGGTCGGCGATGTCGTCGAGCGCGTCCTTCGGAGCGGCGCCCTCGGCGGCCTTGGCGTCGTCGATGCCGTGGATCTCGGTCGTCTCCGGCGGGATGGGGACGCCGGGGTTGATGAGCCAGGACATGACGGTGTCGTCCCGGCCGCCGCCGCGGACGATGAGTGCGGCGGTGACGATGCGGGCCTGGTTGGGGTCGGGGGCGGTGGTCTCGGTGTCGAAGGCGACCTTGCGGACGTTGGCGAAGGTGGTCACGCGCGGGCTCCCTTCAGGGAGGCGAGGAAGGAGCGGAGCCGCTCGGCGCTCGCGGTGCTGGGGTGGAGTCCGCCGTTGGCCTCGGCGAAGCGCTGCTCGACCTGCTCGGTGGTGAGACCGTGCGGGCCGGCGGCGGCGATGATCTGGAACCAGATGCCTTCGATGTCGTCGTCCTCGACGAACTCGCCGTCGACTACTCCGTCCTCGTCGGGGACGGGCTCCTGCACGTCGGGCGAAGGCGCCTCGGCGGGCTTGCTCAGGCCGATGGCCTTGATCTGCTCCTGGTAGGTGATGGGCGCACCGGCGTTCTTCGCGGCCTGGAAGATGCTCAGGACCTCGGCCTGCGTGGCGGCCTGCTTGGCCTCCAGCAGGAAGTCCTTCGGCGGTCCTGCCGGGGTGCTGCTCGGCGCGGCCTCGATCGCGGCCCGTTCGCCGGACGTCACGGCGGCTGGAGTGGTGCCGGTGATCTGCCCGGCCATCAGCGCGGCCGGGGTGATCTCGACGTCCAGCGTCGGGACCATGAACCGGGCCGGACCCTCGTCACGGACGACCGACTTCTCTTCCATGCCGAGCCACCCGGCGACGTACCCGCCGGCCTGTGCCAGCAGCTCGGCCGCCGGGGGCAGGGTGACCGCCGCGTAGAAGCCCTTGGAGACGAGGAGCCACTGGCCGAGGGCGGGGACGTCGCGGAGCATGACGTTCACACGGGTCGTGATGGAGCACTGCCGCTTCTCCGGGTTGCACATGCACGGCTTGTCGGCCTTCTGCTCGACCTGGCCGTCGCACCGGCGGATGCACTTCGATCCGGCGTACAGCTCGTACCACTGCGATACGGCGTCGCGCGGCGGGATGAGGACGGGCAGCCGGTTGACGGTGGAGTACACCTCGAACTCGGCCGGGCCGCCGTTGGCCGGGGTCCACGGCTTGACCTCGCCGCCGTACAGCTCGGCGACAGCGGCGAGGATCTCGCGGGACGGGCTGGTGAAGCGGAACTTGTCCAGCTTGGCGGGGCGGGTGTACGCCTTCCCGGCTTTGCTGGTGCCGGCCACGACGTGGCCGATTCGGATTTCGCCGAGCTGCCGCATGCGGCGCTGCAAGTCCAAGATAGGCATGGTCAGTTCCCCTGTTCAGCCCGCGCGAGCAGGGCCTTGATGAGCGGCTTGTCGTTGATCCACGCGAGAGGGTCGGCATGCATCCGATCGGTCTCTTCGTCGATCGAGGCGGTGACGGACAGGTACGCCTGGGTGTCCTCGTCGGGCAGTTGCGTGCGGGCCAACGAGAGGCCGACCACCCAAGTGATCTCGTCCACGCGGCGCTGTAGGAAGGCGATGACGTTCCGGCAGTAGCGCGGTTCCATGTCGGCGATCTGGTGGACGGAGCCCGTGGCGTCGGTCCAGGTCTTGCCCTGGTTGAGGATGGAGAGGTCGATCGTGCTCACGCTGCGGCCTCCTTGACGGCGGTCGGCAGGGTGAGCGCGGGGCGGATGACCGTTTTCGACAGGCCCGAGGTCCACTCGGCGTTGCGCTTGACGGTGAGGAACGCCTCGAACACGGCGTCGTCGGCGACGGCCGGGATCAGGCGGTAGCCCTCCGGCCGCAGGTGCAGGACCACGCCGGCCCAGAACGTGGCGGGCATCGGCACCTTCGTGCCGTCCCGCAGCCACGCGACGCGCGCCTTGCGGTACGCGGCCATCTGGAGCGCCGCCTCGGGGTAGACGCCCTTGAGGTCCAGCTCCCCGCCGGTCTTCGTGTCGCCCATGAACACCGTGTCCGCGGGGACTTCGGTGTCGAAGTACGCGGCGAGCGCGGCGGCGATCAGCGGGGAGCGGAGCAGGTAGTCGAGCGTTCCGGCGTAGCCCTCCTCCTCGTTGCCCACGACCATCTCGGACGCCTCGAAGGTGACCTGCCAGTCCTCCAGGAAGCTGAGGAAGTGATCGAGGTACGGGGCCATCTCGTCGTCCGTGAGCAGCTCGGCGGGCATCGGGGTGCCGAGGACGTTCGCCTCGATGAGGCGGTGGACGGCGGTGCCGATGTCGCCGCGTTCGTCCTTCTTGCGGGTGTGGGCGCGACGCAGCCAGTCGTACGCCTCAGTGCGCTGGACGGGGTGGAGGGACGAACTCACCAGCCGGGGGAGGTTGTTCATCGCCGTCTCGGCGGTGATGTTCCCGGCCCAGAAGGTGAGGGCGTCGCCCTTGCTGGTGCCCTGTTCGAGGATGGTGGTGACGCGCCGGAGCTTGAGGCTGGTGCCCTTGACGCGGTACCAGCCCTGGGAGGGCTGGGGGATGCGGTCGGTGCCGGTGGGTGCGGGGGCCGGTGCCTTGCGTCGGCGGCCGGCGGCCGGGGCGGTCGCTCCGGGTTCCACGTTGATGGTCATGCCGCCACCTGCACCAGGAACTGCTCACCGATGTACTGCGCGTACGCGGGCGGGATTGCCTCGGCCAGCTCCTTGCGCACGTCGGTCCAGTGGATGCCCATGGCGTCCTGCCATTCGCGGACCGTCCCCTTGCCGCCGCCCTCGCCGTACACGGCGACGTACGGGCCGTCGTGGTACTGGCCGTGACGCCAGCCGCGCACCCGGCCCCGGTGCGGGATGTGGGCGGGCTGAGGGGCCTTCCAGAAACCAAGCTCGAAGTCCCGGTGGCGGATCACGCCCAAGCCGAACTGTTCGCCGCACAAGGTCAGGTCCTTGCGGATCTTCGCCTTGCCGATGGGCTGCTCGATCACGTACGGCACGCCGATGTGGTCGAGCGCTTCCCTGGTGGGCCCGACCAGGTCGATGTGGTCGCTGCCGGCGCCCCACTTGCGGGACCGGTTGGTGCCCACGGTCAGCGAGCACTCGCTCTGACACGGCGGGCTGGCGTGGATGAAGTCGAAGTCACGTCCGTACGCCAGGAGGCACTGGATTGCGTCGTCCAGCGTGAACGGGAACGGGTAGCGGGGGCGGTGGACGATGTCCACGCCGCGGGCTACTTCCAGTCCGGCCACGTTGTAGCCCCATGCGGCGCCGCCGGAGCAGGAGTAGAGGTCGAGTGCGCGCACGACGGGGGGTGAGGTGATGGGCTGTGGGGAGTGCGGGCCCGGTGTGGTCGGGCCGGCGGCCGGGGCGGTGGTGGCCCCGGCCAACGCGGTGTCGGTCATCGGGCGTCTCCGGTGGTGCTGAGGGTGTACGTGCGGCGCCCGTCCACGTCGGAGGCCACGAGCACGCCGCGGGCCACCAGGGCGCGGAGGTCCTTGCGTGCGGTGTTGCGGTGGCAGGAGAACGGGGAGGCGGCGAGGAGTCGTTCGGCGGCCTGGGTGGTGACGGGGCCGGGGGTGGTCTGGAGGGCGGCGGTGAGGTAGCCGCGCCGGGTGAGGGTGTCGGTGCTCATCGGGCGCCGTCCTTCCGGGCGGTCAGCGGGGCAGGAGAGCTGCTGGTCTTGCGCCACTGGATCCGCAGGAAGCGGCGCGGCTCGCCGTACCCCTTCGACTCCATCTGCACGTTGATGCCGCGCTCGACGGCGTGCCCGTGCAGGTGGGCGTACTCCATGCGCTGCGTACCGGCCGGGGTGTCCTCGGACGGCCAGCCCTCGGGGAGCCAGCCGCCGATCTGCATGTACGTCCGGCCGTAGAAGTCGGGGGCCAGCTCGGTGAACTTCCAGCCGGAGAGGGTGATCGGCGGGTAGCCGAGGATGCTGATCTCCCCGTCGAGCACGTCGGCGTACGGCGGGTTGTCCGCGTCGTCGGGAGTGGCCGTCGGCGCGGGGGCGCTGGCCTTCTCCGTCGCGGTGACCGCCATGGCGCGCAGGCGCTCGGCGCCGTACATCAAGCCGCGTTCGTGCTCGGTGCGCGCGCCGAAGATCGGCGTGCCGATCTCGGCGAGGAAGTCGGCCGCCGCGCTCAACACCTCCGCGCGGTGAGCGTCCATCGCGTCCCGGAAGTGCCCCGTCCCGATGAAGGCGCGGACGGCACCCCGGTCGACCTTGGAGGCCAGGTCCTCGACGGACGCTCCCTCGCGGGCCTTCTTGATCAGCCAGGCCACGGTCTCGGTCTTCGCCTCGGCCAGCACCTCGGCGCGGAACTCGCCCAACTCGGCTTCCAGAACGGTGAGTACGGCGTCCGCCCGGCGCTCGGAGTGGCAAGTGAGCCCCGTACCGTCGGGGTGGTAGCAGCCGGTCCAGTACGCGCTACCGGTGACCGGGCACGGGTGGGTGTGGTTCGCGTTGTCGAGCGCGGCCACGAGGGCGGCGCGCAGCCGGGCACGCTCGGGGGTCAGGGGCTCGGTCATGACGCCCTCCGGTCCTGCTGCGTCGGCAGCGGGTTCGCCGCGAAGTACGCCCGAGTCGCCGCGTACGACGGATGCGTGATCCGCGCCGGACGCCGCTCCGGGTTGAACCGGGCCAACACACTCACCGCGTCGTCCAGTTCGGCGCGCAGCCGGATCGCGTCCGGCAGCCGCACCTCGGTCTCGGCCGCGTCCATGTCGGCCGCGTCCTCGATGTGCTCGACCAGCTGGTCCAGCTCGCCTTCGCGGGGAGAGGCGACGGCTTCGGCGAGGGCGTCGAGCTGTGCGATGACGTCGTCGCGGGTGTCGGGGTCGGACCATCCGGCGACCAGGGAGATCAGGGTGTTGTGGCGGTTCTGGTCGTCGCGCCAGATCGCGGCGAGGTGGTCGGCGCGGAGGCGTACGGACAGTGGGGGGCGGGTGCTGGGGTTGTGGTCAGCGGGCATGGCGGCCTCCGTGGCGGCGCAGCAGGGTGACGGTGGCGGCGAACGTGGCCGGGGCGCGGAACGCGGCGGCGCACAGGCCCCACCACGTCGCGGTGAAGGAGAGGGCGAGCAGGAACGTCGTCACACCGCACCGCCCGACTCGGCCTCGATGACCGGGAGCACGGAGGTGCGGAACCACGCCGACGCCTCGAAGCCTCCGGACGCGAGGTCAATGAGCCGCGAGTACCCGGAGTGGATCTCCCCGGTGAACTCGTTCATCCACTCCCAGCGGACACCTCGCTCGTCGAGCCACTGGCCGAGCCTGGCGATGTACTCGGCGTGCAGGTCTCCGCAGCCGAAGCCGCGCTCATCGCTGTAGCCGTACGCGGTGTCGAAGGAGACCGTCAGCCAGTTGGCGCGTCGCCACGCGTGGAGACCGTCGCAGGGTCCAGAGTCCACGTCGTACCAAGACGCGTCCGGCAGGTTGCAGATGTCCTTGTCGTGTTCGGCGGCCTGCTCCGGGGTGCGCAGCGGGGCGCCAGGGCGGTAGTGGAGCATCAGCCAGGCGGGCAGCCCCTGTCCCGGGTCGTTGGAGATCGTCCACGGGTTGCCGGGCTCGACGAACGACTCGCCGTTGCGCCAGGCCCCGTCCTGCTCGTCGGTGAACGTGTGCCGGTCGGCCGCGCCGAGCAGGTCGCGGCAGAACGAGAAGACTTCCTGCGGGTCGATCACGTCGAGCACGTAGATGCGGGAGTCGAGGGTCACGACGCGCTCCCCTCGGTGTCGCCGAGCGGGTCACCGGACGCGCGCTGCATCTCCGGCAGCGCCGCCGGGCGCCGTACGGGGAGGAGTTCGAGGGTGTGGTCCAGCGGGTCCATCAGGTGCCGCTGCTCGGCCAACTGGCCAAGAGACGGCGCCACCACGACCACGGTCGGAGCCTCGGAGAACGCCGAGCATGAGCAGATCGTGATCGGCTCGCCGTGCCCCTTCGGCAGGTGAGCCCAGCACTTCGTGTCCCCGTGGTGGTGATCCGCCCCGCTGTGACCGCAGCCGGGCCGGACGCACACGGCATCCCGCGCGGGCAGCACGGTCGACACGTACGGCGGCGTGCCACCCTCGTCGCCGTCCTCGGCCCGCTCGCGGAGCACGTCCTCCACCAGAAGGTCGTCCCGCTGCTGCACCAACTCGTCGATGCGCCGCTGCTGCTCAGCGACCCGGGCAATCAGCCAGTCCACAGCCGGAGTGAGCGTCTCGCCGAGCTCGAACGGAACCTTGCGGTCCTCCCCGTTCGGCGACAGCGCCCCCCGCATGGCCAGCGCATCGTTCTCAAGCGCGACCAGACGGCCGTGTCGGCGATCCCGCTGCGCCTCCAACTCGGCGACGCGGTCCTTAAGCCGCTCCATCTCGGCCGCCGTCTCCGGGGACTGAAGCAGACACGCCGACTCCAGAGCAGCCGCCCACGACAACGGCAGGGCCTTCCCGTTCTTCATCGCGGCACAGATCACGTCCGCCGCCGCCGTCACGCGCTTTGTATTCACGCGGTCACCTCCGCGACGTCAGCGGCCTGGTACAGCACCGCGACAGCGGACTCCGTCGTACACCCCGGCAGGTCACCCCACGCGTCCACATGACGCCAGAGCGACTCACCGTCCCCGTACTGCGGACCCAACTCGCCGTCCAGCTCCAGCCGCAGCGCCAGATACTCGATCGCCTTGTCCGCGAGCGGCGACTCCAGATGCGGGTCCCCCGACGCCGCGCACCGCAGCGAGGCCACGATGCTCATGGGCCGCAGGAAGTGCGGGATGCACATCTCCCGGTCACGGGAGTCGGGCACGAAGTCGCCCTGATACAGGCCGTTCGACGCCAGGATCCGGGCGGCGGAGCGCAGCAGCTCGGCCACGGTGCTCGGGCGGCGAGCCGGAAGCGCGACCAGGCTCGTACGCCGGTCCCCGCTCGGGAAGTTGGTCGGCGCGGTGGCCGGTGGAAGAATGGTCTTCAAGGTGTCCACTTCTCTCTATGGGGTGTGTGGATGTCCGAGGCCCCGCTGCCGGTGTGTGAGAGCCCGGCGGTCGGGGCCGACTTGCGTGATGCGGGTCAGGCCACCCGCCGCGTCGGCGCCGCCGTACTGCGGGCAGACAGGAACAGAGCCCTCAGCTGCATGCGCTGTTCGGCGCTGAGCGGGGGAGCTTCGGCCACGTGCTTGTCGATCGCAGCCACAGCGATCGGCCCAAGCCGCCGGCGGGCAGCCTCCGGGTCGAACGGCGGGGCGGCGCTCACGCCGAGACCTGAAGTCGCGGCCGGGGGAGCGCGGCCTCTGCGCGCTCCAGCGGGATGAACAGGACAAGCAGGTCCACGCCGAGCGCGGCGGTGATGGCGTACGCCGTGTCGGCGCGGACGCTTTCCTGTTCTCCGGTGAGGAGGTTGCCGATAGTCCCGTGGGGGATGTCGGCGCGTTCGGCGAGCTGCCGGATGCTGACCGCGTCGCCGCGGCCCGTGCGCTTCATCAGCAGTTCCAGGAGCTGGATGCTGGCGAGCTTGTAACGGAGTGCTGGTCTAGTCACGTCCACCTCGTGCATGGATTCGTTGCACTGCTTGGATGACCAGAGCATTGCACAGCTTGGACGACACGTCCAGTTGCTTGGACGTCCGGGATGGTTTCGGTCAAACCGCCGGGGCGCACTAGCCAGGGTTGCCTAAGTTGCTGGACACTTTGTCCAGCGAGTGGGATGGTGCACCGGGTGCCATCTGGGGGACGTTCCCCCATGGCTCACCGGCCCCATGGACACCCCACGGCCCATGACATGACACGGAGTGGCAGGATGAGCCTCATGGCAGCGGAAGACCGAGCGGCACCGGTGGGGAGATCGCAGCTCCGCGACCTGGTGAGGGAGCGGCGCGCCGCGCTCGGGCTCAGCTACGAGAAACTCGCCCACCGCTGCGTCGACGAGTCGGGCGAGCGCCCGGTCAAGAGCAGCTGGCTGCACCGGCTGGAGTCCGGAGAGAAAGTCCTTCCACCGGACTACCCCCAACTCAGCGCCATGGCGACAGGGCTGCAAGTCCGCCTGGAGGTCGTGCAGGACGCGGCCGGCGCCCAGTTCTTCGGCATCGATGTCGTCCGGGCCGAATCGGGCTCCGCGCGGGCGCTCGTTGAGCGTGCCGACCGCATGACGGAGGAGCAGCTTCAGCAGTTGCTTCGCTTGCTGGACTCGTTCGCGCCGCCGGAGTAGCCCTGCGAACCTTTGGCCAGGGCCCTTACTTGCAGTAGTGCTAATGCACTTGTTGTAGTCGAATCCTGTTCAAGATGGCACCATTGCTGATCCGCCTGGGGGGCGTGGTAGTCGAGTAGCCTGCTTTTACCAACTGGGTCGAACAAACGATCGAATTGGGCAGGCCGCGCCAAGGGGGTCACCATGGAGGAATGCGCCAACCACGCCATCGCCCGCGCTCGAATCGTCATCAGCGATCTCGTTCCGGACGGCAAAACCATGATCGAAGTAGAGCGACCGGGCGAGACGGTCATCGCCGTGCACCCGGACCATGTGAGCGCCGAGCTGGTGCGTGAGTGGAACCTCCACCTTGAGCACGCGACCAGATCGGGCCGCTGGCTGCGCGCGGAGACGCCCTCTGACCAGCCTGAAGGGCACCCGGCGATCTGACGACTTAAGAGTGTCTTTTCTGGGTCTTCGATCTCGCCGTAGCAGTCGCCGTGCTGGGAGCGGCGGAGCGTATCGAGGCGAGGGCCATCGCCGATCTGGTGCTGATCGGTGAGCTGGGACTGGACGGCAGGGTCCGTCCGGTACGCGGCATCCTTCCGGCCGTCCTCGCCGCCGCCGAGGCCGGCTACAGGCAGGTGGTCGTGCCGGAGCAGACCGCGGGCGAGGCGTCCCTGGTGCCGGGGGTGTCCGTGCTCGGCGTACGGAGTCTGCGCCAGCTCATCGCCGTGCTGACCGGTGAGACGGTGCCGGAGGAGCCCACGGTCACCGAGGAGGGGCGCCCCGATCCCATGCTCGCCGGACTGGTGATTCCCGGCGCCGGGGTGGGAACGGGGCTGACTCCCGGTTTAGGCCGGCACGGCACGCACCGCCCGGACCTCGCCGATGTGGCGGGTCAGCAGGGGGCCCGCACGGCATTGGAGGTCGCTGCGGCCGGCGGGCATCACCTGCTCCTCCAGGGACCGCCGGGCGCGGGCAAGACCATGCTGGCCGAGCGGCTGCCCGCACTGCTGCCGGTGCTGACGCGACAGGAGTCCGTCGAGGTCACGGCGGTGCACTCGGTCGCCGGGATCCTGCCGCCCGGCGAACCGCTCGTCCGTACGGCGCCCTACTGCGCCCCGCACCACTCGGCGACCATGCAGTCCCTCGTAGGAGGCGGCAATGGCCTGGCCAGACCGGGAGCGGTGTCCCTGGCACACAAAGGTGTGCTCTTTCTGGACGAGGCGCCGGAATTCTCCGGCAAGGCCCTCGACGCACTGCGCCAGCCCCTCGAATCGGGGCAGGTGGTCATCGCGCGCAGCGCCGGGGTCGTACGGCTGCCCGCCCGCTTTCTGATGGTGCTGGCCGCCAACCCGTGCCCCTGCGGGCGGCACACCCTGCACGGCGCCGGGTGCGAATGCCCGCCCTCGGCGGTCCGCCGCTACCAGTCGCGTCTGTCCGGCCCGCTGCTGGACCGGGTCGATCTCCGGGTGGAGGTCCAGCCGGTGCACCGGGCGGATCTCCTGGGCCAGGGCGGCAGGGGCGAGACGACAGCGGTCGTCGCCGAGCGGGTCGCGCGGGCCCGGCTGCGGTCGGCGGAGCGGCTGGCGGGGACACCTTGGACGGTCAACAGCGAGGTGCCCGGTCACGAACTGCGTACCCGGTGGCTCACCGCTCCCGGAGCCCTCGACGCCGCCGAGCGTGACCTCGAACGAGGACTGCTCACGGCACGGGGCCTGGACCGGGTCCTGCGGGTCGCCTGGACGGTCGCGGACCTCGCCGGACGCGACCGCCCCGACGGCAGGGACGTGGGACTGGCACTGGAACTGCGCACCGGCATCGCCCGAGGCGGCGCGGCCACGATCGGAGAGATGTCATGACCGCGGGCGTCGACGCGGAGGAGCGGCTCGCGCGGGCCGCCCTGACGCGAGTGATCGAGCCAGGCGACGAGCTCGGCGGGCAGTGGTTGCGCAAGTACGGCGCCCGGGGACTGATGGACCTGCTCACCTCTCCCGGAAAGCGCGAGGACGGGGCGCTGAGGGATGTTGGTCCACGCCGTCTCGGTGGCCTCCGGGCACGAGCGACGGCAGTCGCCCCCGAGCGGGACCTGTCGGTCGTCGCCGGGATCGGCGGCCGGTTCGTGTGCCCCGGAGACCACGAGTGGCCGACGCAACTCGACGATCTCGGCACGGCACGCCCCATCGGGCTGTGGGTGCGCGGCAAACCCGACCTGAGGCTCTGGTCGCTGCGCTCGGTCGCCATCGTGGGAGCCAGGGCCTGCACACCGTACGGGGCGCACATGGCGGCGGGCATCGCGTCAGGTCTGGCCGAGCGGGGCTGGGTGGTGACATCGGGCGCGGCGTACGGAGTCGACGGAGCCGCCCACCGGGGCGCACTGGCCTCCGGAGGCGCTACCGTCGCCGTCCTGGCCTGCGGGGTCGACGTGGTCTATCCGCCCGGACACGCGGAACTGGTGCGCCGCATCGCCGAACAGGGCCTCGTCGTGGGGGAGCTGGCTCCCGGCGATCATCCGACCCGCAGCAGATTCGTCCTCCGCAATCGGGTGATCGCGGCTCTCACCCGGGGGACGGTCGTCGTGGAGGCCGAGTACCGCAGCGGTTCGCTGGTCACCGCGCGCGCCGCACAGCGGCTGGGGCGGTTCACCATGGGGGTGCCGGGCCCGGCCACGAGCGGGCTCTCGGCCGGGGTGCACGAACTGCTGCGCGGAGAAGGCGTGCTGGTCACGGACGCCGCCGAAGTGGCCGAACTGGTGGGGGACATGGGTGACCTCGCGCCCGCCCGGCGCGGTCCCGTCCTGCCCAGAGACCTGCTCGACCCCCTCGCCCGGCGGATCCTCGACTCGCTGCCCGGCCGCGGCGCCCTCGGCACGCGGGACATCGCGCGGGAGACGGCGACGACGGCGGATGAGGCCCTCGGCAAGCTGTACGAACTTCACTCCCTCGGGTTCGTACAACGCCAGGGGGACGGCTGGCAGTTGACGCCGCGGCCCACAAGGGCGGGCGGTACGCGGCGAGCCGTTACTTGACCTGGGGCATTCGGGTGAAAGGGTGAGGCAGATGACCATCGCAGCTCTCCCGACGGTGCGACGGCGGCCGATACGCGCGGTGCCTACGCCCGGCCGCGACCTCGTGGATCCGGCCGACCGCGCCTGACCGGACCGGCGCCTGCCCCGTCTTCTCGCGCACCGCGACCGCGCTGTCACGCTACGCTCAGGAATCCGCCCCAGACGCACTTTCCCTCACTTCACGGCAGAACGGCTCAAGGCAACGCATGCCCCAGCACACCTCCGGGTCCGACCGCGTGGCGGCGCTACCCCCGGCGCCCCCAGCGGCCCGCGGCGAAGTGCGCCCTCCCGCCCCCTCGGCGCTCGACACCTTGTGGCGGTCGTACAAGTCCACGGGCAACGAGCGGCTGCGTGAACAGCTGATCCTGCACTACTCGCCGCTGGTGAAGTACGTCGCCGGCCGGGTGAGCGTGGGACTGCCGTCCAACGTCGAGCAGGCGGATTTCGTCTCCTCCGGGGTGTTCGGACTCATCGACGCCATCGAGAAGTTCGACATCGAGCGGTCGATCAAGTTCGAGACCTATGCGATCACCCGTATCCGGGGCGCGATGATCGACGAACTGCGCGCGCTGGACTGGATCCCGCGCTCCGTACGCCAGAAGGCCAGGGCCGTCGAGCGCGCCTACGCCACCCTGGAGGCGCAGCTGCGGCGTACCCCCTCGGAGGCCGAGGTCGCCGCCGAGATGGACATCCCCGTCGAGGAACTGCACGCCGTCTTCAGCCAGTTGTCGCTGGCGAACGTCGTGGCGCTGGAGGAACTGCTGCATGTGGGCGGGGAGGGCGGCGACCGGCTCAGCCTGATGGACACGCTGGAGGACACGGCGGCGGACAACCCCGTCGAGGTCGCCGAGGACCGCGAGCTGCGCCGGCTGCTCGCGCGGGCCATCAACACCCTTCCCGAGCGTGAGAAGACCGTGGTCACGCTCTACTACTACGAGGGGCTCACGCTGGCGGAGATCGGCAACGTCCTCGGAGTCACCGAGAGCCGCGTCAGCCAGATCCACACCAAGTCCGTGCTGCAGCTCCGCGCCAAACTCGCCGACGCGGGACGCTGAATCGTCACTGCCCACCCTGCGCGACCGGTCTCCGCCGTAGAGTGGGTGCGTGCCCAGGATTCGAGCGGCCTCCGTGGCCGAGCACCGGACCATGCAGCGCGGCGCCCTGCTCGACGCCGCACGCTCCCTCTTGTCCGAAGGCGGCACGGAGGCGCTGACCTTCCCCGCCCTCGCCGAACGCACCGGCCTCGCCAGGTCGTCGGTCTACGAGTACTTCCGCTCGCGCGGCGCCGTCGTCGAAGAACTCTGCGCCGTCGACTTCCCCGTCTGGGCCGCCGAGATCGAATTCGCCATGGCGGAGGCGGCAACTCCCGAGAGCAAGGTCGAGGCGTACGTACGCAAGCAGCTGAGCCTCGTCGGCGACCGCCGCCACCGCGCCGTGGTCGCCATCTCCGCGAGTGAACTCGACGCGGGCGCCCGGGAGAAGATCCGGGCGGCGCACGGCGGGCTCATCGCGATGATCGTCGAAGCCCTCGGGCAGCTGGGCCACGAGCAGCCGAGGCTGGCCGCGATGCTGTTGCAGGGCGTGGTGGACGCCGCCGTGCGGCGGATCGAGTTGGGCGCGGCCGAGGATCCCGTGGTGATCGCCGAGGCGGCGGTGTCCATGGTGCTCCAGGGCGTACGCGGTACCTGACGCCCGTACGACCGCGCTGCCGCACCCAGGCGGCTGCCGCGAGCAGAGCCGCGGCGTGCAAGGCGTCACCCGCCGCAGCGGCGCTCTCCTCGGCCATGATCGCGGCCTCCTCCGTAAGACCGTCCGGGAGCGAGGCCGGCCCCGATCCCGTCGGCGCAGCAGGCGTCGGCTCGGGGATCCCGAAGATCGGCAGCAGCCGCGGCGGCCCGCCGTTGAGCAGATCGTCGGGGAGCAGGGACAGGGGGTCGAGATACGTCTCGCCCCGCAGCAGCCCCCAGTGCAGGCAGCCGCCCGGACAGTGGAACGGCCCCGGTCCCAGAACGGCCACCACCTGGCCCGCCGCCACCTCGTCACCCTCGGCGACAACAGCCGTCACCGGTTCGTAGGTGGTGCGCAGCGGTGGTTGCCCGGAGCCCGTGAGCGTGATCGACATAACGCCGCGTCCCGCCACCAGCCCGGTGAAGGACACGCGCCCGGGGGCGGCGGCGCGGATGAGAGTGCCCGGGGCGGCTGCGAGGTCCACTCCCCGATGGCCGGGGCCGTACGGCGAGGCGGGCGGCTCCCACCCCCGTACGACGGTCGGTCGCGGTCCCACCGGCCAGGCGCGATCGCCGCTGACGCCGTTGTCGGCCGCGCCGGTGTCGGTATCGCCTTCCGGGGCAGCCGCGGTCGCGCCGGAGCGGGTATCGGTGCCCGTGCCCGCCTCCTCGTCGTCCGCCGCCCACGTTTCGGACGAGGGGGAGAACAGGACGGCCGCCACCACCCCCGCCACCGCGGCGACGCCGGCCCTGACGCACAGCGAGAGGAGCCGCCGACCCCGGCGGCCGGACCGTGAGGAGGCGTGAATGAGCAGTTCGTCGACAGTGATCATGCCGCTCACGTTGCCGCACTCCGCGGATTCGAGTGGATCATGCTCGGATCCTGTGGATAACCGGGCCATTGTGTATATCTCCGTCACCCTCGCACTCCGTCGCGGGGCGCTGTGCGGGTCCCGTACACTTCCTGTGGCGATCCGGGTCACCGGATCGACTTCGCACGCCCCGCCGCCGGCCTTCTCGCCGGTGTCCGCGCTTCTCGGTCCCTAGTGGCAAAGCGTTCCGGGGCGTCAGGCGCGACCGCCGTCCGGTGGACGCGACAACCGAGTACCTCAAGGAGTACGGCCATGGCCGTCGTCACGATGCGGGAGCTGCTGGAGAGCGGCGTCCACTTCGGTCACCAGACCCGTCGTTGGAACCCGAAGATGAAGCGCTTCATCTTCACGGAGCGCAACGGCATCTACATCATCGACCTGCTCCAGTCGCTGTCGTACATCGACCGCGCCTACGAGTTCGTCAAGGAGACCGTCGCGCACGGCGGTTCCATCATGTTCGTCGGTACGAAGAAGCAGGCCCAGGAGGCCATCGCCGAGCAGGCGACGCGCGTCGGCATGCCGTACGTCAACCAGCGCTGGCTGGGCGGCATGCTCACCAACTTCTCCACCGTCTACAAGCGCCTTCAGCGTCTGAAGGAGCTCGAGCAGATCGACTTCGAGGACGTGGCCGCGTCGGGCCTCACCAAGAAGGAGCTCCTGGTCCTCTCCCGCGAGAAGGCCAAGCTGGAGAAGACCCTCGGTGGTATCCGCGAGATGCAGAAGGTGCCCAGCGCCGTCTGGATCGTCGACACCAAGAAGGAGCACATCGCCGTCGGTGAGGCGCGCAAGCTCCACATCCCGGTCGTAGCGATCCTCGACACCAACTGCGACCCCGACGAGGTCGACTACAAGATCCCGGGCAACGACGACGCGATCCGCTCCGTCACCCTGCTCACCCGTGTGATCGCCGACGCCGTCGCCGAGGGCCTCATCGCCCGCTCCGGTGCCGCCACGGGCGACTCCAAGCCGGGTGAGAAGGCCGCCGGCGAGCCCCTCGCCGAGTGGGAGCGCGACCTCCTCGAGGGCGACAAGAAGGCCGAAGCGGAGAAGTCCGCCGACGCCGCCACGGCCGACGTCCAGACCTCCGCCGAGACGGAGAAGGTCGCCGACGCCGAGCAGGCCGACGAGGCCGCCGCTCCGGCCGAGGCCCCCGCCGCCGAGGTCACCGAGGCTCCGGCCGCGGACGCCGACAAGGCCTGACCTCAAGGTTCGGTTGCTGACGGCGGGGGCCACAGCCCCCGCCGTCCACCCGTAGATCTTCGACTTCCGAGAGAGATTCACAGACATGGCGAACTACACCGCCGCTGACGTCAAGAAGCTCCGCGAGCTCACCGGCGCCGGCATGATGGACTGCAAGAAGGCTCTGGTCGAGGCCGACGGCGACGTCGACAAGGCCGTCGAGGTGCTCCGCGTCAAGGGCCAGAAGGGCGTCGCCAAGCGCGAGAGCCGCAGTGCCGAGAACGGCGCCGTCGTCTCCCTCGTCTCCGACGACCACACCTCCGGTGTGCTGCTGGAGCTGAAGTGCGAGACGGACTTCGTCGCCAAGGGTGACAAGTTCCAGGCCGCCGCCAACGCGCTCGCCGCGCACGTGGCCGCGACCAGCCCGGCCGACATCGACGCGCTGCGCGCCTCCGAGATCGAGCCCGGCAAGACCGTCCAGGCGTTCGTCGACGAGGCCAACGCCAACCTCGGCGAGAAGATCGTCCTGGACCGCTTCGCCCAGTTCAAGGGCGACGGCAGCTTCGTCGGTACGTACATGCACCGCACGATGCCCGACCTCCCGCCGCAGGTCGGCGTCCTGGTCGAGCTGGAGAAGGGCAGCGCCGACGACGCGACGGCCGCCGAGGTCGCCAAGGACGTCGCCCAGCACATCGCCGCTTTCGCGCCGAAGTACCTCACCCGTGAGGACGTTCCGGCCGACGTCGTCGAGAACGAGCGCCGCGTTGCCGAGGCCACCTCCCGCGAGGAGGGCAAGCCCGAGGCCGCGCTGCCCAAGATCGTCGAGGGTCGCGTCAACGGCTTCTTCAAGGAGGTCACCCTCCTCGACCAGCCGTTCGCCAAGGACAACAAGAAGTCCGTCAGGAAGGTCCTGGACGAGGCCGGTGTCACGCTGAAGCGCTTCTCGCGCATCCGCGTCGGCGCCTGACGTTCCGGTCATCGTCCCGGGGCCGGGCATCCGGGACAGCGCAGTCGTACGCGATCGACGGTGGACCCCGCTAGGGTCTATCGCAGTCGCCGGCCGAACACGCGCCGGACGGCCGCAGATCTGACGAGGAGGCCATTGCCGCTAGGGACACAGACCCATCGGCAATGGCCTTCTTCGTATGTGCACGAGGAGATCCCCATGAACAAGGGCGCGGACGCCACCCAGTCCACCGACGACAACAGCGACCCCGGCAAGAAAGCCGGGCGCTTCATGCTGAAACTGTCCGGTGAGGCGTTCGCCGGCGGGGGAGCGCTCGGCGTCGACCCCGACGTCGTACACGCCATCGCCCGTGAGATCGCCGCCGTCGTCCGGGACGGGGCGCAGATCGCCATCGTGATCGGCGGAGGCAACTTCTTCCGCGGCGCCGAACTCCAGCAACGCGGCATGGACCGGGCGCGCTCCGACTACATGGGCATGCTCGGCACGGTCATGAACTGCCTCGCCCTCCAGGACTTCCTGGAGAAGGAGGGCATCGACTCGCGGGTGCAGACCGCCATCACCATGGGGCAGGTCGCGGAGCCGTACATCCCGCTGCGCGCCGTACGGCACCTGGAGAAGGGACGCGTCGTCATCTTCGGCGCGGGCATGGGGATGCCGTACTTCTCCACCGACACCACCGCCGCCCAGCGCGCCCTGGAGATCGACGCGGAAGCGCTGCTGATGGGCAAGAACGGCGTGGACGGCGTGTACGACTCCGACCCCAAGACCAACCCCGACGCGGTGAAGTTCGACGCGCTGGAGTACGGCGAGGTGATCACCCGCAACCTCAAGGTCGCCGACGCCACGGCGGTCACTCTCTGCCGCGACAACGCACTGCCGATCCTTGTCTTCGAACTCCTCACGGAGGGCAATATCGCGCGCGCCGTCAAGGGTGAGAAGATCGGCACGCTCGTGAGCGACCAGGGCACCCGGGCCTGAACTCGGGCTGCCCCGCACGGGGATGGACAAAGCCCTGCCGGTCGGACACCGTGCAGGAAAGAAGACGCGACGCAGGTGCCGCCGGCCCTGTGAGCACACCGGGCCCACTCAAGACACGCAGGAGCAAGTGGTGATCGAAGAGACCCTCCTCGAAGCAGAGGAGAAGATGGAGAAGGCCGTCCTGGTCGCCAAGGAGGACTTCGCCGCGATCCGCACCGGTCGTGCGCACCCGGCGATGTTCAACAAGATCGTGGCGGACTACTACGGTGCGCTGACCCCGATCAACCAACTGGCCTCCTTCTCGGTGCCCGAGCCGCGCATGGCCGTGGTGACCCCGTTCGACAAGAGCGCGCTGCGCAACATCGAGCAGGCCATCCGCGACTCCGACCTCGGCGTGAACCCGAGCAACGACGGAAACATCATCCGGGTGGTGTTCCCCGAGCTCACGCAGGACCGCCGCAAGGAGTACATCAAGGTCGCCAAGACCAAGGCGGAGGACTCGAAGATCTCGATCCGCTCCGTACGCCGCAAGGCCAAGGAGACGATCGACAAGCTGATCAAGGACGGCGAGGTCGGCGAGGACGAGGGCCGCCGCGCCGAGAAAGAGCTCGACGACACCACGGCGAAGTACGTCGCCCAGGTCGACGAGCTGCTCAAGCACAAGGAAGCCGAGCTGCTCGAGGTCTGATGAACGACTCTTCCTGGGGGGCCCCGCCGACCGCCGGCTACTGGGGACCGCCTGACCAGGGGGCTGCCCCGGCGGGTCCCGCATACGATGAGCTTGACGCACAGCAGACTCGGCCCATGCCCATCGTGCCCGACGTACCCGCGAGCGGCGGGGCCCAGGATGACGACCGGGGGGCTGCTCGGCCGGGCGGCCCCCTGTTCCGTGACGAGACGCCGCAGGAGCCCATGTCCGCCCCTCCGCCACCTCCTCCGAAGAAGCGGGCGGGCCGCGATCTGCGCGCGGCCATAGGGGTCGGTGTGGGGCTCGGCGCGGTCATCGTGGCGTCCCTCTTCATCGTGAAGGCCGTGTTCATCGGCGTCATAGTGGTCGCCGTCGTCGTCGGTCTCTGGGAGCTGACCTCCCGGCTCAGCGAGAAGAAGGGCATCAAGGCACCCCTCGTCCCGCTCGCGGTCGGGGGTGCGGCGATGGTCGTCGCCGGTTACGTACGGGGCGCTGAAGGCGCCTGGGTCGCCACCGCTCTCACGGCACTTGCCGTGCTCGCGTGGCGCATGACGGAGCCGCCCGAGGGCTACCTCAAGGACGTGACGGCGGGGGTCTTCGCGGCGTTCTACGTGCCCTTCCTGGCGACGTTCGTCGCGATGATGCTCACGGCGGACGACGGCGCGCAGCGTGTCCTCACCTTCCTGGTGCTCACCATCGTCAGCGACACCGGGGCGTACGCGATCGGCTGGCGCTTCGGCAGCCACAAACTGGCACCGCGCATCAGCCCCGGTAAGACCCGTGAGGGTCTCCTCGGGGCTGTGGGATTCGCCATGGCGGCGGGAGCGCTGTGCATGCAGTTCCTCATCGACGACGGCACCTGGTGGCAGGGGCTGCTGCTCGGCCTCGCCGTGGCGGCCAGTGCCACCCTCGGTGACCTGGGCGAGTCGATGATCAAACGGGACCTCGGGATCAAGGACATGGGCACGTTGCTGCCGGGTCACGGCGGCATCATGGACCGACTCGACTCACTCCTGCCGACGGCCCCCGTCGTGTGGCTGCTGCTGGTGGTGTTCGTCGGCTCGGGCTGACCCGTACCCGTACCGGTTACCCTGGTAAGGCCCGCCGTCCCGGACGGCGGGCCTTACTGCGCTCCGCGGTCGCGGGGCCCGTCACATGAGGTCCCCTGGCACCGGCAGCGTGCCCGTGTCCCTCCCGCGCTCGGCGGGGACACCGGCCTCGTCGTACCGAGGAGAAAACAGCTCATGGCACCGCCCAATCCCGGAGAACTCACCTTCGTCGCGCCCCGTGGCGCCAAGAAGCCGCCGAGGCACCTGGCCGACCTCACACCGGGGGAGCGCCGCGAGGCCGTGGCGGCGCTCGGCGAGAAGGCGTTCCGTGCCAAGCAGTTGTCGCAGCACTACTTCGCGCGGTTCGCGCACGACCCCGCCGAGTGGACGGACATCCCCGCCGCCGCGCGCGAGAAGCTCGCCACGGAGCTGCTGCCCGACCTGATGTCCGTGGTGCGGCACATCTCCTGCGACGACGACACCACCCGCAAGACCCTGTGGCGGCTGCATGACGGCACGCTCGTCGAGTCCGTCCTGATGCGCTACCCGGACCGCGTCACCATGTGCATCTCCTCGCAGGCCGGCTGCGGGATGAACTGCCCTTTCTGCGCGACGGGACAGGCGGGCCTCGACCGCAACCTGTCCACGGCGGAGATCGTGCACCAGATCGTGGACGGCATGCGGGCGCTGCGCGACGGTGAAGTCCCCGGTGGCCCCGCCCGGCTGTCCAACATCGTCTTCATGGGCATGGGCGAGCCGCTCGCCAATTACCGCCGCGTCGTCGGGGCGATCCGCCGGCTGACCGACCCCGAGCCGGACGGCATCGGCCTCTCGCAGCGCGGCATCACCGTGTCGACGGTGGGCCTGGTGCCCGCGATGCTCCGGTTCGCCGACGAGGGTTTCAAATGCCGCCTCGCCGTCTCGCTGCACGCGCCCGACGACGAGCTGCGCGACACCCTCGTGCCGGTCAACACCCGCTGGAAGGTGCGGGAGGTGCTGGACGCCGCCTGGGAGTACGCGGAGAAGTCCGGCCGCCGGATCTCCATCGAGTACGCCATGATCCGCGACATCAACGACCAGGCGTGGCGGGGCGATCTGCTGGGCCGGCTGCTCAAGGGGAAGCGGGTGCACGTCAATCTGATCCCGCTCAACCCGACACCCGGGTCCAAGTGGACGGCATCCCGCCCGGAGGACGAGAAGGCGTTCGTCGAGGCGATCGCGTCCCACGGTGTGCCGGTGACGGTGCGCGACACCCGCGGCCAGGAGATCGACGGGGCGTGCGGTCAGCTGGCGGCGACGGAGCGCTGAGCGCGGCGACCGGGCCCCGACGGGGCCCATGTACGCTGGTTCGAACGAATTACATATTCCGACAGGGGAGCGCCACAGCGCTGAGAGTGCGGCAGAGGCTCGGACGAGCCTCACGGTCGCAGACCCTCTGAACCTTGCCCAGGTCATTCTGGGTAGGAAGTTCGGACACCACTCAAGCTGCTGCGCCCTGCCCTGCTCCGGTCCGCCGGTGCGGGGCAGGGCCGCGTCTTCTCCTGGACATCCCAGGAGGAATTCAGTGCGTACCGCGAAGAGAATGGCGGCCGGCGCCGTCGCCGCCGCACTCGGCGTCTCCGTGCTCGCCGCGTGCGGCGAGTCCGACGACGCCACGTCCGCCGACGGCACGAAGTCCAAGAGTGTGACGCTCGTCGCCCATGACTCGTTCGCCGCCTCGGGCACCGTGCTCAAGGAGTTCACGAAGCAGACCGGCTACACCGTCAAGGTACTGAAGAGCGGCGAGGCGGGCGAGGCGCTCAACAAGGAGATCCTCACCAAGGGTTCGCCGCAGGGCGATGTCTTCTTCGGCGTCGACAACACCCTGCTCTCCCGAGCGCTCGACAACGGCCTGTTCACGCCGTACGAGGCGAAGGGGCTCGACCAGGTCCGCGCCGACGTACGGCTCGACGACGCCGAGCACCGGGTCACGCCCGTCGACACCGGCGACATCTGCGTCAACTACGACAAGAAGTACTTCACCGACAAGAAGCTGGCGCCGCCGCAGTCCTTCGCGGACCTGGCCAAGCCCGCGTACAAGGACCTGCTCGTCGTCGAGAACGCCGCGCAGTCCTCCCCCGGTCTCGGCTTCCTCCTCGGCACCGTCGCGGCGTACGGGGACGGCGGCTGGCAGGGCTACTGGAAGCAGCTCAAGGCCAACGGTGTCCAGGTGGTGGACAGTTGGGAGCAGGCGTACAACGAGGAGTTCTCCGGCTCCGCCGGGGGCAAGAAGGCCGAGGCGGAGCGCCCGCTCGTCGTCTCGTACGCGTCGAGCCCGCCCGTCGAGGTGCTGTACGCCGACCCGCAGCCCAAGGAGGCGCCGACAGGCGTCGCCACAGGCACCTGCTTCCGGCAGATCGAGTTCGCCGGCCTGCTCCAGGGCGCGAAGAACGAGGCGGGCGGCAAGGCTCTGCTGGACTTCCTGGTGAGCAAGACCTTCCAGGAGGACATGCCGCTCAACATGTTCGTGAACCCGGTCGTCGACGGTGCGAAGCTGCCCGCGCTCTTCACCGACCACGGCGCCGTGGTCGACGAGCCGCAGACCGTGGCCCCGGAGAAGATCGCCGAGAACCGTGACGAGTGGATCCAGTCGTGGTCCTCACTCGTCGTCAAGTAGCCGCCAGGGGCGCCCGGGAGGGCGACACGGCCACGCGTGCCGAGGAGAGCCCGGTCGCCCCGGGGGCGGGCGGAGAGACAGGGCGAGGAAGCGGCCGGAACGCCGGCCCCGCGGTGCGCGCCGCGCGGTACCGGAGGAGCGCCGTACGGCTCTGCCTCATGGCCGTGCCCGTCGCGTTCTTCGCCGTCTTCTTCGCCTACCCCGTCACGGCGATCGTCGGCCGTGGACTGAAGGCGGACGGCTCCTGGCACTGGCGCCGGTTCGGGGACGTGCTGAGCCGGCCCGACATCGGGCAGGTGCTCTGGTTCACGACGTGGCAGGCCGCGCTCTCCACCGTCCTCACCCTGCTGATCGCGCTCCCCGGTGCCTACGTCTTCGCGCGCTTCGAGTTCCCCGGCAAACAACTCCTGCGCGCCGTGGTGACGGTGCCGTTCGTCCTGCCGACCGTCGTCGTCGGCACGGCGTTCCTGGCGCTGCTGGGACGTGGCGGCCTGCTCGACGAGTTGTGGGGGGTGCGGGCGGACACGACGGTGTGGGCGATCCTCCTCGCGCATGTCTTCTTCAACTACGCGGTGGTCGTCCGCACCGTGGGCGGCCTCTGGTCGCAGCTCGACCCGCGCCAGGAGGAGGCGGCGCGGGTGCTCGGCGCCGGCCGGTTCGCGGCGTGGTGGCGAGTGACGCTGCCCGCGCTCGGCCCCGCAGTCGCCGCGGCGGCGCTGATGGTCTTCCTCTTCACCTTCACCTCCTTCGGCATCGTCCAGATCCTGGGGGGCCCGGCGTACTCCACCCTGGAAGTGGAGATCTACCGGCAGACCGCGCAACTCCTCGACCTCCCCACCGCCGCCGTCCTGACGATGGCGCAGTTCGCCGCCGTCGGCGCAATTCTGGCGCTGCACTCCTGGACCGTACGCAGGCGGGAGACCGCCCTGAAACTTGTCGACCCCGCCCAGACGGTGCGCAGGCCGCGCGGAGCCGGCCAGTGGGCGCTGCTCGCGGGCGTGCTCTCCACCATCCTCCTGCTGGTCCTGCTGCCCCTTGGCGTACTGATCGAGCGATCGCTCGACGGCCCGGGAGGCTACGGCTTCGGCTACTACCGGGCGCTCAGCTCGGTGGAGGCCAGCGGCGGCACCTTCCTCGTGCCGCCCCTGGAAGCGGTCGGGAACTCCCTGCGCTACGCCTTGACGGCGACGGCCATCGCCCTGGTCGTGGGCGGGCTCGCCGCCGCGGCCCTCACCCGGCGGGCGGGGCGCCTCGTACGGGGCTTCGACGCGCTGCTGATGCTTCCGCTCGGGGTCTCCGCCGTGACAGTCGGCTTCGGGTTCCTGATCACGCTCGACAAGCCGCCGCTGGACCTGCGGGCGTCGTGGATCCTGGTGCCCCTCGCCCAGGCGTTGGTGGGCGTCCCCTTCGTCGTCCGCGTCATGCTGCCCGTACTGCGCGCCGTGGACGGGCGGTTGCGGGAGGCCGCGGCCGTGCTCGGGGCCTCGCCCGCGCGGGTGTGGCGGGAGGTCGATCTGCCGATGGTGCGGCGGGCGGTGCTGGTGTCAGCGGGGTTCGCCTTCGCCGTCTCGCTCGGTGAGTTCGGCGCGACGGTCTTCATCGCGCGCCCCGACCGGCCGACGCTGCCGGTGGCGGTCGCCCGGTTGCTGGGGCGGCCCGGAGAGCTCAACTACGGGCAGGCGATGGCACTGAGCACGGTGCTGATGGTGGTGTGCGCCGTGTCGCTGCTGCTGCTCGAACGTATTCGTACCGACCGTTCCGGAGAGTTCTGATGGCCCTGCTCACGATCGAGGACGTGACCGTACGATTCGGGCGGCGTACGGCGCTCGACGCGGTGGACCTGGAGATCGCCGCGCACGAGATCGTCTGTGTGCTGGGGCCGAGCGGCAGCGGGAAGTCGACCCTGCTGCGTGTCGTCGCCGGACTTCAGACACCGGACGCCGGGCGGGTGTTGCTGGAGGGCGCCGACCAGTCGGGGGTGCCGGTACACCGGCGCGGCGTAGGGCTGATGTTCCAGGACCACCAGCTCTTCCCGCAGCGTGACGTCGCGGGCAACGTCGCCTTCGGACTGCGGGCGCGCGGCGAGTCGCGCGCTGAACAGCGGCGACGTGTCGACGAGTTGCTGGATCTCGTCGGCCTGCCGGATGCCCAGCGCCGCGCGGTCTCCGAGCTCTCCGGTGGTGAGCAGCAGCGTGTGGCACTCGCGCGTGCGCTCGCCCCCCGCCCCCGGCTGCTCATGCTCGACGAACCGCTCGGCCAGCTCGACCGGAGTCTGCGGGAGCGCTTGGTCATGGAACTGCGCGGGGTGTTCGCCCAGTTGGGTACGACGGTGCTCGCCGTCACGCACGACCAGGGCGAGGCGTTCGCGCTCGCCGACCGGGTCGTGGTCATGCGCGAGGGACGCGTCGCCCAGACCGGCAGGCCGGTGGAGGTATGGCAACGGCCGGCGTCCGCGTTCGTGGCCCGCTTCCTGGGCTTCGACAACGTCGTGTCGGCCACAGTGGACGGCGACGTCGCCGACACGCCGTGGGGGAAGATCCCGGTGCCCATAGCTTCCCCCCAGGGTTCGCGCGCGCTCCTGGTGCGTCCCGGCGGGGTACGGCTCGGCGCCCCCGAGGACGGACTGCGCTGCACCGTGGGGGCACGCGCCTTCCGCGGCAGTCACGTGGCCGTCCTGCTGCGCCCCTGGGACGGGCCACAGATCGAGGCGGAGTGCGGCCTCCGCGACGTACCCGAGGAGGGAGCGACGGTCGGGGTCTCCTTCGTCGCCGAGGACGTGGTGGTCCTGGACGACCGTGAGCCGGACGCGACCGATGTCGCTGGTCGCAAGGCCCCAGCAGAATCCCCAACCGGCCACAACGGGGCGGATTGAGGCGACGTCTCCCTGCTCCCGCCCGACTTCGATCAGCCGGAGAGCCGCGCCAGAGCCTCGGGAGCCTCCGCCACCGAGTCCACCAGTGCGATTCGCGATTCCATCGAACGCTCCCGTGCCAGTGACATGAGCAGCGGCCAGGCCGGCAACCGCTCGGTCCAGTGCGCACGGTCAACCAGGACCATCGGCGTCGGCTCGCCGCGTGACTCGTAGTAGTTCGGCGTCGCGTTGTCGAAGATCTCCTGGACGGTGCCTGCCGCGCCGGGCAGGAAGACGACGCCCGCGTTGCAACGGGCGAGCAGACCGTCCTCACGGGTCGCGTTGGCGAAGTACTTCGCCAGGTGGCTCGCGAAGGCGTTCGGCGGTTCGTGGCCGTAGAACCAGGTGGGGATGCCCACCGAGTCCGCGCCTCCGGGCCAGCGGCCCCGTACCTCGAAGGCGGCGCGCGCCCAGTCGGAGATCGACGGGCTGAACGACGGTGTCTTGCCGAGGACTTCGAGTGCCTCGTCCAGCATCTCGTCGGAGTGCGGGGCGGCGTACGCGCCCAGGTTGGCGGCCTCCATGGCACCGGGGCCGCCGCCGGTCGCGACCGTCAGCCCCGTTCGGGCCAGTTCGCGGCCGAGGCGGGCCGCTTCCGCGTACGCGTCGGTACCCCGCGCCAGGGCGTGGCCGCCCATCACGCCCACGACCCGTGCGCCGACGAGGAGTTCGTCCAGCGCGTCCGAGATCGCGTCGTCGTGGACCGACCGCAGCATCGAGGAGAGTATGTCGCCGTCGGCCTTGGTGCGCTGGAACCACTCGTAGGCCAGAGCGTCCGGCGTCGCCTCGTACCCGTCCTCGTCAAGCTGCTCGAAGAGTTGCTCGGCGGAGTAGAGCAGGCCCCGGTACGGGTCGAACGGAAGATGCGGGAGGGGAGGGAAGACCAGGGCCCCGTCGGCGCGTATCTTCGCCGCGGCGTCCGACGCCATCGGGCAGCCGAGGAAGACGGTCTCGGAGGTGTCGGTGGACAGCAGCGCGAGCGTACGGCCCGTCAGGTCGACCGACTGGATCCGGAAGCCGCTGAGCGTCCCGCCGAGGATCACCTGGTCGAACTCGTCGAGGGTTTCGATCTCGCGGTCCAGGCCGTCCGCCCGGTGCTCCCAGATCCCCTGGGGGCTCTGTGTCGCTGCCTGTTGTGCCTCGTGCCCGTCGTGTCCCGCGCCGTTCGCCATGCGGACACGATAGGCCCTGTGTTCGAACGGGACGCCGGAGTGCGGGAAGGTGGCCGGTTCAGCCGGTGAGCGGTACGGCGGCCAGCGCGGCGATCATCCACGTCAGCGGGCCGAAGACGGCGAGCAGCGCGCCCGCCCGCAGGACCGCCGCGGTACGCAGGAGCCCCGTGGGCGCGCCCACCCGCACCAGCGCAGCCGTCGTGTCGGTGCGGGCGTGCTTGGCCTCCAGGACCGCCATCATCAGCGTCGCTAGGGTGCAGCCCACCACGAGCGTGGCGCCGAGGCCGGTGAGCGGCCCGAACGGGCGCTCGTCGCCGGGGCCGTAGAGCGCCGCGGCGGCGAATCCGCCGGAGATCACCGCGCAGACGACGCCGAGGGGGCGGCCGATCCGCACCGCCTCCTCCATCAGGATCCGCCCCGCGAGCAGTCGGGTGGCTCCGGGGCGGAGCATCTGGAGGAACTGACCGCAGAGGTAGGCGATGCCGGGACCGGCGAGGGCCAGGCCGAGCGCCGTCAGTGACCAGCCGGCCAGGACACCGGCCGGGCTGCCCTCGAAACGGCCCGGCATCGGCAGGGGCGATCCGGAGCCGCTTCTGCTCGCGTAGGTCTCGACGGCGAGTCCCGCCGCGGTGAGCGCGACGCCCCAAGGGAGCCCCGACGGGGCTGGCTTCGGCGTCGCGGGCGTCTCGGAGTCGGCGTGTTCGGCAGCCCCCGTCCCACGCGGACGCAGGGCGAGCCCGGTGGCCAGCCCGGCGAGGACAGGTACGACGGCGAGCAGCGTGAGGGCGGCGGCTAGCGGCAGCGGCTGTCCCGCACCGAGCAGATCGGCCGCGGCACCGTCGAAGGGAAGCCCCGTGATGTCGCCGCGCAGATGGAGGAAGAACAGCAGCGCCACCATGCTGCCTGCGGCGCAGGACAGCGTGGTCGACGCGGCGGCCAGCGCGGTGAGCTGAGCCGGGCCGAGCCCGACCGCGGAGAGACCGGAGCGGGGCCGGGTGCTCGGGTCCGCGCGGGCCACGGCGACCGCGAACTGCAGTGTCGCGGCGAGCGGAAGTGCGCACCACAGCAGGCGCAGCAGCGATCCGGACGGGTGGTTCACGGCCCAGCCCAGGGTGCACAGCAGGAGGAAGCCGACCCCCGCCGACGCCGCGGCGACCAGCAGTCGGCGCAGCAGGACGAGGGGGTGGCTGCCACGGGCTAGACGGAGAGCGAGCACGCTGCCTGGCCCTCCGCCTCGGTCGGCCGCAGGGCGCCCACGCGGTGGCCGTCGACCAGGGTGACGGTGCGGTCGGCGAGTGTCGAGACCTCGTCGTCGAGGGTGGCGATGACGACCGTGATGCGGTGCGAGCGTGCCGCGGTCGTCAGCGTGCGCAGGACCTGTGCGCGCTCGGCGGCGTACAGCGGCGCCGTCGGCTCGTCGGCGAACAGCACGGACGGCGTGCTGACCAGGGAGCGGGCGACGGCGACGCGCTGGCGCTGGGACTGGAGCAGGGCGTGCGGGCGCTTGCGGGCGCACATGCCGACGTCGAGGCGCTCCAGCCACTCCGTGGCAGCCGCCTTCGCCGCGCGGCGTGAGGAGCCCCGCAGCAGCAGCGGCAGAGCCGCGTTCTCCCAGGCGGTGAGCTCCTGGACCAGGACCGGCTCCGAGTCGATCCACCCGAAACGGTCGCGCCGGAGCCGTTCGCGCAGGGACGGGGGCATGGTGTGGACGGCGGTGCTGTTGAACCAGACCTCGCCCTTCTCCGGGACGAGCTGGCCCGAGAGGCAGCGCAGCAGGGTCGTCTTGCCGCTGCCGCGTGCGCCGGTGACGGCGAGGATCTCCCCCTCGCGCACACCGAGCGAGACGCCGCTGAGCGCGGGTGAGCCGTTGTGCGAGTGATGCAGGGAACGCGCCCAGAGCACGTCGTTGTCCGGCGGGGCAACCATGGCGTACACCTCGGTTCGGATCAGGCTCGGTCAGAGATGACGTACCGCGCCCCGTCCGGGGGAACGAAGGCGAAGCCGATCGGTCACTGCACCGTAAGGATCGAGAACCAGATGGGCGGACAGCACGCGGCCCGGGTGCCCCCTTTGCACTCGAACGGGGGCACCCGGGCCGTGCTGCGAATGACGCGTGGATACGGCGCCTGCGGGGCGGCCCGGGACACCTAACTGGTGCCGTACGCCGCCCCGTACGCCGCGGGGATCAGAGCTTCGTCCAGGCTTCCGTCAGCACCGTGCGCAGGATCTGCTCGATCTCGTCGAACGTCGACTGGTTGGAGATCAGCGGCGGCGCGAGCTGTACGACCGGGTCGCCGCGGTCGTCGGCGCGGCAGTACAGCCCGTTCTCGTACAGAGCCTTGGAGAGGAAGCCGTACAGGACGCGCTCCGTCTCCTCTTCCGTGAACGACTCCTTGGTGACCTTGTCCTTGACGAGCTCGATTCCGTAGAAGAAGCCGTTGCCCCGTACGTCGCCGACTATCGGCAGGTCGTGGAGCTTGCGCAGCGTCGAGAAGAAGGCGTCCTCGTTGTCCAGCACATGCTGGTTGAGGCCCTCGCGCTCGAAGATGTCGAGGTTGGCGAGGCCGACGGCCGCGGAGACCGGGTGACCGCCGAAGGTGTAGCCGTGCAGGAAGGTGTTGTCACCTTCGTAGAAGGGCTCCGCGAGACGGTCGGAGATGATGCAGGCGCCGATCGGTGAGTAGCCCGACGTCATGCCCTTGGCGCAGGTGATCATGTCTGGTACGTAGCCGAACTTGTCGCAGGCGAACATCGTGCCGAGCCGGCCGAACGCGCAGATGACCTCGTCCGAGACGAGCAGCACGTCGTACTGGTCGCAGATCTCGCGCACCCGCTGGAAGTAGCCAGGCGGGGGCGGGAAGCAGCCGCCGGCGTTCTGCACCGGCTCCAGGAAGACCGCGGCGACCGTGTCCGGGCCCTCGAAGAGGATCTGCTGTTCGATCTGGTCGGCGGCCCAGCGCCCGAAGGCCTCCGGGTCGTCGCCGTGGAGCGGGGCGCGGTAGATGTTGGTGTTCGGCACCTTGTGGGCGCCGGGGACCAGCGGCTCGAACGGTGCCTTCAGGGCCGGCAGCCCGGTGATGGACAGAGCCCCCTGCGGCGTGCCGTGGTAGGCGACGGCGCGCGAGATGACCTTGTACTTGGTCGGCTTGCCCTTCAGCTTGAAGTACTGCTTGGCGAGCTTCCAGGCGGTCTCCACCGCCTCGCCGCCGCCGGTGGTGAAGAAGACCTTGTTGAGGTCCCCGGGCGCGTGGTGGGCCAGCCGCTCGGCGAGCTCGACCGCCTTGGGGTGGGCGTAGGACCACACGGGGAAGAAGGCGAGCTCCTGAGCCTGCTTGTAGGCGGTCTCGGCCAACTCGTGGCGCCCGTGGCCCGCGTTGACCACGAACAGGCCGGAGAGGCCGTCCAGGTAGCGCTTGCCCTTGTCGTCGTAGATGTGGGTGCCCTCACCACGCACGATGGTGGGCACGGGTGCGTTCTCGTACGACGACATGCGGGTGAAATGCATCCACAGGTGGTCGTAAGCGGTCTTGGAGAGGTCCTTGCTCACGGCTATCGGGTTCCCCACATGTAGGTCTGTTTCTTCAGCTTCAGGTAGACGAAGCTCTCGGTGGAGCGCACGCCGGGGAGCGCGCGGATCCGCTTGTTGATGACGTTCAGCAGGTGGTCGTCGTCCTCGCAGACGACCTCCACCATCAGGTCGAAGGAGCCCGCGGTCATCACCACGTACTCGCACTCGGCCATCTCCGTGAGCGCGTCGGCCACGGAGTCGAGGTCGCCCTCGACGTTGATGCCGACCATCGCCTGGCGCAGGAAACCGACGGTCAGTGGATCGGTCACGGCAACGATCTGCATGACCCCTTGGTCGAGCAGCTTCTGGACACGCTGGCGTACGGCCGCCTCGGAGAGGCCGACGGCCTTGCCGATCGCGGCGTAGGGGCGCCGCCCGTCCTCCTGAAGCTGTTCGATGATCGCGAGGGACACGGAGTCGATCGCCGGTGACGATCCGTTTCCGTGCCCGTTCCTGGGGTCTGCGCTGCGACTGGCCACGCGCTCACTGTGCACCGCGACTCGTCTGTCTCGCAACCCTCAATCGATGAAATTCGTTGTGCCAGGGTCGGAATATGACTGAATCCGAAGTTGAGAGGGGGTGGGTCTGTCGAAAGCGTCAGCTGAACGCTTAGGGTTGGGGTGTCTCACCCATCGGACATCCGGCATGACTTCTGTAAGGAGGGGTGGCAGTGACCACCGAGCTGCGCCGTCTGCGTAACTACATCAACGGGGAGTTCCGGGACGCGGCCGACGGACGGACCATCGAGGTGGTCAACCCGGCCACGGGCGAGGCGTACGCCACGTCCCCGCTCTCCGGCCAGGCCGACGTCGACGCCGCCATGGAGGCCGCCGCCGCGGCGTTCCCCGCCTGGCGCGACACCACGCCCGCCGAGCGTCAGAAGGTGTTGCTGAAGATCGCGGACGCGATCGAGGAGCGCGCCGAGGACCTGATCGCCGCCGAGTCGGAGAACACCGGCAAGCCGCTGGAGCTGACCCGCACCGAAGAGATCCCGCCGATGGTGGACCAGATCCGCTTCTTCGCGGGCGCGGCGCGGATGCTCGAAGGCCGTTCGGCCGGCGAGTACATGGACGGGTTCACCTCCATCGTGCGGCGTGAGCCCGTGGGCGTCTGCGCGCAGGTCGCCCCGTGGAACTACCCGATGATGATGGCGGTATGGAAGTTCGCCCCGGCGCTCGCCGCGGGCAACACCGTCGTACTGAAGCCGTCGGACACCACTCCCGCCTCCACGCTGCTGATGGCGGAGATCATCGGCGCGATCGCGCCCAAGGGTGTCTTCAACGTCATCTGCGGCGACCGCGACAGCGGGCGCGCGATGGTGGAGCACGCGACCCCGGCGATGGTCTCGATCACCGGCTCCGTACGGGCCGGGATGCAGGTCGCCGAGTCCGCCTCCAGGGACCTCAAGCGCGTGCATCTGGAGCTGGGCGGAAAGGCGCCCGTCGTGGTCTTCGAGGACCTCGACAGCGAGGCGATCGCCAAGGCCGTCGAGGAGATCTCGGTGTCCGGCTACTTCAACGCCGGGCAGGACTGCACGGCGGCGTGCCGCGTGCTGGTGCACGAGTCGATCCACGACGAGTTCGTGGCGGAGCTGGCCAAGGCCGCGGCGGGCACCAGGACCGGTGCTCCGGACGACGAGGACGCCCTGTACGGGCCGCTGAACAACGCCAACCAGCTGAAGCACGTCTCGGGCTTCATCGAGCGCCTGCCGGCCCATGCCAAAGTCGAGGCGGGCGGTCACCGGGTCGGTGACAAGGGGTACTTCTACGCGCCGACCGTCGTCTCGGGGCTCAAGCAGGACGACGAGATCATCCAGAACGAGGTGTTCGGGCCGGTCATCACGGTGCAGTCGTTCACGGACGAGGCACAGGCGCTGGAGTACGCGAACGGGGTCTCGTTCGCCCTCGCCTCCTCGGTGTGGACGAAGGACCACGGGCGTGCGATGCGGATGTCCAAGAATCTGGACTTCGGCTGTGTGTGGATCAACACGCACATCATGCTGGTCGCGGAGATGCCGCACGGTGGCTTCAAGCAGTCGGGCTACGGCAAGGACCTGTCGGCTTACGGCTTCGACGACTACACGCGAATCAAGCACGTGATGACATCGCTCGACGCGTGAGGTACGGGATCTGCTGAGGCATCGGATCGAGGCCGTCGCGGCGATGCGACGGGCTCGTCGGTTCCTCGATTTCTTGAGGCGCCAACTCGCGGATACGTCGCCCGAGTTGATTTCCCCGGGGCGGGGCACGGCCACGCTGGTGGTTCGTGCCCCGCCCCGCCCCGTCCGTCGTGGACCGTGCCTGAGAGGGGCGCGGACATGACCGGCATACACGTACGCGGCGAACGGGTGGGCCCCGCCGTGACTCTGGGACTGCTGGCGGCCCGGGCCCTGCACGACGCCGAGGAACTCGCCACCGGGCCCCGCTGGATCAGCGAGAACCTGCCCGTGCTGCGGGAGTGGCTCCCCGGCATGCCGGAGCCTGTGTGGAGTGCCATGGCCGCTGTGGAACCGCGTGAGTTCGCCCTGGCCGTCGGGGTGATGGCCGGCTTCGTCGGCTCCGCGGCCGTCGCGGGGCACCGTACGGGGCCGGTCCGGCTTCTGTCAGGGAGCGCTGGACGGATTCGGCCTGCACGGTCTGGTGCATCTCGCCCAGGCCGCGCCGTACAGGGGTACACACCCGGGTCCGTCACGTCGCCGCTGTGCGTGGCGCCGTTCACGCTGTGGGCGCGGGGGCGGCTGCGCAGGGCCGGGGTTCTGAAGCCGGCGCGGGCGCGCGACGTCGCTTTGGGGCTGGCCGTGGCCGCAGGCGCCCCCGCCCTCTCGCACACCCCCGCCCGCAGGGTGGTCGGGGGCCGCTGAACTCCGGCACCGTTCGTGGCAATTGGGGCGAGCGGGCGCCGGGAGCCGCGCTCGGCCCCGGGGGGCAGGGTCGAGACCCCGCCCCCCGGTTCCCACCCTGCGTCGACCGTTCCCGTCGCCCTTCAGGCCTCCGGCCGAACCTGACGGCCGGCGCGCAGCAGCTTCGCGAGCGTGTCGATGCGGTTGGTGGTGATCGAGTCGACTCCAGCCCCGACCAGACGCCGCATGCTCCGCGCCGTGTCCGCCGTCCAGGCGGAAACCAGCAGCCCGTCGCGGTGCGCCCGCTCCGTCAGCTCCCGACTCACCAGGCCGAAGCGGTAGTTGAGCCAGCGGGGCCGTACCGCTTCGAGCAGTACGGGGCGCGGCGGGGACAACGACTGCCACGTCATCGCGATCTCGGCGGCCGGGTCGGCGTCACGCACGGCGAGCATCGCGTCGGCACCGGCGCAGTAGTACACCCGGTCCGCCGCACCGCATTCGCGCACCGCCCCCACCACCGCGCGCACCGTCGCCGCCGTGGCGCTGGGCAGATCGATCATCAGACGCGCGCCCGCCACCGGCTCGGGCGCCAGCAGCACCTCCCGGAGTGCCGGTACGCCGCCCCGTGTCAGGGCGCCCAGCTCGGCGTGGGTGACGTCCGCGAGCGCCCCGTCATGTCCCCACAGCCGTTTCAGCGAGGAGTCGTGCAGCAGGACGGGCACCCCGTCGCGCGTGACGCGTACGTCGATCTCCACGGCGTCCGCGCCCCGTTCCAGGGCGGATCGGACCGAGGGGAGGGTGTTCTCCCGGACGCGGTACGGATCTCCTCGGTGCCCGACGGCCACGACGGAGCGCAGCAGCGCGTCCGGGACCCCGTCGGCGCCGCCCCGTGCGGCCGTCACGTGGCGAGCCACTGTGCGGTGTACGTGTCGATCTCGGCGGTCAGCCGGTTCTTGCCTGCCTGGTCGAGGAACGACGCCTCGACGGCGCCCTTCGCGAGCTCCGCCAGACCTCGCTCGTCCAACTCCAGCAGTTGCGCCGCGACGGCGTACTCGTTGTTGAGGTCGGTGCCGAACATGGGGGGGTCGTCGCTGTTGACCGTCACGAGCACGCCCGCGGAGACGAGCGTCCTGATCGGGTGCAGTTCGAGGTCGGTGACCGCCCGCGTGGCGATGTTGGAGGTGGGGCAGACCTCCAGAGGGATGCGGTTCTCGGCGAGGTACGCCATCAGCTCCGCGTCCTGGGCGGAGCTGATGCCGTGACCGATCCGTTCGGCGCGCAGTTCCTTCAGGGCGTCCCACACCGTCTCGGGCCCCGTCGTCTCGCCGGCGTGCGGTACGGAGCGCAGTCCCTCTGCGATCGCCCGGTCGAAGTGGGGCTTGAACTGGGGCCGCGGTACGCCGATTTCCGGTCCGCCGAGACCGAAGGACACCAGACCCTCGGGGCGCAGGTCGACAGCGAGCCGCAGGGTCTCGTCCGCGGCCTCCAGGCCGGCCTCGCCGGGGATGTCGAAGCACCACCGCAGTACGACGCCGAACTCGGCCTCGGCCGACTTGCGGGCATCCTCGATCGCCTCCATGAACGCCTCGGCGGGGATGCCGCGCCGGGTCGAGCTGAAGGGCGTTATCGTCAGCTCGGCGTAGCGGATGTTCTGCCGGGCCATGTCGCGGGCGATCTCGAACGTCAGCAGGCGGACGTCCTCCGGGGTGCGGAGCAGATCCACGACGGAGAGGTAGACGTCGATGAAGTGCGCGAAATCGGTGAAGACGAAGTAGTCGGCCAATGCCTCGGGGTCGGTCGGCACCTTGGAGCTGGGGTGCCTGGCCGCCAGTTCGGACACGATACGGGGCGAGGCCGAGCCGACGTGATGGACATGCAGTTCGGCCTTGGGCAGCCCTGCGATGAAGGGATGAAGGTCGGTCATCGGGTCCTCCGCGTGCTGAGCGGCGGCGGAAAGGGTGTCGCCGTCCGCCGGGCAGGACGTCTCCCTGCCCAGTGCTTTACCGGTCGGTGGCCATCGTAGGCGGGGCGGACGGCGCGTCCGGCAGAGGCCTTAGCATGACGGAATCACGATGGGGGAGGACCATGTCAGACAGCAGCCCGCAGCAACCGGGCGCCAACGACCCGAGCGATCCGTGGGCGCCGCCGGAGCGCCGGGTGCCGTTGGACAAGCCCGCGCAGGCGTCGAACCCCGTCCAGGACCAGCCGCCGGTCACGCCCGTTCACGACCAGTCGACCGTCACGTCGATGCCCATCGGCGGGCCGCGGCCAAGCGCCTCCGGCGCCGGGCCGGTCCCCGGAGCCGTACCACCGCCCCCCATAGCCCCCGGGGGGCCGGCCCCGACGACTTCCGGTCCGTACGGCTACCCGAGCGCGCCCGTGGCCACCCCGTACCCCGGCACCTCCTATCCCGGGTACCCGGGATACCCCGGCTACCCGGGATACGGCCAGGGCGGCTGGCAGGCCAGTCCGGCCAACGGCATGGGTGTCGCGGCGATGACGCTCGGGATCCTTTCGATCTGCCTGTTCTGCCTGTACGGCGTCGTCGGCATCGTCCTGGGCATTCTCGCCGTGATCTTCGGCGTCGTCGGCAGGAAGCGCGCCGAGCGGGGTGAGGCCACCAACGGTGGTCAGGCGCTCTCCGGAATCATCACGGGCACCATCGGCATCGTCATCGGTGTGGTGGTCATCGGACTGATCGTCTGGGGCATCACCGACGCGATCAAGAACGACAACAACGACTACGACTACGACAGCGGCACCGACGGCTACTCCGCCATGCTCCTAGTCGACGCCGACCGCTGATCCCACCACCGGGACTCGATACGCCGGCCCTGCCCCGGGGTGACGAGGCGGTCGGTGAGGCCGGTCGGCGGTGCGGCCGACGGGCGACCGGCGCGATGTCAGGCGCCCGCCGCCTCCGCGCGGAGCCGTTCACGCGCCTCCATCAGGGCGAAGCCCAGCAGATTGATCCCGCGCCAGCCCGCGGGATCCCGTGCCCTCTCGTCGTCCGAGGCCAGCCCGATGCCCCAGATCCGGTCCATCGGGCTGGCCTCGACGAGGACACGGTCCCCGGTGCCCAGCAGATACTCGTTCAGCCGGTCGTCCTGCCGGAACTTGTGGACGCTGCCCTCCACGACGATGCCGGCCCGCTCGCGCTCCCACACGGCCTCGTCGAACCCCCGCACCTGCCGCCCGGCCTTCTTCGCCGAGGCCGGATCGGAGGCGGTCAGCGCCTGCCGCTCGGCCTCCGCGTCGTCGAACAGCCGGGCCTTTGCCGCCATCATCCAGTGCTCCGCCGTCGCGTACCGAACCCCCTCCACCGCGAACGGCGACTGCCACCACTGGCTGAGGCAACTCGCGCCGATGGCGCCGTCCCGCCGCGGGGCGTGCCCCCAGAAGTACAGATACTCGAAGCTCTCGCCGCGACCCGTACGGTCGATCAGCTCGGCAACCGTGATCATCCCCATGCACGCGAGTCTGGCAGCCACCACTGACAGTCCGTGTGTCGATCAACGCGTTGTGGCGACACATGGTCAACCGATTCCGTCGCGTAACCAAAAGGCAACAACGGAATCACTTGTTGGACGCCCCGTGCTCTGTCAGTATCGGCACTCAATTCAGGCCAGAACAACAGCCACGGCGTCGGAACGACTGGCACGACCGGAGCGACGACAGCCGGAACACGGAGGGCGCCATGGGCAACCGCTTCCCCGCACGGGAGCGTTTCGCGGACGGTGCGCAGTTCATCGACGGGCGACTGCGGCCCGGCACGTCGGGCCGTACGCACGCCGTGGTCGACCCCGCGACGGGCGAGGAACTGCTCACGTACGAGCTGGCGGGGCCCGCCGACGTCGACGCGGCCGTCGCGGCGGCGCTCGCGGCGTACCCGGGCTGGGCCGGCGCCACTCCGGGAGAGCGTTCCGACGCACTTCACCGTTTCGCCGCCGTACTCGCCGACCGTGCCACGGAATTCGCGGAGGCCGAGTCGGCGCAGTGCGGCAAGCCCATCAAGCTCTCCACGGAGTTCGACGTTCCGGGGACCGTCGACAACGCCGCCTTCTTCGCGGGCGCGGCGCGTCATCTGGAAGGCGCGTCGGCAGGGGAGTACAGCGGCGATCACACCTCCTACGTACGACGCGAGCCCATCGGCGTGATCGGCTCCATCGCCCCCTGGAACTATCCGCTCCAGATGGCCGCCTGGAAGATCCTTCCGGCGGTCGCCGCGGGCAACACGATCGTGCTGAAGCCCTCCGAACTGACGCCCTTCACCTCACTGATGTTCGCCCAGGCCGCACAGGAGGCGGGCATCCCCGACGGTGTGATCAACATCGTCAACGGGGCCGGCGCCGACGCGGGTGAGCACCTCGTGGGCCACCCCGACGTCGCCATGACCTCCTTCACCGGTTCCACCGCCGTCGGCAGGCGTGTAGCCGAGATCGCCACGGCCACGGTCAAGCGGCTGCATCTGGAACTGGGCGGCAAGGCCCCGTTCCTGGTCTTCGACGACGCCGACCTCGACGCCGCCGTCCAGGGCGCCGTCGCGGGCTCGCTCATCAACACGGGGCAGGACTGTACTGCCGCCACCCGCGCCTACGTCCAGCGTCCGCTCTACGACGCCTTCGTGAGCGCCGTCGCCGCGCTGATGGAGACGGTGCGCCTCGGTGACCCGTTCGCCCCGACGACCGACATGGGGCCACTGATCTCGCACGCGCACCGCGACCGGGTCGCCGGCATCGTCGACCGGGCGCGCGCGTACGCCCGCGTCGTCACCGGCGGCAGCGCGCCGGGCAGCGACGATCCGCCCGGTGATGCCCCGCACGGCCACGATCCGCACGACCACGCCCGGGAGGGCCGTGCCCCGGAGGGCGGTCACACGGAACGCGCCGCCCTCGCCGACGGCGCGTACTACCGGCCCACCCTGGTCGTGGACGCCGCCCAGGACAGCGAGATCGTCCAGTCGGAGATCTTCGGCCCCGTCCTGGTCGTGCTGCCCTTCGACTCCGACGACGAGGGCCTCCGTCTCGCCAACGACACCCCGTACGGCCTCGCGGCGTCCGTCTGGAGCCGCGACGTGTACCGCACGGGACGCGCCACCCGCGAGATCAAGGCTGGCTGTGTCTGGGTCAACGACCACATCCCGATCATCAGCGAGATGCCGCACGGCGGCTACAAGTCGAGTGGTTACGGAAAAGACATGTCGGCGTACTCGTTCGAGGAGTACACACAGGTCAAGCATGTGATGTACGACAACACCGCGGTGGTCAGGAAGGACTGGCACCGCACAATCTTCGGGGACCGTCTCTAACTCTCCTCACCCTCTCCTCACCCGAAAGGGCACCGCCCATGGAGCAGTACGAGCCCGACCGTCTCTCGGCGGCCCAGATAGCCGCGACGCGTCGCAGCCTCAGCAACGGCAGAGGCGCGCTCAGCCGCCGTTCGCTGCTGCGTGCCACCGGTGCCGGGGCGCTCACGATCGGCGGCGTGGCAGGTCTCGCCGCCTGCGGGATCCCACCCGCGAAGAGGGAGGGCGGCCCGGCGTCCACCGACCACTCGGCGAAGGAGAAGCGCGTCGTCTTCTCCAACTGGACCGAGTACATGGACGTCAGTGAGAACGAGAAGGGCTACCCCTCCCTGGAGGCGTTCACCAAGCGCACCGGGATCCAGGTGAAGTACACGGCGGACATCAACGACAACGTCGAGTTCTTCGGCAAGATCCAGCCGCAGCTCGCCGCGGGCCAGGACACGGGGCGCGACTTGATCTGCGTCACCGACTGGCTCGCCGCCCGCATCATCAGGCTCGGCTGGGCGCAGAAGCTCGATCCCGCCAACCTGCCCCACGCGTTCGCGAATCTCTCTCAGCAGTTCCGCTCGCCGGACTGGGATCCGGGGCGCGCCTACACCTATCCGTGGACCGGAATCCCGTCCGTCATCGCGTACAACACCAAGGCGACGGGGGGCCGCAAGATCGAGTCCGTGTCGCAGTTGCTCGACGACCCGGACCTCAAGGGGCGGGTGTCGTTCCTCTCCGAGATGCGCGACTCGATCGGGCTGACCCTGCTCGACATGGGCAAGGACCCGGCGTCGTTCTCCGACGACGACTTCGACGGGGCGGTCGCCCGCATACAGAAGGCCGTCGACAAGAAGCAGATCCGCCGTTTCACCGGCAACGACTACACGGCGGACCTCAGCAAGGGCGACATCGCGGCGTGCGTCGCCTGGGCCGGTGACATCGTGCAGCTCCAGGCGGACAACCCGGACGTCCAGTTCGCCATCCCGGAGACCGGCTACATGATCTCCAGCGACAATCTGCTGGTGCCGGCGAAGGCACGGCACAAGACCAACGCCGAGAAGCTCATCGACCACTACTACGAGCTTCCGGTCGCCGCCCAGCTCGCGGCGTACATCAACTACGTCTGCCCCGTCGAGGGCGTCCGTCCGGAGCTCGCGAAGATCGACGAGTCGATGGCGTCCAATCCGCTGATCCTCCCGGACGCGGAGATGGCCTCCAAGTCCCACGCCTTCCGCTCACTGAGCAGTGAGGAAGAGACGGCGTACGAAGAGAAGTTCGCCAAGCTCATCGGCGCCTAGGCCACCGGCACCGGCTCACCGGCCGGGGCTCACCGGACCACCGGGCCGTACGGCCGCGCGGGTCCCCAGAGGCCCCGTCCGCTCCGTTCCTCCCCCTCTCAAGCCCCCGGGATCGTTACCCATGACTGAGACCGCATCCACCGGCCGGGGCGGCGACGACGTCCGCCTCACCGGGATAAGCAAGTCGTACGGCTCCTTCCACGCCGTGAAACCCCTCGACCTCACCGTCCCCGAAGGCTCCTTCTTCGCCCTCCTCGGGGCTTCGGGCTGCGGCAAGACCACCACGCTGCGGATGATCGCCGGACTGGAGGACCCCACCACGGGATCGGTCTTCCTCGGCGATCGCGACGTCACCGGCCTGCCGCCCCACAAGCGCCCCGTCAACACCGTCTTCCAGAGCTACGCGCTCTTCCCGCACCTCGACATCTACGAGAACGTCGCCTTCGGCCTGCGCCGCCGGGGCGTCAAATCGGTGAAGAAGCAGGTCGGCGACATGCTCGACCTCGTCCAGCTCGGCGACTACGCGAAGCGCAAGCCGCACCAGCTCTCCGGCGGCCAGCAGCAGCGCGTCGCCGTGGCCCGCGCGCTCATCAACCATCCGAAGGTGCTGCTGCTCGACGAGCCCCTCGGCGCGCTCGACCTCAAGCTGCGCCGCCAGATGCAGCTGGAGCTCAAGCGCATCCAGACGGAGGTCGGCATCACCTTCGTGCACGTCACGCACGACCAGGAGGAGGCCATGACGATGGCCGACACGGTCGCCGTGATGAACGCGGGGCGGGTCGAGCAACTGGGCGCACCGGCGGAGCTGTACGAGAATCCGCAGACCACTTTCGTGGCCAACTTCCTCGGCACCTCCAACCTCATCGAGGCCGACGTCGCGGAGCGGACCGGCGACGAGCTGGTGGTGACGTCGGCGGGCGTGAAGCTGAGGCTGCCCGCCGATCGCTGTTCGACGCGGGTGACCGACGGCGGCCGACTGCTCGTCGGCGTGCGCCCCGAGAAGATCTCCCTCGCGCACGCGGACGACGAGGGATCCATCCCCGCGGGACGCAACCGGGTCACCGGTCGCGTCGTCGACTCCAGCTTCATCGGGGTCTCGACCCAGTACGTCATCGACAGCCCCGTGTGTGCGGAGTTGGAGGTGTACGCGCAGAACATCGAGCGCGACGGCCGGCTCGCTCCGGGGGCGGAGGTGGTCCTGCACTGGAACCCCGCTCACACCTTCGGGCTGGACGCGGACCAGGACATCGACGCGGGCGTCAAGACGGTGGACGAGGAGGGGTCGTGACCGCCACGGCAGCACCACCGGCGCCGCCCACACCACCGGTCACCGACGCGGCGGTACGCAAGGTTCCGCGCCGCAAACGTCTCGTCCCGTACTGGTTGCTACTGCCCGGCATCCTCTGGCTGCTGGTCTTCTTCGCGCTGCCGATGGTCTACCAGGCGTCGACCTCCGTACAGACGGGCTCCCTGGAGAAGGGCTTCGAGGTCACCTGGCACTTCCAGACCTACTGGGACGCGCTGCGTGAGTACTACCCGCAGTTCGTGCGCTCCCTGCTGTACGCGGGCACCGCCACCGTCCTGTGTCTGCTGCTCGGCTACCCGCTCGCCTACCTCATCGCCTTCAAGGCCGGCCGCTGGCGCAACCTCCTGCTGGTCCTCGTCATCGCCCCGTTCTTCACGAGCTTCCTGATCCGTACGCTCGCCTGGAAGACGATCCTGGCGGACGACGGCGCCGTGGTCGGGGCGCTGGACGCCCTCCGGGTGCTGGACGTCACCAGCTGGCTCGGCTGGACGGCCGACGACCGCGTGCTGGCCACGCCCATGGCCGTCGTCTGCGGCCTCACGTACAACTTCCTGCCGTTCATGATCCTGCCGCTCTACACGTCGCTGGAGCGCATCGACGGGCGGCTGCACGAGGCGGCCGGAGACCTCTACGCGAAGCCCTCGACGACCTTCCGGAAGGTGACCGTCCCGCTGTCCATGCCGGGCATCGTCTCCGGCACGCTGCTGACCTTCATCCCCGCGAGCGGCGACTACGTCAATGCCGAGTTGCTCGGTTCCACCGACACCAAGATGGTCGGCAGCGTGATCCAGAGCCAGTTCCTGCGGGTCCTCGACTATCCGACGGCGGCGGCCCTCTCGTTCATCCTCATGGCGGTCGTGCTGGTCGTGGTCACCGTCTATATCCGCCGTTCAGGGACGGAGGACCTGGTCTGATGCGCTGGATCCGACGCAATGTGGTCGTCGTCGCGGGCCTGCTCACGCTCGCGTACATGATCCTGCCGAACCTCGTCGTGATGGTGTTCTCCTTCAACAAGCCGAAGGGGCGCTTCAACTACGCCTGGCAGTCGTTCTCGCTGGACGCCTGGAAGGACCCGTGCGGCGTCGCGGACCTCTGCGGGGCGCTGACGCTCTCGTTCCAGATCGCCGTCTGGGCGACGATCGGGGCGACCGTACTCGGCACCATGATCGCCTTCGCGCTGGTCCGCTACCGCTTCCGGGCACGCGGCGCGATCAACTCGCTGATCTTCCTGCCGATGGCCATGCCCGAGGTCGTGATGGCCGCCTCACTGCTGACTCTATTTCTGAACATGGGGGCGGAGTTGGGCTTCTGGACCGTCCTCATCGCCCACATCATGTTCTGCCTCAGCTTCGTGGTGACGGCGGTCAAGGCGAGGGTCATGTCCATGGACCCGAAGCTCGAGGAGGCGGCGCGCGATCTGTACGCGGGGCCGGTGCAGACCTTCGTACGGGTCACCCTGCCGATCGCCGCACCGGGCATCGCCGCGGGCGCACTGCTTGCCTTCGCGCTCTCGTTCGACGACTTCATCATCACCAACTTCAACGCCGGTTCGTCCGTCACCTTCCCCATGTTCGTCTGGGGATCGGCGCAGCGTGGCACGCCGGTGCAGATCAACGTCATCGGGACCGCGATGTTCGCCGTCGCGGTACTGATGGTGATCGGCGGCCAGCTGATCAGCAACCGGCGCAAGAAGGCCGCGAGACCCTGAGCAGTTCCTGAAGGAGATGGAAGACATGGCCCCTGGAGCCATGCGTACAGCCGCCGCCTCACTCACCGACGCGCAGCCCGTCGCCTACTGGCTCGACGACCCCGGCAGGCCGGGCGCGGTGCCCGCGCTCGCGGGCGACGAACGCTGCGACCTGCTCGTCGTCGGCGGCGGCTACAGCGGTCTGTGGACCGCGCTCCTCGCCAAGGAGCGCGACCCACGCCGCGACATCGTCCTGATCGAGGGCCGCGAGGTGGGCTGGGCTGCCTCGGGCCGCAACGGCGGCTTCTGCTCCGCCTCCCTCACCCACGGTCTCGCCAACGGGCTCAGCCGCTGGCCCGGCGAGCTGCGGGCACTGGAGGACCTCGGCGAGCGCAATCTCGACGCCATCGAGTCGGCGGTCGATCGCTACGCCATCGACTGCGACTTCGAGCGGACCGGTGACATCGCCGTCGCCACGGAGCCGCACCAGGTGGCCGGTCTGCG
Source organism: Streptomyces sp. NPDC104581 (assembly GCF_055583685.1). Taxonomy (NCBI): domain Bacteria; kingdom Bacillati; phylum Actinomycetota; class Actinomycetes; order Kitasatosporales; family Streptomycetaceae; genus Streptomyces; species Streptomyces sp. NPDC104581. The sequence goes on from NZ_JBVJNN010000017.1 coordinate 140,773, forward strand.
AGAGCTGTACGACCAGGCGACCGCGGCCGGCTTGACGGGTCTGGACCTCCTGGACGCCGAGGCGGTTCGCGCGGAGGTCGACTCGCCGACCTTCCTGGGCGGCCTGTGGGACCGGCGCGGCGTCGCCATGCTGAACCCGGCTAGGCTCGCGTGGGGGCTGAAGCGGGCCTGTCTGGACCTCGGTGTACGGATCTACGAGAACACGCCGGGGCTTGAACTGGCTCGTTCCGGCGCCGGTATGGCCGTCCGCACACCGTACGGGCGTGTCCTGGCCCGTCACGTCGCGCTCGGCACGAACGCCTTCCCGTCCCTGGTGCGGCGCGTGCGGCCGTACACGGTGCCCGTCTACGACTACGCCCTGACGACTGAACCTCTTACGGAGGACCAGCTCGGCGCGCTCGGCTGGAAGAGGCGGCAGGGGCTGAGTGACGGTGCCAACCAGTTCCACTACTTCCGGATCACGGCGGACAACCGAGTCCTGTGGGGCGGCTACGACGCGGTCTATCCGTACGGAGGGCGCGTCGACGCCGCTCTCGACCACAGGCCGGAGACCTACCTCAAGCTCGCCTCGCACTTCTTCGAGTGTTTCCCTCAGCTGGAGGGGCTGCGGTTCAGTCACGCGTGGGGCGGGGCCATCGACACCTGCTCGCGGTTCTCGGCCTTCTTCGGTACGGCGCACGGAGGGCGGGTCGCGTACGCCGCCGGGTACACGGGCCTCGGCGTGGGCGCGACTCGCTTCGGCGCCGATGTGATGCTCGATCTGCTCGCGGGGGAGCGGACTGAGCGGACGGGGCTGGAGATGGTCAGGACGAAGCCGGTGCCCTTCCCGCCGGAGCCGGCCGCGTGGGCCGGTATCGGGCTCACCAAGTGGTCGCTCGCCCGCGCGGACGCCCGGGGCGGCCGTCGCAATCTGTGGCTGAAGGCCATGGACCGGGTGGGGCTGGGTTTCGACAGCTGACGCCCAGCCATGTGTGGCGGCCCGGCGTCGGCCCGGTGGTCATGTGATCCACATCACCACCGGGTGCCGCCCCGAACTCGCGTAATGATCCGGCGCGGTCTCCCTCTCCCCCTGTGGACGCACTGTCCGGCAATGTGGAGTGGAGGTCGCATGATGACTGACTCGGGGGCCCACTCGGGGTCGAGGGCCGCGCTGGAGTGGCTGGCGTCGGTGGCGCCCGATCCCGACGCCTGCCGCTCGGAATGGGAGCGGGACCCGTACGGGGTCGCTCTCCTGCCCGCCGGGAAGCGCTGGGACGTCCTGATCCTCCCGGGTGGGCTGGGGTATCCGACGCTGGACGTGATGACCCGCCTCGTGGACCGGCCGGGCCCCGTCCTGGCCGACTTCGGCGACGCGCGCCTCGGCTTCTTCGTGCCTCCGGGCACCGTCGCCCGCTGGATCGGCACGGGGGTACGGGGCGCGGGCGGCGGGACCTGGATCGTCGTTCCGTACCCGGGGCGGACCGGCGGCGGTGTCCGGTGGCTGGTGGCGCCCGACGGCTCGGGCACGCTCACCGATCCGCTGTTGCTCGAACTGGCGATGCACGAGGCGGCGGCCGGGGTCGCGGGGGATTCCGGCGTCGGCGGCGTCGCTGACGGCCGAGGCGGGGCCGGCGATCGTGAGGGCTGAGGGCCGAGGCTTCGGGCTCTGGACTTCGGTCTGAGGGCAGCGGGGGGGGGGGGGGGGGGGGGGGGGGGGGGGGGGGGGGGGGGGGGGGGGGGGGGGGGGGGGGGGGGGGGGGGGGGGGGGGGGGGGGGGG
>NZ_JBVJNN010000018.1:0-142034 GCF_055583685.1 Streptomyces sp. NPDC104581
CGCGGACGAGATCGCCAACGGCCTGACCGAGAAGGTCGGCGAGATCCTCAGCGGCGAGTAATCCACACCACCACCGAGCAGGGCAGGCCGCTTCCGTCCCCGGCCAGGATGGAACCGGACCTGCCCCGCTCGCGTTCCCCGACCCGGTGCCCTCACGGGACCGTCGGGAGACGCGACGCGCGTCAGTCCGCGATCGGCAGGTACACGCGGTTGCCGTTTGCCGCGAACTCCTGTGACTTGGCCGCCATGCCCGCCTCGATCTCCTCTCGCGAACCGCCGTGGTCACGACGGATGTCGTGGGAGATCCGCATCGAACAGAACTTCGGCCCGCACATCGAGCAGAAATGCGCGGTCTTCGCCGGCTCCGCCGGCAGTGTCTCGTCGTGGAACTCCCGTGCCGTGTCCGGGTCGAGCGCCAGGTTGAACTGGTCCTCCCAGCGGAATTCGAACCTCGCGTCCGACAGCGCGTCGTCCCATTCCCGCGCCCCCGGATGGCCCTTGGCCAGATCCGCCGCGTGCGCCGCGATCTTGTACGTGATGACGCCGGTCTTCACGTCGTCGCGGTTGGGCAGCCCCAGGTGTTCCTTGGGCGTCACGTAGCAGAGCATCGCCGTGCCCCACCAGGCGATCATCGCGGCACCGATGGCGGAGGTGATGTGGTCGTACGCCGGGGCGACATCCGTCGTCAGCGGGCCGAGCGTGTAGAACGGCGCCTCCTCGCAGATCTCCTGCTGGAGGTCGATGTTCTCCTTGATCTTGTGCATCGGGACATGGCCCGGCCCCTCGATCATGGTCTGCACGTTGTGCCGCTTGGCGACGGTGTTCAGCTCGCCGAGCGTGCGCAGCTCCGCGAACTGCGCCTCGTCGTTGGCGTCGGCGATCGAGCCCGGCCGCAGACCGTCGCCGAGGGAGTACGTCACGTCGTACGACGCGAGGATCTCGCACAGCTCCTCGAAGTTCTCGTACAGGAACGACTCCTGATGGTGCGCCAGGCACCACGCCGCCATGATCGAGCCGCCGCGCGAGACGATGCCGGTCTTGCGGCGGGCCGTGAGCGGCACGTAGCGCAGCAGCACGCCCGCGTGGACGGTCATGTAGTCCACGCCCTGCTCGGCCTGTTCGATGACCGTGTCCTTGTAGATCTCCCAGGTCAGCTCCTCGGCCCTGCCGTCGACCTTCTCCAGCGCCTGGTAGAGCGGCACGGTGCCGATCGGGACCGGGGAGTTGCGCAGCACCCACTCGCGGGTGGTGTGGATGTTGCGGCCGGTGGAGAGGTCCATGACCGTGTCGGCGCCCCATTTGGTGGCCCAGGTCATCTTGTCGACCTCCTCCTCGATGGAGGAAGTGACCGCGGAGTTGCCGATGTTGGCGTTGACCTTCACCAGGAACCGCTTGCCGATGATCATCGGTTCGATCTCGGGGTGGTTGACGTTGGCCGGCAGTACGGCGCGGCCCGCGGCGATCTCGTCGCGCACGACCTCGGGCGGGACGCTCTCCCGGAGGGCGACGTACTCCATCTCCGGGGTGATGTCGCCCCGCCGCGCGTACGCGAGTTGGGTGACCGCCTGCCCGTCGCGGCCCCGGCGCGGCTGGCGCGGGCGGCCGGGGAAGACCGCGTCGAGATTGCGGAGGCCACCGCGCGGCGAGGTGTGCTTGAGGCCGTCGTCCTCGGGGCGCACCGGGCGGCCCGCGTACTCCTCGGTGTCGCCGCGGCCGATGATCCAGTTCTCCCGGAGCGGTGCGAGACCGCGCCGTACGTCGGTTTCGACGGTGGGGTCGGTGTACGGCCCCGACGTGTCGTACAGCGTCACGTCGTCGCCGTTGGTGAGGTGCACCTGCCGGACCGGCACCCGGAGGTCGGGGCGCGATCCTTCCACGTATCCCTTGTGCCAGCCGATGGCTCGTGCGGCAGGCGTGCGTGCGTCCTGAACGGTCATATGAGACCTACTCCCTACGCCGGCATTACCCGGTAACAGGTTCGGCGGTCGACGCAGCTCAGGGATCATCCGGGGAAGCCCCGGAACTCCACAGTCAGCGTCCTCTCAGCCCGGTGCTCCGAGCTCCCGCGTGTGTAAAGGCACCACCACGCTAACGCGATGCCGGGCGTGCTGAACAGAGGGCCCCCGCCGTTCTTGCGATGATCGGTCGGTGACCTCACCCCAGCAGACACCCGATACACACGGCCACTCGCACAGCCACGGGCCGGCCGCGCCGGTCTCCAAGCACCTGCGCAAGGTGATCGCCGCGGTGCTGATTCCCTTCGCCACGGCCGTCCTCGTCGGACTCGTCGTGCTGTGGCCGGGCGGCGCCCCGGCGCACGAGCGCACCGGTGTCGGCTTCGACCGGCAGACCGAGCAGGGGCAGGTGGTGAAGATCGAGCAGATCGACTGCAAGGACGTGAACGCCGCTCAGGTCCCGCCGACGGGCGACACGACGACGCCGCAGGGGCGTGAGGCGCAGCGCGCGCAGACCGGGGACTGCGCGAAGGCCACGGTCGAGGTGACGACCGGCAAGGACAAGGGGCGCAGGTTCGTCGAGATCGTCCAGCCGGACGCGCCGAGGCAGTTTCACGTGAAACAGGGCGTTGTGGTGGCATACGCCCCCGACGCGCCCCGGGATCTCCAGTACTCGGTCACGGACGTGGACCGTACGACGCCGATGGCGCTGCTGGCCGGGATCTTCGCGCTCGCGGTGGTCGTGGTGGGACGGCTGCGCGGGCTGATGGCCCTGATCGCGCTGGTCATCTCGTTCGCCGTACTGACGCTGTTCATCCTCCCGGCGATTCTCCAGGGCTCCAATCCGCTGATCGTCGCGGTCGTCGGCTCCAGCGCGATCATGCTGCTCGCGCTGTATCTGTGCCACGGACTGACGGCCCGTACGTCCGTCGCCGTGCTCGGCACGCTCATCTCGCTGCTGCTGATCGGGCTGCTGGGCTCGCTGTTCATCGGCTGGGCGAGTCTGACGGGCAACACGGACGACAACACCGGGCTGATCCACGGGCTCTATCCGGAGATCGACATGAGCGGTCTGCTGCTGGCGGGTGTCATCATCGGATCGCTCGGTGTGCTGGACGATGTGACGGTCACCCAGACGTCCGCGGTCTGGGAGCTGCGCCAGGCCAATCCCGACATGGGGCCGCGCGCCCTCTACCGGGCGGGCATCCGGATCGGGCGCGACCACATCGCGTCCGTGGTCAACACGCTCGTACTGGCTTACGCGGGCGCCGCGCTGCCGCTGCTGCTGCTCTTCTCGATCGCCGAGTCCAGTGTGGCGACGGTGGCCAACAGCGAGCTGGTGGCCCAGGAGATCGTACGGACCCTGGTCGGGTCGATCGGACTGGTCGCGTCGGTGCCGGTGACCACGGCGCTGGCGGCCCTCGTGGTGTCGGCCGACCGGCCGGGGGTGCCGGAGGGGGGCGGGGTGCCGCGGACGGCGACGGGAGCGCCGTCGGGGCCACCCACGGGGCCGCTGCCGAAGGCGCCTTCCGGGCGGCCGTTCGGGGGCCTGCGGACGCGGGGCGGAGGCGGGCGGCGCCGCAAGGCGTAGCCCTCCGCCCGGAGGGATGCCGGAATCAGCCGCTCCTCGGCGGATCCGCGGTCAGCCCGCGTTCTCCTCGGCCAGGATGCGCCCCAGCGTCTCCTCCAGGTTGGTCTCGAAGTGCCCGAGCGTCATCTCCTGGCCGAGTGGGACCAGCCGGTCCGTACGGTCGAGGAAGGCCACCAGCGGGGGTGCGCTGACCCGGAACAGGGCGTGTTCGGCGCCGACCTGGAGCCTGATGTGGACATCGGAGAGCTCTTCGGGCTCGGTCGGTGAGATGTACACGTCACCGTCGCCACTGGGTTCGTTGATGCCGTCGACCAGCAGCTCGCGGCCGAAGGCCCAGGTGACCGGGGCGTCGCCGGGCAGATGGAACGTCATGCGCACCGCGTAGGGGTCCGTCGTCTCGTAACGGAGTTCCACGGGAATTCGGAATGAGAGCTCTTCGGAGACAAGGAAACTCATCAGGACTTCGGCCTGAACCAACTCGCGCATCATGTACCCCGCAGTTGACGACGGAAAGTTACGGAGAGTAAGAAATTCAGAGGGGTTTCGGGGGTTTAGTGGGTGAAACGTCCGATATAGGTGCCCCTTGATCCTCTTCTTAATCGTCCAACACGCAGTTACGGATCACAAGGAGTGATATTTCAGATACTGATAGAGAATTCCAGCGAGCCGCTCAAGTTTCCGATCTCTTTGCAAAGTCGTTCGACATTGGGAAGCAGTTCTGCCTCCTGGTGCAGCGGCACCGACGTCGCGAGCGCCGCGATCGTCCGTCCGTACGGGACGGGTACGGCGGCGCAGACCTGGCCGAGCACGTACTCCTGCCGCTCCAGGAAGGGCCCCGTACGCCCCCTGGCACCGAGGCGCGACAGCAGTGCGCGCCGGTCCGCCACCGAGTAGGGGGTGAGCCGGCCCACCGGATACCGGTCCAGATGGTCCTGGCGGGCGGCGTCGTCGAGCTGGCCCAGCAGACACTGGCCGATCGCGTGCGCGTGCCCGGTCGCACGGAAATCCGCCCATTCGGCGACGGCGGGCGCGGCAGGGCTGTCGGCGACCGCGACGATCTCGATCTCGCCCTCGCGGTAGATCGCGAAATAGACGGGTGCCCCGATCAGATCGCGGCAGTACTCCATCGACTCGGCCATGGTGCGGCGGGCCCCGCCGGTCACCGGGCCTTCGCCGCTCACCAGGCGGTCCACCGCCTCCCCGAGGAAGAACACACCCTTCTCACGGCGCAGATAGCCCTCGTGGGTCAGGGTGCGCAGCAGGTGATAGGCGGTGGGGAGGGGGATGCCGGCCTCACGGGCGAGCTGTTTCGCCGGGGCCCCGTTCGGATGGGCGCCGGCCGACTCCAGCAGACGCAGCGCGCGCCGTACCGAACCGATCAGGGTAGGGGCAGCTGACGTGCTCGCTGTGGCCAAAGGTCACCCCCGGGCGTACCGACGGGCGTGCGCCCGCTCGCGGGGGCCGCCCCCGCGCCTGTCACACCTCCGGGGACCCGAGACAGAGTCTGAGGCCCGGCGCCGGGAACTCACACAATGCATTGGTCAGAACGACCGGCGACGCTGGTTTCGAAGGAGGTGGCAGAGGCTTGCCACTCTAATGGCAGCCTCTGAGGTGGGAGTGGTTTCGTCTCCGCCTTTCCCCCGCGCGGGCTAACGGCCGGGGCGGGGGCGCCCCCGGCGGGGACGGAACGGCGGCGGAACGACAGTACGACGGTACGGCGCGGTACGGCGGTCGAGGAGGGCGCGGAGGGCGCGCGGGCTACCAGCCGCCTCGCGAGGACGACGATGTGAACTTCCGCACCCCGTAGACGAGCCCACCGATCAGGGCCACCAGGATCAGCAGCTTGAAGAGCACTCCGATCACGAATCCGACCACGCTCGCGATCAGCCCGCCGAACACGACGAGCACGACCACGGGCAACGCGATCCACTTCACCCACCAGGGCATTCCCGCGACAATCTCCCGTACCGCCATCGTCCCTACCTCGTTCCGTGAGTACCTGAAGCACGCAGAAGCGTGAATACGTGATGAGCGTTCCCGCTGCTTCCGATGCTAGAGCGGCGCGGGGCGGAGCGGAGGGCCCCGCGGCCCTGGAACTCCCCTGATCCGACCCTGACGCGACCGTGAGGGTCCGGCCTCACCCCTCCGGAGGGGAGAAGACGACCATGACCCGCAGGTCCTCGGTGATGTGGTGGAACTTGTGCGGCTGGCCGGCGGGCACGTAGACGACGCTGCCCCGCCCGACCTGCGTCGTCTCCATGCCCACGGTGATCGCAGCGCGCCCGCTCACGACGAAGTAGACCTCGTCCTGGCTGTGCGGCTGCTGCGGGTCGATGGTGCCGGCGTCGAGTGCGTACAGGCCGACGGACATATTCCGTTCCCGTACAAACTGCAGATACGCCCCGTCGTTGGCGGCACGTTCCGCCTCCAGCTCGTCCAGTCGGAATGCCTTCATGCCACGATCTCACCATGAAGAATTTCGTAGTCAAGACGATCGCCAACGCCGGAGCACTGGCCGTGGCGATCTGGCTGATCAATGACATCACCCTGACCGGCGACAGCACCGGCAAGAAGGTGCTGGCGCTGGTGATAGTGGCGCTGATCTTCGGAGTGGTGAACGTCGTCGTCAAGCCCGTGGTGCAGCTGCTGACACTGCCGCTGTTCATCGTCACCCTGGGTCTGTTCACTCTGGTCGTGAACGCGCTGATGCTGATGCTGACCTCCTGGTTCGCCGACAAGCTCGATCTGAGCTTCCATGTCGACGGCTTCTGGACGGCGGTGCTCGGCGGACTCATCATCTCGATCGTTTCGTGGGCGCTGAACGTCGTGCTCCCCGACGAGGACTGATCCCTCTTGGATCCCGTGAACCCCAGGAACGCCGTGGAGCCCGCGGACAGCGGCCCCGGGGACGGCACCCGCGCCGTCCGGGCCGGGCTGCCCGACCCGGTGAAGTACGAACCGACCATGCCGGGCCCCGTGTTCGCCGCCCACTTCCATCTGCCGGGCGAGCCGACGGGCCCGTACACCTACGGCCGCGACACCAATCCGACGTGGACCCATCTGGAACGTGCCATCGGCGAGCTGGAGGCCCCCGGCCGACGCGTCGAGACCGTCGCGTTCGCCTCCGGGATGGCCGCGATCTCGGCGGTGCTCTTCTCCCAGCTGCGCACCGGCGACGCGGTCGTCCTGCCGGACGACGGCTATCAGGCGCTGCCGCTGCTGCGGGAGCAGCTCACGGCGTACGGCATCGAGGTACGGACAGCGCCCACCGCCGGCGACGCGCAGCTCGGTGTGCTGGCCGGTGCCCGGCTGCTGTGGATCGAGACCCCGTCCAACCCCGGGCTCGACGTCTGTGACATCCGCCGGCTGGTGCGGGCCGCGCACGACCAGGGCACTCTCGTCGCCGTGGACAACACACTCGCCACACCGCTGGGCCAGCGACCCCTGGAACTCGGCGCCGACTTCTCCGTGGCCAGCGACACCAAGGGCACGACAGGGCACGGCGACATCCTCCTGGGCCATGTGACCTGCGAGGATCCCGAGCTTGCCGCGGGTGTCCGCCGCTGGCGCAAGATCGCCGGGGCCATCCCCGGACCGATGGAGGCATGGCTCGCCCACCGCTCGCTGTCCACGCTCCAGCTGCGTGTCGACCGCCAGTGCGCGACCGCGCTGCTGCTGGCGCGGGCGCTGGCCGGACGCGCCGATGTGAGCGGGCTGCGGTATCCGGGGCTGCCCGACGACCCCTCGCACGCCCTCGCGTCGGCGCAGATGCGGCGGTACGGGTGCGTGGTGTCGTTCGTCCTGCCGGACCGCGACCACGCCGAGCGGTTCCTGGACGGGCTGCGGCTGGTGGACGACGCGACGAGCTTCGGCGGTCTGCGCTCGACCGCGGAACGGCGGGGGCGGTGGGGCGGCGACGCGGTGCCGGAGGGCTTCGTCCGGTTCTCCGTGGGCGCCGAGGACCCCGACGACCTCCTCGCCGATGTCCTGCGCGCCTTGGCGGAAGCCGCCGGCTGAACCGGCAGGCGGGACCCGGCGGAACGGACGGTCCGAGCCTCCCCCCTCGTGGCTCGGGCCGTCCACGGGTTCCCGCATCGCGAAGAACCACCACAACAAGGCTAGTTGACTCTGCGTCAGTGTCCAATCACAGTAGCGACAGCCGCCTATCGACTTATTTATAGTTGGACGTTCCGGCGACCGGCCCAGGGACGGGTCCGGACGGGGCCGGAAGTTGAGGAGGGCTGCCATGGACCTGGCCCTGCTGCGTACGTTCGTCACCGTTCACCGCGCCGGATCGTTCACCCGCGCCGCCGCCCTCCTCGGGCTCTCCCAGCCCGCGGTCACCGGCCAGATACGCACGCTGGAGCGCCAGTTGGGGCGCCCGCTGTTCCTGCGCCAGGCCCGTGGCGTCACCCCCACCACCATGGGGGACGAGCTCGCCCACCGTGCCGCGCCCCACCTCGACGCCCTGGTCGAGATCACCGAGACCGGTCTCGACGAGGAGTCCGGCGTACGGACGCTCCATCTCGCCGGGCCGCCGGAGTTCACCTCCGTACGCGCCCTGCCCGCGCTCACCTCCCTGATCAGCCAGGGGCTCGCCCTCCGCGCCTCCTTCTTCGCCGACGCCGAGGAACTCCTGGACGGCCTCGCCGCCGGACACCACGACCTCGCCATCGTCACCGCGCGGCCGCGCGGCGGACTGCTCACCTCGACCCCGCTCTGCGACGAGGAGCACATCCTGGTCGCCTCGCCGCGCTGGGCGGCGCGGCTGGGCCACGACGTGCTGCGCGAGGGTCATGTGCTCCTGGAGCAGCTTCCGGTGGTGGAGGTCCACGAGTCGCTGCCCCTCGTCTCGCGCTACTGGGCGTCGGTCTTCGACTCACGGCCGGCCGCCGCGGGCGCCGTCATCGCACCCGACCTGCGCGCCGTCCTGGAGAGCGCGGCGGCGGGCGCCGGGCTGGCCGTACTGCCCCGCTACCTCTGCGAAGCGGCGCTGGAACGCGGGGAGATAGTCGCTCTCTACGATCCGCCGGTGCCCCCGCTGCGGACGTACTTCCTCGCCGTACGGACCGGCACACTGGCCCTTCCGCACATCGCGCGGGCGCACGAATGGCTGCTGCGTGCTTCGGTCGACTGGTGACGGCGCGCCCCGGGGGAGTTTCGGCACGGCCGTATCGGGCCACGCTCTCTCCATGACCGAACGGCCCGTGGTCAAGCGCACCGCACGCGCCATCCTGCTGGACGGCGACCAGCTCGTCCTGATCAAGCGCACCAAACCGGGTGTGGATCCCTACTGGCTGACGCCCGGCGGCGGGGTGGAGCCCGACGACGCGACCGTCGTGGCCGCGCTCCACCGCGAGGTCGACGAGGAGCTCGGCGCCAAGATCACCGATGTCGTGCCCTGCTTCGTCGACACCGTCGAGCACATCGCGGACGGCGGTGTCACCGGCGTGAAGGTGCAGCACTTCTTCGTCTGCCGGCTCGAATCGCTGGACCCGTCACTGCGGCACGGGCCGGAGGTGGAGGAGCCCTGCGGGGAGTACGAGATCGTCCGGGTGCCGTTCAGCCGGGTCGGGATCGCCGCCGTCCATCTCGTACCGCTGTCGCTGCGGCACTATCTGGACGGCAACATCGAGGGCGTACGGGCGATGCACGCGCCCGACCTGGGCTGACGCGCCGGTCGCTGTCAGCTGTGCGGGCGCGGGCGGGTGCCCAGCAGGTCGAACGCCTCGCGCAGATCGCCGCCCCGGTAGGTGTGCGTGGCGAGCCCGGCCAGATGGTGGTCCGCGTTCACCGCCACGGCGCGGGGGACGGAAGCGAAGATCGCCGCGTCGGACATGGAGTCCCCGAAGGCGACACAGTCACCGAGCCGGACACCGAACCGCGCGCACAGCTCGTTCGCGATCCGGACCTTGGCCGCCGTGTCGAGAATCCCCGTCCGGTCCACCGGCCCGGTGAACGGCAGGGCCGGCCAGCGTGAGCCATGGGTGGCGTGCGCTCCCCACGGCAGCAGCCGCTCGACGAAGAAGTCCGGCGACAGCGTGATCACGGCGCAGTAGTCGCCGCGCGCACGGATGTCCGCCCAGACCTCGCGGATACCGGCCAGCCACGGCGCCCCCTCGAAGGCCGTCTCGACCTGTGCGGTGGTCAGCTCGGCCCACAGCTCCCTGGCCCGGACGGCGAACTCGTCCGGGGCGAGCCCGGCGGTCAGGAACTCACGCTCCAGCTCCGCGATCTCGGCACCCACACCGAGCTGCCGGGAGATCTCCACGGCGGCGGCCGATCCCCGGATCAACGTGCCGTCGAGATCGAACAGATACAGCGTGCGCGGGCGTTCCTGGGCGTTCTCACCGGGGCTCTCCATGTACGCCGAGGTTAGTACGGGCGGTTACTCCCGCCGTCGGACGCCCTCCGCCACGGATCGCGGCACCGTGTTTCACGTGAAACCACTCAAGCGGCCCGTCCGCCGGGCACTCCTCGCCGTCCATGTCGCCGTCTCCGTGAGCTGGCTGGGCCTCACCCTCGGTCTGCTCGCACTCGGTATCACCGCGTACACCACCGGGGACGTCTCACTCACCGAGGCGTCCTACCGTGCGATGAAGGTGTTCGCCGACTGGCTGCTCGCGCCCATTGTCGTGATCACTCTTGTCAGCGGGCTGGTGCTCTCCCTGGGAACGCCCTGGGGACTGGCCCGGTACCACTGGGTCTGGATCAAGTTCTGGCTCACGCTGGTCACCGGCGCGGCCACGGTCTTCGCGCTGCGGCCGGGGATCGGACAGGCTGCCGGGAGCGGCGGTGTGCCCGACATCAGCCTCGTCGCCGCGCCGTCGGTGGCGACCGGCGCGTATCTCTTCATGACCGTCGTCTCGGTACTCAAGCCCTGGGGGCTGACGCGCCGGGGCCGGCGGGTGCGGGCTGCCTCGACCGGGAAACGCGCGGGGCGCGGGGCCGCGGAGAAGCGCCTCAGCACCTCCGCGTGACGGCTCCGGCTTCTCGCCGAGGCGCGGCCGGCCAACGACACCGCGCTGCGAGAGGCCCTGGACACGGACACGGCGGCCGATCCGGGGCCGGGGCCGCTGGTCAGGGCCGTGGAGGAGTTGCGCGCACCCGCGCGGCCGGCCCCGTCGCGACCGGCGTAATCTGCGAGCCATGAGCGATCTACGCATACGGTCGGCCGACGCCGGTGACCTGCCCGAGATCGTGGCGATGCTCGCCGACGATCCGCTGGGCGCGGCACGCGAGTCGCCGGACGACCTCACCCCGTACCGCAGGGCCTTCGCACGGCTCGCCGACGACCCGAATCAGTACCAGGTCGTCGCCGAGCGCGACGGGCGCGTCGTCGGCACGCTCCAACTGACGATCATCGCGGGCATCTCGCGCCGGGGCGCCACGCGGTCGGTCATCGAGGGCGTACGCGTACACGCCGACGAGCGGGGTTCCGACCTCGGCACCCGGCTGATCCGGTGGGCCATCGACGAATCCGGGCGCCAGGGCTGCCAGTTGGTCCAGCTCACGTCCGACGCGACGCGCAAGGACGCCCGGCGCTTCTACGAGCGGCTCGGGTTCACCGCGTCCCACGTGGGCTTCAAGATGAGCCTGGAGACCGAGGGCTGAGGCGACGGACGGCCGCCACATGCGCCCACGCCGGGGCCGGCCGTACGCACGGTTTCACGTGAAACGTCACAGACCGCGCCAGCCCCGCTCGTCCACTCCGCCCGGGACCACGTCCCCCGGCTCGTAGGGCTCGCGGGTGTAGACGAAGGAGCCCAGATCGAGATGGCTCACCCGGCCGTCCGGGCGTCGGACGGCCTTCAGCGTCTCCCCCGTGTAGTAGCCGTCGAGCCCCTGCCACGTACCGTCCGCGCGGGCCACGAACCGGGAGCGCCGTCCGGCGTCGCGCAGCGGCGCGAGGTCCAGTCCGCGGTCCGCCGTCAGGCGCAGGACGTACGGGGTCGCTCCCCAGTACCAGGGACCCGTCAGCTCCAGCAGCGACGGATCGACCTCGGGAAGGGGCCGCCACGGCTCGGGGACACGGGGCTCCGCCTCAGCGACGATATTGATGAGTTCGGCGGCGACGACACCGGTGAGCGGGCCCGAGGTGGCGTTGGCAAGCGCGACGGCGACCAGTCCGTCCTCGACGCTCACCCAGAGCGCGGCGACGAAGCCGGGCAGCGAACCCGTGTGCCCGGCGTAGGTACGGCCGCCCCCGTGGACGAGCTGCACACCGAGCCCGTAACCGCCGCCCCACTGACCGCTCTCGGGAGGCGTGGCGGGAGTCCGGGCCTCCTGTACGGACGCGGCGCTCAGGACCCGGTCGTCTCCCCCGGCGAGGAACGCCCCGAAACGGCAGAGGTCGTCCGCCGTCGACCAGAGCTGGCCCGCCGGGGCCATCAGGCCGAGGTCCTCGGCGGGTTCGGGCAGGATCACGTCCGCCCAGGGATGCACGGCCCAGCCACCGGCCGCCGGGGCGACGGGCCGGGTGGTCGTGCGGCCCATCGACAGCGGCTCCAGGATCTCCCGCCGCAGCACCTCCTCCCAGGGCGCCCCGCGCAGCGCCTCGATCAGTGAACCGAGCAGGGTGTAGCCGGGGTTGGAGTAGTGGTACAGCCGGCCGGCGGGGTGCAGCACCGGGTTCTCGCCGAGCACATCGGCGAGTTCGGGCCGCGTCGTGCCGGGTGTGCGCTCCCACCAGGGGGCCGGCGCCTCGGCCGCCAGCCCCGCCGCGTGGCCCAGGAGCTGGCCGATGGTGACCTTGCCGACCCCGGTGCCGGGCAGATGCCTCTCCAGCGGGTCGGCCAGATCGAGCAGGCCCTCGTCGCGCAGCCGCAGCACCAGTACGGCGGTGAAGCACTTGGTGATCGAGCCGATCCGGTACTGGGTGTCCGCGTCCGGCTCATGACCGTCCACCCCGCCGCGTCCGCCGGACCAGACCGTGTGCCCGTCGCGCGCGACCGCGGCCACGAGCGAGGGGGCGCGCCCTTCGGACTGCGCGGTGGCGACGCGGTGCAGAAGGGCCCGTCGCGTACTGGGGAGGAGTTCTTCGAACGGTGAGGTCATGGTCCACATCTACCGGTCGCGCCCCGCGCCGTCGACCATATTCGGCAACCGGGCCTCCGCCGGCGGAGCCCCCGCCCGGAGCGCGGCACCGCCACTACTTTGGTCGGCCCGGCGGTGACGACGAGCCATACCTTGGGCGGAAACGGCTGTACAGAAGGCGGGTTACCGGCCCCGGAGCCCGTTCCTAGCGTTGGGGGCATGACAGCCGAGACGACGCAGGAGACCGGGCCGGACCCCGAGCCGGCGACCACCACCGGCCCCCCGGCCGTGGCCCCTCGCGGGGCCGTACGGCCTTCGGAACGAGCTCTCGCGCCGGATCTCGCACGCGGACTCATGCTGCTGTTCATCGTGCTGTCGAACACCGCGTTCCATCTGTGGGCGTCGCGGTACGGCCCCTCCGGCTGGCAGCCCGTGAACGGGGGCCCGCTCGACCGGGCCGTCCAGTTCACCATGATCACCGTGCTGGACCTGCGGGTCTATCCGCTCTTCGCGTTCCTCTTCGGCTACGGGATGACGCAGCTGTTCCTCCGTCAGAAGGCCGCGGGAACCGCCGAGCGCGATGTCGTCAGGATCCTGCGCCGGCGCAGTCTGCTGCTGATCGTCATCGGCCTGCTGCACGCCGCACTGCTGATGGCGGGTGACATCGTCGGCTACTACGGACTGTTGAGCCTCGCCCTCGGCCCGCTCTTCCTCCGGCGCGGCGACCGCGCGCTGATGTGGTGGATGGGGATCGGAGCGGCGCTGATGGTGCTCAGCGCCGCGCAGCCGATGGTGACCGTGCTGCTCCAGGGCGATCTGGGCGCCGTCGGCGACGCCGGCGCGGAGCCGGGCGCGGAGGCGTACGCGGCGGGCGAGGAGAGCTGGCTCGCCGCCGCCGGCACCCGCGTGGCCACCGGGGCGTTCGTCACCTTCGTCGCCGCACCCGCGTCCCTGATCGGCGGCGCCTACCTCGTCTTCCTGCTCGGCTTCTGGGCGGCACGGCGCCGGATCCTGGAGGAGCCCGGCCGGCACCTGCGGCTGCTGCGCAGGACCGCGCTCATCGGCATCCCGGTGGGCTGGCTCGGCGGGCTGCCCGCCGCACTGGCGCACATCGGCGCGATCGACGTCCCCGCCGACGCGCAGAGCGAGTCGGGCGTCCTCACCGCGCTCAGGGACATCACCGGCGGCGCCGCCGGGCTCGGGTACGTCGCCGCGGTCGCCCTGTTCGCGCACTGGTGGACCCGCAGATCAGGCCGCCGCGGCGCACGCGCCGTCGGCGCCGTCTCCGCGGTGGGCAGGCGCTCGCTGTCCTGCTATCTCGCACACTCCCTGATCTTCGCCCCGCTGCTGGCGGCGTGGGGCCTCGGGCTCGGCGAGCACCTGACGAGCGCCACGGTGGCGCTCGTGGCCGTCGGGGTCTGGCTGGTCACGGTCGCGGGGGCGTACGCCCTGGAACGCGCCGGGCACCGCGGGCCGGCGGAGACGCTGCTACGCCGGCTGATGTACCGGCCCTGAGCGGCGGCGGGGGTCTGGTGCGTGAACGCAGGGCGGAGGAGGGAGGCATGGCGGAGGCATGCCTCCCTCCTCCGCCGCCAACGCGGCGAGCGTGCGTGCCGGGGCACGCGAGCCCGGCAAGATCCACACGACAGGCCCCAGGGGCGTCCGCGGAGTAGCCCCGTCCGCCGAGCGGGGCCAGGGCCCTCGGAGCGAGGCCCGCGACGTCTGGCGCGGTGCACCGAAGGTGCCGGAG
This sequence comes from Streptomyces sp. NPDC104581, assembly GCF_055583685.1. Taxonomy (NCBI): domain Bacteria; kingdom Bacillati; phylum Actinomycetota; class Actinomycetes; order Kitasatosporales; family Streptomycetaceae; genus Streptomyces; species Streptomyces sp. NPDC104581. The sequence goes on from NZ_JBVJNN010000018.1 coordinate 14,333, forward strand.
TGGCCGGCCTCCTACCGGAGCTACGTATCGGGCGCACTCGGCCGGATCCGACCACGCCGGGGCCCCTCCCGTCCCCTCTTCGGGTCTACGGGGAGATGCTCCGTGCCGGGCGTCACGTGGCCGGGCGGCACTTCGCGGACGTCCCTGGCGCCCGATGCACAGCGCCTTTCCGGCGGACCCTCGGGGATTCGAAGTCCGCCGGAAACTTTTTCGCGGCAGGATGTCGAGAACCCCGACGCGGCTCCGTCCCAGGGATGAACGCGGCCACACTGGGCCGTACAGCACCGAGGAGAACCGATCATGGCCAAGTACCTGCTGCTCAAGCACTACCGGGGCGCTCCGGCCGCGGTCAACGACGTGCCGATGAACGAGTGGGAGCCGGAGGAGGTCGTGGCCCACGTGCAGTACATGCGTGACTTCGCCACCCGGCTCGAAGGCACCGGCGAGTTCGTCGACGGCCAGGCGCTCTCCGAGGAGGGCACATTCGTCCGCTACGACGGCGAGGGACGGCCGCCGGTCACCGACGGCCCGTTCGCGGAGACCAAGGACCTCATCGCGGGCTGGATGGTGATCGACGTCGAGACCTACGAGCGGGCGCTCGAACTGGCCGCCGAGCTGTCCGCGGCTCCGGGCGCCGGCGGGAAGCCCATCCACGAATGGCTCGAACTGCGCCCGTTCCTCGGCGAGCCCCCGACCGTCACGGAGTGACGCACATGGACGAGGCGCTGCTGCGCGCCCTCACCCCCGCGGTGATCGGGGTCCTCGTCCGGCGCGGAGCGGACTTCGCGTCGGCCGAGGACGCCGTGCAGGACGCCCTGGTCGAGGCCCTGCGCGTCTGGCCGGACGACCCGCCCCGCGACCCCAGGGGCTGGCTGGTCACCGTGGCCTGGCGCAAGTTCCTCGACACCGCCCGCGCCGAGACCTCACGACGGCACCGCGAGGAGCGCGTCGAGAGCGAGCCCGCCCCCGGCGCGGGCGAGGCGGTGGACGACACGCTCCAGCTGTACTTCCGGTGCGCCCACCCGTCCCTGACACCGGCCTCGGCCGTCGCGCTCACGCTGCGCGCGGTCGGCGGCCTGACCACACGCCAGATCGCGCGGGCCTACCTCGTGCCGGAGGCGACCATGGCCCAGCGCATCAGCCGGGCCAAGCGGACCGTCTCCGGCGTCCGGTTCGACCGGCCCGGTGACATCGCCACCGTGCTGCGGGTGCTCTATCTGGTCTTCAACGAGGGCTACTCCGGCGACGTCGACCTCGCCGGCGAGGCGATCCGGCTCACCCGTCAGCTCGCGGCCGGGATCCACCACGAGGAGGTCGCCGGCCTGCTCGCGCTCATGCTGCTCCACCACGCCCGCCGCCGGGCACGGACCGGCCCCGACGGCAGGCTGGTACCTCTCGCGGAGCAGGACCGGGAGCTGTGGGACACGCGTCTGATCGCCGAGGGCGTCGACGTGCTCCAGGCGGCCCTCGCCCGCGACCGGCTGGGCGAGTTCCAGGCCCAGGCCGCCGTCGCCGCGCTGCACGCCGATGCCCGGTCGGCCGAGGAGACCGACTGGGTGCAGATCGTGGAGTGGTACGACGAACTGGTGCGGCTCACCGACAACCCGGTGGCCCGTCTCAACCGGGCCGTCGCGGTCGGCGAGGCGGACGGCGCGCGGGCCGGTCTCGCCGCCCTGGCGGAACTCGACCCCGCCCTGCCCCGCCACACCGCCGTCGCGGCGTATCTGCACGAGCGTGACGGTGCCCCGGAGACGGCGGCCCGCCTCTACGCCGAGGCCGCCCGATCGGCGACCAGCCTGCCGGAGCGCGACCACCTCACGCGCCAGGCCGCCCGGCTCAACGCGATGCTGCGCGGCTGAGCTCCCGCGGTGCCGAGCGGGCGCGGAGGGCTGCGCGGGCGCGCCCCTGCGCGGCCGGGTCGCTCAGGTCTGTGCCATGTCCACGAAGCGTGAGTAGTGGCCCTGGAACGCCACCGTGATCGTCGCCGTCGGGCCGTTACGGTGCTTGGCCACGATCAGGTCCGCCTCGCCCGCGCGGGGTGACTCCTTCTCGTACGCGTCCTCGCGGTGGAGCAGCACCACCATGTCCGCGTCCTGCTCGATGGAGCCCGACTCACGCAGGTCGGAGACCATCGGCTTCTTGTCCGTACGCTGCTCGGGGCCACGGTTCAGCTGGGAGAGCGCGATCACCGGCAGCTCCAGCTCCTTCGCCAGCAGCTTGAGGTTTCGCGACATGTCCGAGACCTCCTGCTGGCGGCTCTCCGCGCGCTTCGAACCGCCGGACTGCATCAGCTGGAGGTAGTCGATGACCACCAGCTTCAGTCCGTTGCGCTGCTTGAGCCGACGGCACTTGGCGCGGATCTCCATCATCGACAGGTTCGGCGAGTCGTCGATGTACAGCGGCGCCTGCGAGACGTCCGGCATCCGGCGGGCCAGCCGTGTCCAGTCCTCGTCCGTCATCGTCCCGGAACGCATGTGGTGCAGCGCCACCCGCGCCTCCGCCGAGAGCAGGCGCATCGCGATCTCGTTGCGCCCCATCTCCAGGGAGAAGATGACGCTCGGCAGGTTGTTCTTGATGGAGGCCGCGCGCGCGAAGTCCAGCGCGAGCGTCGACTTTCCCATGGCGGGACGGGCCGCGATGACGATCATCTGGCCGGGGTGCAGCCCGTTGGTGAGCGAGTCGAAGTCCGTGAACCCCGTCGGCACACCCGTCATCTCACCGCTGCGTGAACCGATCGCCTCGATCTCGTCGAGCGCGCCCTCCATGATGTCGCCGAGGGGCAGGTAGTCCTCGCTGGTGCGCTGCTCGGTGACCGCGTAGATCTCGGCCTGGGCGGAGTTGACGATCTCGTCGACGTCGCCGTCCGCCGCGTATCCCATCTGTGTGATCTTGGTACCGGCCTCGACGAGACGGCGCAGCACCGCGCGCTCGTGCACGATCTCCGCGTAGTACGACGCGTTCGCCGCCGTCGGCACCGACTGGACCAGCGTGTGCAGATAGGAGGCTCCGCCGACCCGGGTGATCTCACCGCGCTTGGTCAGCTCGGCGGCCACCGTGATGGGGTCAGCCGGCTCGCCCTTCGCGTACAGATCGAGGATCGCCTGGAAGACCGTCTCGTGCGCGGGGCGGTAGAAGTCGTGGCCCTTGATGATCTCCACGACGTCGGCGATGGCGTCCTTGGAGAGCAACATGCCGCCGAGGACGGACTGTTCGGCGTCCAGGTCCTGGGGAGGCACGCGCTCGAAACCGGGGGATCCGCCGTCCCACGCGGCGTTGTCCCTGCCGCGCTCGTGCTGCTCGTCGCGGCCCCTTCCCTCACCTCGGCGCTGGCGGGAGACCGGCAGACGATCACCGGGACCGGCTTCGGTCCAGGGGTCGTCCAATGGCTCGGGGATGCTCATCCGGCCACCTCCTCCCGTCCGCTGAGCGGACCTCGCCGTGCCACTCTTTCTACGGCACGACACTGACAAATCGAGTGGCCTGACTCCGGTTCCGGCGCGTCGGACGTCGGTCCACGGTAGGCCCGCCGGGACCGTCCGCCAATCTGGTTATCCACAGGCCATGTGGACGAAGGACCATATGCTGTGGAGAACTCCGGCGAACCTGTGCACGGACCGGGGGACAGCACTGTGGACAACCTCGCGCCGCCTCCACCACACCAGCTCTGAGCTGGGCTTTCTCCATCCACCGGCTGTGGGGGAGAAAAACTTTCCAAGCTGGTCCAAGATCCGAGCAAACGGCGCACAGCAGTGCCCGGATCTCCTCGGCAAGTAAGGATCACAGTCGCGTTGCATCTCTTACCTGTGGAAGATTAGATTGAGCGCATGAAACAGGTCCCCACGGCATCCGGTCCCGGCTCCGACAGCGGTCGGGGCGGCGACCCCGGCGACCGGCTCGACAAGGGACCGGACACGGGTGCCAAGGCCGCCCGGCGGCGTCACGACCGCGAGATCATCGCCCTCGCCGTGCCCGCCTTCGGCGCCCTGGTCGCCGAGCCGCTCTTCCTGATGGTCGACAGCGCGATCGTCGGCCATCTCGGCACTCCGCAGCTCGCCGGACTGGCGATCGCGGCGGCCCTGCTGGGCACGGCCGTCAGCGTGTTCGTCTTCCTCGCCTACGCCACCACGGCGGCCGTCGCGCGCCGCGTCGGCGCGGGTGATCTTCAGGCCGCCATCCGGCAGGGCATGGACGGGATCTGGCTCGCCCTGCTGCTGGGCGCCGCCGTCATCGCCGTCACCCTCCCCCTGGCGCCCTGGTTCGTCGATGTCTTCGGCGCATCGGAGACCGCCGCCCCGTACGCGATCACCTATCTGCGCATCTCCAGCCTCGGTATCCCCGCGATGCTGGTCGTCCTGGCGGCTACCGGCGTCCTGCGCGGTCTCCAGGACACCCGGACCCCGCTGTACGTCGCCATCGGCGGCTTCGGCGCCAACGCCGTCCTCAACGTGGTGCTCGTCTACGGGGCCGGCCTCGGCATCGCCGGTTCCGCCTGGGGCACCGTCATGGCGCAGTTCGGCATGGCCGCGGCCTATCTGGTGGTCGTCGTACGAGGGGCACGCCGCCACGGGGCCTCGCTCCGGCCCGACGCCGCCGGGATACGAGCCAGCGCCCACGCGGGCGTCCCCCTGCTGGTCCGTACGCTCTCCCTGCGCGCGGTCCTGATGATCGCCACCGCTGTCGCGGCCCGTCTCGGTGACGCCGAGGTCGCCGCGCACCAGATCATCCTGTCGCTGTGGAGCCTGATGGCCTTCGCGCTCGACGCCATCGCCATCGCCGGGCAGGCGATCATCGGCCGTTATCTGGGCGCGAACGACCCCCGGGGCGCCAGGGACGTCTGCCGCCGCATGGTGCAGTGGGGTGTGGTCTCCGGCGTGGGGCTCGGGGTGCTCATCGTGCTGGCGCGCCCGATGTTCATCCCGCTGTTCACCGGCGATCAGCTGGTCCAGGACACCCTGCTGCCCGCCCTTCTGGTGGTGGCGGTCACCCAGCCGGTGTCGGGCATCGTCTTCGTACTGGACGGTGTGCTGATGGGCGCGGGCGACGGTCCCTATCTGGCGAAGGCGATGGTGGTGACCCTGGCCGTCTTCGCGCCGGTCGCCCTGCTGGTACCGGTGCTCGGAGGCGGACTCACCGCCCTGTGGTGGGCCATGACGCTGATGATGGCGGTCCGCATGGTGACGCTGTGGCTGCGCACCCGGTCCGGCCACTGGCTGGTCACGGGCGCCACGCGCTGACCGGGGAGTCAGGGCGCCCCGCGTTTCACGTGAAACAGCACGGAGAAACGCCATCGCCGGACGGGCCTGAGCCCGTCCGGCGATGGCGGACGAAACGGCTGCCGGGCGGACCCGGTCAACCAGTCGGGTCAGAACCCTAGGCGGGCACGACCTCGACGCCGAACTTCGCGGCGACCTCGGGGTGCAGACGCACGGACACCTGGTGCGAGCCCAGGGTCTTGATCGGCGAACCGAGCTCGATACGGCGCTTGTCGACCTCCGGACCACCGGCGGACTTGATCGCCGAAGCGAGGTCGGCCGGGGTGACGGAGCCGAAGAGACGGCCGGCGTCGCCGGAGCGAACAGCCAGACGCACCTTCACACCTTCGATGCGGGCCTTGATCTCGTTGGCCTGCTCGATGGTGGCGATCTCGTGGATCTTGCGAGCACGACGAATCTGCTCGACGTCCTTCTCGCCGCCCTTGGTCCAGCGGATCGCGAAACCACGCGGGACCAGGTAGTTGCGGGCGTACCCGTCCTTGACGTCGACGACGTCGCCGGCGGCACCGAGGCCGGAGACCTCGTGAGTGAGGATGATCTTCATGATTAGGTCACCCTCCCCTTATCGCGCGGTGGACGTGTAGGGCAGCAGCGCCATCTCACGGCTGTTCTTGACTGCCGTGGCGACGTCACGCTGGTGCTGCGTGCAGTTGCCGGTGACGCGGCGGGCACGGATCTTGCCACGGTCGGAAATGAACTTCCGCAGCATGTTCGTGTCCTTGTAGTCCACGTACTGGGTCTTGTCCTTGCAGAACGCGCAGACCTTCTTCTTAGGCTTGCGCACAGGCGGCTTCGCCATGGTGTTTCTCCTGTGTGATCAAGAAAGTGGGAGCGAGCTGCCCTAGAAGGGCGGCTCGTCCGAGTAGCCGCCGCCGGAACCGCCGGAGCTTCCGCCCCAGCCGCCTCCGTTGCCTCCGCCACCCTGCTGCTGGCCGCCGGCCGGCGCGCTGGTCGCCCAGGGGTCGTCGGCGGATGCTCCGCCGCCGCCCTGCTGGCCACCACCGGGGCCGCCGCCCCAGTTGCCGCCGCCCTGCTGCTGACCGCCGCCACCGCCGTAACCGCCCTGGGCACCACGACCGGTGGTCTTGGTGACCTTGGCCGTGGCGGTCTTCAGGCTGGGGCCGACTTCCTCGACGTCCAGCTCGTAGACCGTGCGCTTGACGCCCTCACGGTCCTCGTACGACCGCTGCTTGAGCCGGCCCTGCACGACGACGCGCATGCCCCGCTGAAGCGACTCGGCGACATTCTCCGCCGCCTGACGCCAGACCGAGCAGGTGAGGAACAGGCCATCGCCGTCCTTCCACTCGTTGGTCTGCTTGTCGAAGATGCGGGGAGTCGACGCGACACGGAACTTCGCGACCGCCGCACCGGACGGGGTGAAGCGCAGCTCGGGGTCGTCGACGAGATTGCCGACGACCGTGATGACGGTCTCGCCTGCCATTGGGTGAACCTCTCGGCGGGGATTGCTTCTGCTGCTGGCTGCTACTCGGACCCGATGACCGCTGAGCCGAGGCTCAGTGGGTCTCGGGACGGAGGACCTTGGTCCGGAGGACCGACTCGTTCAGGTTCATCTGTCGGTCGAGCTCCTTGACGATCGCGGGCTCGGCCTGCAGATCGATGACCGAGTAGATGCCCTCGGGCTTCTTCTTGATCTCGTAAGAGAGACGACGACGGCCCCAGGTGTCGACCTTCTCCACCTTTCCGTCGCCCTCACGGACGACGGAGAGGAAGTTCTCGATCAGCGGGGAGACTGCTCGCTCCTCGAGATCGGGGTCGAGGATGACCATCACCTCGTAGTGACGCATGTGGAACCCACCTCCTTTGGACTCAGCGGCCACGGTCGTTCCGTGGCAGGAGGGTCGTGATGCGTGAGCAACGGTATCGGCCGCCACTGACAATCGCGCTCGACGAGCGGGAATCGCCCTCTGGCCTGGGCAGACACCGGTGCAGACCGTACAGACTACCTCTTGACCGGCTTCCGGTTGAAATCCGGCCGGGGACGGCCGCACCCTGGACACATCGGGTGTGGGCGACGCTACGGTGCGCCGCCCTCCGGCAAGGCGCCAGGAGGTGCCCCATGGCACAGCAGGCAATGCAACCGACCGCAGGGCGTCGGAAGACGACCGGTTCTCTCTTCGCCTCCGATCACCGGCCCCATCCCGTCCAGGACATCCTGCTCTGGGTGACCGCGGTGGTGGGTGTCACCGCCTTCGTCTCCGGGATGTTCCACAACCTGCATCTCCTCAGCTCCTGGGCGGGGCTCATCGGCATCCTCACGGGCCTGTACGGCCAGTTCGTCTCGGTGACGACCCACGAACGGTTCGCATTGATCATGGGTCTGGGCTCCTCGGCGGTCGGCTTCTACCTCGGGATGGCGCACGGCGGTCTGTTCGGCGGACTGCTGGGCTGAGGCCCGCTCCGCCCCGTGGCCAGCCGGGGCGCTCCTGCGGCAAGTAGGCTTCGGCGCGAGAGCCGGACCCCCTACTCCATGGGGACACATCTGCGAGGAGCGCCCCGCATGACCCTGACGCTGAGCACCATCAGTCGCGAGCAGCATCTGGCGTACATCCAGAGCCTGCCCGCGGCCAGCCACTGCCAGGTCCCCGCGTGGGCGGACGTGAAGACGGAGTGGCGCTCGGAGAGCCTGGGCTGGTTCGACAGGGACGGCCAGATGGTCGGCGCCGGCCTGGTGCTCTACCGCCAGCTGCCCAAGATCAAGCGGTATCTGGCGTATCTGCCCGAGGGCCCGGTCATCAACTGGTACGCCCCGAACCTGGCCGACTGGCTCCAGCCGATGCTCGCGCACCTGCGGAACCAGGGCGCGTTCTCCGTGAAGATGGGGCCGCCCGTGGTGATCCGCCGCTGGGACGCGGCGGCCATCAAGTCCGGCATCCAGGACCAGGACGTCAAGCGGCTCCGCGACGTGGAGGCCACGCACATCGAGCCGCGTGCCTTCGAGGTGGCCGACCGGCTGCGCAAGATGGGCTGGCAGCAGGGCGAGGACGGCGGGGCGGGCTTCGGAGACGTACAGCCCCGCTACGTCTTCCAGGTGCCGCTGGCGAACCGGTCGCTGGACGACGTCCTCAAGGGCTTCAACCAGCTGTGGCGGCGCAACATCAAGAAGGCGGAGAAGGCGGGCGTCGAGGTCGTCCAGGCCGGCTACGACGACCTCGCCGAGTGGCAGCGGCTGTACGAGATCACCGCCGAGCGCGACCACTTCCGGCCCCGGCCGCTCTCGTACTTCCAGCGGATGTGGACCGTCCTCAACTCCGAGGACCCCAACCGCATGCGGCTGTACTTCGCCCGGCACGAGGGCGAGAACGTCGCGGCCGCGACGATGCTCATCGTGGGCGGTCACGTCTGGTACTCGTACGGGGCGTCGGCCAACCACAAGCGGGAGGTCCGGCCCTCGAACGCGATGCAGTGGCGGATGCTCCGGGACGCCTACGCGATGGGCGCGACCGTCTACGACCTGCGCGGGATCTCGGACTCGCTCGACGAGACGGACCATCTGTTCGGTCTCATCCAGTTCAAGGTGGGCACGGGTGGTGAGGCGGTCGAGTACGTGGGCGAGTGGGACTTCCCGCTCAACAAGCTGCTCCACAAGGCTCTCGACATGTACATGTCTCGCCGTTGAACCGTTTTCCGCCCCGCGTTCCCGACGGGTACGCCGACCGGTGTTCCGGCCGGCAATTCGCCCCGTTGGCCCCCAGACCCCCAAGCACGTCCATATCCTTCCTACACCGCAGCCACGAGAAAGGTTCCGGACCGGCATGGCGCTCTCCCTCTACGTCGACACCGCGCGCTGGCGGGCGCACCAGAAGTCGGTCATTGACCAGTTCCCGGGCCTCGTCCCGGTCTGCAAGGGCAATGGCTACGGCTTCGGTCACGAACGGCTCTCCGAGGAGACCTCCCGCTTCGAGTCCGACATCCTCGCCGTCGGCACGATCTACGAAGCCGCCCGCATCAAGGACTGGTTCAGCGGCGATCTGCTGGTCCTGACCCCGTTCCGCCGCGGCGAGGAGCCCGTACCGCTGCCCGATCGCGTCGTCCGCTCCGTCTCCTCGGTCGACGGCGTCTTCGCGCTGGTCGGCGCCCGGGTCGTCATCGAGTGCATGAGCTCGATGAAGCGCCACGGCGTCCGCGAGGAGGAGCTCGGCCAGCTCCACGCCGCCATCGAGGACGTACGCCTCGAAGGCTTCGCCCTGCACCTGCCCCTCGACCGCACGGACGGTTCCGACGCGGTCGAGGAGGTCATCGGCTGGATGGACCGGCTGCGCGCGGCGCGGCTCCCGCTGCACACCATGTTCGTCAGCCATCTGCGCGCCGAGGAACTGGCCCGTCTCCAGAGGCAGTTCCCGCAGACCCGGTTCCGCGCCCGCATCGGTACGCGGCTGTGGCTGGGCGACCACGAGGCGACCCAGTACCGGGGCGCCGTGCTGGACGTGACGCGCGTCGTCAAGGGCGACCGGTTCGGCTACCGCCAGCAGAAGACCGCCTCGGAGGGCTGGCTGGTGGTCGTCGCCGGCGGCACCTCGCACGGGGTCGGGCTGGAGGCGCCAAAGGCGCTGCACGGCGTGATGCCGCGTGCCAAGGGCGTCGCGCGCGCGGGCCTGGCGACGGTCAACCGCAATCTCTCGCCGTTCGTGTGGTCCGGCAAGCAGCGCTGGTTCGCCGAGCCGCCGCACATGCAGGTGTCGATCCTGTTCGTGCCGGCCGACGCGCAGGAGCCCAAGGTCGGTGACGAGCTGGTGGCGCATCTGCGGCACACGACGACTCAGTTCGACCGGCTCGTGGACCGCTAGGTCGTGTCCTCGAAGTAGCGCCGTCCGCCCGCGGGGCGGGGCCCGCGGCGGCCGGTGCGGTGCGTCGCGAGGCGGAGGATCGGTCTCGTACCGGGCGTACCCGGCCTACTCCGACCACGCGGCGATGCGCCGCACGAGGCGTCGCGGGCCAGGCGGGACTTCGAAGACACGGCCCAGGAGCCACATATGCAGGACGCGAACACGAAGGCCGGCCGGCGCCCGCGAAGGGAGCCAGCCGGCCGTCGGTCTGCCGCCCGTGCGCGGGGGCTCAGGCCGCCCCTGGCGGCCGCGCGCCCCACGAGACGCGCTGCGCCTCCTCCACCGTCCGCGCCGTGTACACCGGCGGCCGTGCGGCCCGGCCGAGCACGAACACGTCCGGCGCCCCGTCCAGCACCCCGCCCGACGGATCGTCCGAACCGTCGCGCCGTACACCGTCGCGCTCGGGGAGCAGGACGTCCCGTACGACGACCGCGCACAGGTACAGCGTCCCCAGCAGATGCAGCGCGATGGCGAGCTGGTAGCCCTCGGTCGGCAGCCCCTTGTGGGCGTCCCCGCTGGTCGTGTACGCGAGATACATCCAGATGCCCAGGAAGTACATGACCTCGCACGCCTGCCAGACCAGGAAGTCGCGCCACCGCGGCCGGGCCAGCGCCGCGAGCGGGATCAGCCACAGCACGTACTGCGGCGAGTAGACCTTGTTGGTCAGGATGAACGCGGCGACGACCAGGAAGGCGAGCTGGGCGAACCGGGGCCGGCGCGGCGCCGTCAGGGCGAGCGCCGCGATTCCGGCGCACGCGAGCACCATCAGCGCCATCGACCAGTTGTTGACGGTCTCCACCTCCAGGGACCGCCCCGTGCGCTGCGTGATGATCAGCCAGAACGATCCGAAGTCGACCTGCCGCTCCTGGCTGAACGTGTAGAACTTCTTCCACCCCTCCGGGGCGAACAGCATCACCGGCAGATTCACCAGCAGCCACGAGAAGGCCGTTCCGCCCAGCGCCACCCCGAACTCCCTCAGCCGCCCCGCGCGCCAGCACAGCAGCAGCAGCGGCCCCAGGAGCAGTACGGGATAGAGCTTGGCCGCCGTCGCGAGGCCGATCAGGATGCCGAAGGCCAGCGGACGGCCGCGCGACCACATCAGCATCCCGGCGGCCAGGAGCGCGACGGCCAGCAGGTCCCAGTTGATGGTGGCGGTGAGGGCGAGGGCGGGCGCCAGGGCCAGGAGCAGGGCGTCCCAGGGTCGGTGCCGGTGGGTGCGGGCGACGCTGACGGCGATGATCACCGCGCAGATCATCAGCATCCCCGCGTTGACCATCCAGTACATCTGCTCGCGGTGCTGGATGGAGCCGTCGCCGGGGGTGAACCAGGAGGCGACCTCCATGAACAGACCCGTCAGGACGGGGTACTCCAGATACTGCATGTCGCCGTCGAGCCGGTCGAAGTACGGCACGAGACCGTCCGCGAAGCCGCGGCCGAGGAAGAGATGCGGGATGTCGGAGTAACAGGCGTGCGTGTACTGGGAGCTGGCGCCCCGGAACCAGGCCCATTCGTAGCAGGGCATCTTCTGCACCATGCCGAGCGCGAACATGCCGATCGCCACCAGCGCGACCACCCGTACCGGCGTGAGGCGGCTGGTGCCGTACCAGGCCCAGCGGCCGATGGGACCGCCGATCAGCTCGCTGCCCGCCGCGGCGATCCTGTCCCGCCTGGTGGGCGGTACGACCGGCCGGTCCTTGGGCCCCGCGATGTCTTCTGTGCTCGGCATGGCGCCCATCCTGCCGTACGCCGCCGGGGCACGGCGAAGGCCGCCGCACCGGGCCGTACACGGTGGGTGTACGGACCTGGTGCGACGGCCTTCGGGGCGCTCCCGGGTTCTCACGCGGGTGTCTTCGGAGCCCCCTCCCGGGGCCGGAGGTGTGTGGCACTCCGGCCGGGAGGGGGCGTGTCAGCCTCCCCCGCCTCCGCCTCCGAACAGACCACCGCCGTCGCCGCCCTCGGGATCCCCGGTCTCCGGTGGTGGACTGGTCGACGAGCCGGGATCCCCGATCACTCCGCCGGGATCCTCACCTCCCGGACCACCCGGGCCTCCGGGGCCTCCGTCCTCGCAGCCGTTCCACTGGTCGCAGGACTCGGTCGGGCTCGGGGTCTCGGACGGCTTCTCCGAGGGCGTCTCGGACGGCTTCTCCGAGGGCGTCTCGGAGGGCTGCTCCGTCGGCGTCGGCTCCGGGCTCGTGACACCGCCGCCGTAGACCGCCTCGCCGATCGGCGAGGGCTCGGGGAACTTCAGCGCCTCCTTGCCCTTCATCGCGACCGTCATGTACTCGCGCCAGATGTCGGCCGGGAAGGACGCACCGTGGATCTTGTCCTGGCCGCCGGTGCCGAACATCTCCAGGAACTTGCGGTTCTTGTTCTCGGCGTTGTCGTCCAGCCGGTACATGTCGATGGCGGTCGAGAGCTGGGGGGTGTAGCCCACGAACCAGGCCGACTTGTTGCCGTCGGTGGTGCCGGTCTTGCCGGCGACCTCCCGGCCGTCCGGCAGCTGCGCCGAGGTGCCCGTGCCGCCCTTCTCCATGACCACGGACTTCAGGACGTCCGTCACGTTGTTCGCGATGTCGGCGTCGAACGTGTTCCGCGGCTTCTTGTCGTACTCGAAGACGACGACGCCCTCCTTCTTGACCTCCTGGACGGAGTAGGGCTCACGCTGGGTGCCGTTGTCGGCGAAGGTGGCGTACGAGCCCGCCATGCGGATGGCGCTGGGGTCGGAGATACCGATGGAGAACGACGGGTTGCTGCCGCCCGGAAGGCTGTCCTCCAGCAGTCCGGCGTCGACGGCGGCCTGCCGGACCTGCGGAATGCCCACGTCCATACCGAGCTGGACGAAGGGGGAGTTGGCCGAGACCTTCATGGCCTCGCGCAGGTTGATGTCCTCGAAGTTCTCGTCACCGTCGTTGCGCTGGTGCCACTCCTCGCCCTTCTCGTTGGTCCAGATGTCGCCGTTGTAGTCCTTGATCTTCAGTTTGTTCTTGCCGTTGTACTCGCTCTTGTCCGGCGAGACCTTCGTCCGGGTGTCCGCGCCCTGCTCCGGTCCGAGGTCGGGGTCCCGCACACCGTCACGCATCGCCGCCGCCAGGACGTACGGCTTGAACGTCGATCCGACCTGGGCACCGGTCTGGTCGGCGTTGTTGGTGAAGTGCTTGGTGGCGTCCTGCCCGCCGTAGATGGCGACGATCTTGCCGGTCGACGGCTCCACGGAAGCGCCGCCGAACTGGACGTGGGTGTCCGTCTCCGGGCGCTTCTTCGCGTCGATGTTCGCGTCGTAGATGTCGGTGACGGCCTTGGTGAGCGCGTTGACCTTCTTCTTGTTGAAGGTCGTCTTGATCTCGTAGCCGCCCTCGGCCAGTTTGTCGGCCGTGATGCCCTGCTTGTTGTTGTTGATGAAGTAGGCCTTGGCGAGGTCCACCAGGTAGCCGACCTGGCCGCCGAGCTGCGCGGCCTTCTTGGGCGGGTCGGGCATCGGGAATTCCTTGAACTTCGCCCGGTCCGCCGCGCTCAGATGGCCGTCCTGCACCATCTCGTTGAGGATCCAGGCCCAGCGCTTCTTGGCGCGCTCGGTGTTGGCCTCGGCGCTGGCGTTCGGGTCGATCGAGGGCGCGCCGTTGGGGTCGTAGTACGTCGCGCCCTTCAGGAGCGTCGCCAGGAAGGCGGACTGGCTCGCGTCGAGCTCCCTGGCGTCGACTCCGTAGTACGTACGGGCCGCCGCCTGGATGCCGTAGGCGCCGCGTCCGTAGTAGGAGGTGTTGAGGTACCCGGCCATGATGTCGGGCTTGTCCATCTCCGCGTCGACGCGGATGGAGATGAACAGCTCCTTGACCTTGCGGGTGTAGGTCTGGTCCTGGCTGAGCATGGCGTTCTTCACGTACTGCTGGGTGATGGTCGAGCCGCCCTGTGTCTGACCGCCCGTGGCCATGTTGAACATGGCCCGGCCGATGCCCATGGGGTCGATGCCCGAGTCTTCCCTGAACGTCTTGTTCTCCGCCGAGATCACGGCGTTCTGCATCACCGTGGGGATATTTTCGATCTTGACGATCTGGCGGTTGACCTCACCGCCGGTGGAGACCATCGGCGTGCCGTCGTCCCAGAGGTAGACGTTGTTCTGGGCCTCGGACGCCTCACTCGGATTGGGGAGCCCGACCATGGCGTACCCGATCGTGGCCGCGGTCATCAGACTGCCGAAGAAGGCGATGCACAGGCCGGTCACGAGCTTCCAGGACGGTACCCAGCGGCGCCAGCCGTACTTGCCGTACCGCGGGTAGTCGATCAGCCGCTTCTTGCCGGGCCGCCCGCCGCGGCCCCGGCCGGGGCCGTCGGGACCGCCGCCGCCGCGGCGTCCTCCACCATGGCCTCCGGCGCCGGCGCCGCCCCCCTCGGCGGCACGGCGGCGGCCCCGCTGGGCCGCCCTGCGGGCCTCGGCCCGGCCTCCGTAGGAAGGCTCGGGCTCGTGCGAGCCGGAGTGGGACGCCGTGGGGACTCCACGGGAGGGGTCCGCGCGGCGGCCGGCCGACCGCTGCGCGGCGCGCCTGGCCGCGGCTCGTCCGCCACCCTGGCCACCCTGCGGCTGGGCCTGTTTGCGACGGTGCTCGCTCATCGAACGACTACTCCTCGGGCAGGCGCGAACGCCTGGAAGCGGCAGTTGAGTTCCGGTCCCCCCGAAATGAATACGGACGTGCCCGGCGTCGGGCTCATCCGGCATGCATCCAGAACGACGACGCTCTCACACGTCACGCGGTTCCCGGTGGTCTGCATGCCGCACAGACTACGCAGGGTCAAACCCGCCGAGATCTGAACTTCACCCCAAATCAGGCAAGTTACTCGGGGTGAATCCGTGATGTGACGCCGTTCACCATGGCCCCTCTTGTCCCATCAGCATCGGTGTTCTATCGTCCCGATGTATCGAGTCGATACATCGGGACGGCATAATCAGCCGGGACGGCGGAGGAGGCGAAAGTGAGCAGACGCTCGGGCATCCTCGAATTCGCTGTCCTGGGTCTGCTGCGCGAGTCTCCGATGCACGGCTACGAGCTGCGGAAACGGCTCAACACCTCGCTGGGGATCTTCCGGGCCTTCAGTTACGGAACGCTGTATCCGTGCCTCAAGACGCTCGTCGCCAACGGTTGGTTGATCGAGGAGCCGGGCAGCGCGCCCGAGGAGGCGCTCGCGGCGTCACTCGCGGGCCGCAGGGCCAAGATCGTCTACCGGCTGACGGCGGACGGCAAGGAGCACTTCGAGGATCTGCTGTCCCAGACGGGCCCGGACGCCTGGGAGGACGAGCACTTCGCCGCTCGCTTCGCCTTCTTCGGACAGACGGAGCGCGAGGTACGGATGCGCGTGCTGGAGGGCCGTCGCAGCCGGCTGGAGGAGCGCCTGGAGAAGATGAGCGCTTCCCTGGCCCGTACCCGGGAGCGTCTCGACGACTACACGCTCGAACTTCAGCGGCACGGTATGGAGTCCGTGGAGCGCGAAGTGCGGTGGCTCAACGAGCTCATCGAGAGCGAGCGGGCGGGGCGGGACCAGCGAGAGCCGGGCCCGCGGGACCCCGCCGCCCGGCCGGGCGCCACGCCGGACAGCAAGACCGGCACGACGAACGGTACGACCAGCAGCACAACGGGAGACGAGGACGGCCTGCCCCGGCTCCGGGGGACTTCCGGAGGTTCGCCTCCGGAGACTCCCGGTCGGCCGGATCCGTCCGAGGACACCACCACATGAGGTTCCGCATCGCCGCGGGGCTTCATCGCAACATTGAGATCACACACAGGGAGCAACCAGGATGGGTTCCGTTCGCGTAGCCATTGTCGGCGTGGGCAACTGTGCCGCCTCGCTGGTGCAGGGCGTCCACTACTACAAGGACGCCGATCCGGCCGGCCAGGTGCCCGGCCTGATGCACGTGCAGTTCGGCGAGTACCACGTGGGGGACGTGGAGTTCGTCGCCGCCTTCGATGTCGACGCGAAGAAGGTCGGTCTCGACCTCGCGGACGCCATCGGTGCCAGCGAGAACAACACCATCAAGATCTGCGACGTCCCGAACTCGGGTGTGACCGTCCAGCGCGGCCACACCTACGACGGGCTCGGCAAGTACTACCGCGAGACGATCGAGGAGTCGGACGAGACGCCGGCCGACGTCGTCCAGATCCTCAAGGACAAGCAGGTCGACGTCCTGGTCTGCTACCTGCCCGTCGGTTCCGAGGACGCCGCGAAGTTCTACGCGCAGTGCGCCATCGACGCCAAGGTCGCCTTCGTCAACGCTCTGCCGGTCTTCATCGCCGGCACCAAGGAGTGGGCGGACAAGTTCACCGAGGCCGGTGTCCCGATCGTCGGTGACGACATCAAGTCGCAGGTCGGCGCCACCATCACGCACCGTGTGATGGCGAAGCTGTTCGAGGACCGCGGTGTCGTCCTGGACCGCACGATGCAGCTGAACGTCGGCGGCAACATGGACTTCAAGAACATGCTGGAGCGCGACCGCCTGGAGTCGAAGAAGATCTCCAAGACGCAGGCGGTCACCTCGCAGATCCGTGACCGTGACATGGGCGCCGACAACGTCCACATCGGCCCCTCGGACTACGTGGCCTGGCTGGACGACCGCAAGTGGGCGTACGTCCGCCTGGAGGGCCGCGCCTTCGGTGACGTTCCGCTGAACCTGGAGTACAAGCTGGAGGTCTGGGACTCCCCGAACTCCGCGGGTGTCATCATCGACGCCGTGCGCGCCGCGAAGATCGCCAAGGACCGCGGCATCGGCGGCCCGATCCTCTCCGCCTCCTCGTACTTCATGAAGTCCCCGCCGGTGCAGTACTTCGACGACGAGGCCCGCGAGAACGTCGAGAAGTTCATCAGCGGCGAGGTCGAGCGCTGATCCAGCGGCGCCTCTCCCGGGGGCTCGGATCGGCGGAACACCGGTCCTCCCCGTGAATCGCACCGTGCGAAGGGTCCCCGGGCAGACTGCCCGGGGACCCTTCGCATGTCTCACGCGCGCCGTGTGTGACGCTGATCCACATGTCTGTCGTGCGCGATCTGCGCGTGCTCCTGCGTCTGCCCGACTTCCGCCGGCTGCTGACCGTGCGTCTGCTGTCGCAGGCGGCGGACGGGGTCTTCCAGGTCGCGCTGGCCGCGCACGTCGTGTTCTCCCCCGAGAAACAGACCTCCGCCGGCGCCATCGCGTCGGCCATGGCGGTGCTGCTGCTGCCGTACTCGCTCATCGGCCCGTTCGCCGGGGTGCTGCTCGACCGGTGGCGACGGCGCCAGGTCATCCTGTACGGCAATCTGCTGCGCGCCGTCCTCGCGGCCTGCACCGCCGTACTGATCCTCACCTCCGTGCCGGACTGGCTCTTCTACGTCTCCGCGCTCGCCGTGACGGCCGTCAACCGGTTCGTGCTCGCCGGGCTGTCGGCCGCGCTGCCCCGCGTCGTCGAGGACGGACATCTGGTCGTCGCCAACTCCCTCTCGCCGACGGCCGGCACGCTCGCCGCCACCGCGGGCGGCGGCCTCGCCTTCCTCGTACGGCTGGTCGTCTCCAGCTCCGACGCCGCCGTGGTGCTGCTGGGCGCGGCGCTGTATCTGACGTCGGCCCTGGCGTCGATCACGATGACGCGCGATCGCCTCGGCCCCGATCCGGGGCTGGTGCAGCCGCGGATCGGCGCCGCTCTCGCCTCCACCGCACGCGGGCTCGGTGAGGGGCTGCGCCATTTGGCGGAGCGGCGCGACGCGGCGGTCGCGCTGCTCGCCATGACGCTGATGCGCTTCTGCTACGGAGCGCTGACCGTTATGGTCCTGATGCTCTGCCGCTACGCCTGGTCGGACACCGAGGAGGACGGCATCGCACTGCTGGGACTGGCGCTCCTCGTCTCGGGGGCCGGATTCTTCGCCGCCGCCGTGGTCACACCGTCGGCGGTCGGACGTCTCGGCTCGTTCGGCTGGATGACGGTGTGCGCCGGTTCGGCGGCGGTACTGGAACCGGCTCTGGCGCTGCCGTTCTCTCCCCTCCCGATGCTCGCCGCCGCTTTCGTTCTCGGTCTGACCACCCAGGGCGCGAAGATCTCGACGGACACGGTGGTGCAGACATCGGTGGACGACGCGTACCGGGGTCGGGTCTTCTCCCTCTACGACGTGCTGTTCAACGTCGCCTTCGTGGGCGCGGCCGGGGTCGCCGCGCTGATACTGCCGCCGGACGGCCGCTCGGCGCCGCTGGTACTCGGGGTGGCGGCGCTGTACGCGTGCACCGCGGTGGGACTGTTCCGCTGGAAGGGGCACGCGGCGAAGTACGAGTAGCGCGGGGAGCACATGCGAGGGGGGGCGATGTTTCACGTGAAACATCGCCCCCCTCGTACCGGCCGCCACCCGGCCGGTGTTTCACGTGAAACATCGGCCACCGGACGCGGGCCGCCGCCGCACCGGACTCACTCCTGGGCTGCCCACCATTCCTTCAGCGCGCCCACCGCTTCGTCATGACCCATGGGCCCGTTCTCCAGCCGCAGCTCCAGCAGGAACTTGTACGCGGCTCCGATCACCGGCCCCGGACCGACACCCAGCGTCTCCATGATCTGGTTGCCGTCCAGGTCGGGCCGGATGGAGTCCAGCTCCTCCTGCTCCTGCAACTGCGCGATTCGCTCCTCAAGACCGTCGTAGGCCCGTGAGAGCGCCATCGCCTTGCGCTTGTTACGGGTGGTGCAGTCCGAGCGCGTCAGCTTGTGGAGCCGGTCCAGCAGCGGGCCGGCGTCCCGTACGTACCGCCGCACCGCCGAGTCGGTCCACTCACCCGTGCCGTAACCGTGGAAGCGCAGATGCAGTTCCACCAGTCGCGAGACGTCCTTCACCAGCTCGTTGGAGTACTTGAGCTCGGTCATCCGCTTCTTGGTCATCTTCGCCCCCACCACCTCGTGGTGATGGAAGGAGACCCCGCCGTCCTTCTCGAACCGCCGCGTCCGGGGCTTGCCGATGTCGTGGAGCAGCGCGGCCAGCCGCAGCACCAGGTCCGGGCCGTCCTCCTCCAGGTCGACGGCCTGCTCCAGGACGGTCAGCGAGTGCTCGTACACGTCCTTGTGCCGGTGGTGCTCGTCGCTCTCCAGCCGCAGCGCGGGCAGCTCGGGCAGCACGCGCGCCGCGAGTCCGGTGTCCACGAGCAGTGCCAGGCCCTTGCGCGGGCGGCCGGAGAGGATCAGCTTGTTCAGCTCCTCCCGTACACGCTCCGCCGAGACGATCTCGATGCGCTCGGCCATGGCCTTCATCGCGGCGACGACATCGGGCGCGACCTCGAAGTCCAGCTGCGCGGCGAAGCGGGCGGCCCTGAGCATCCGCAGCGGATCGTCGGAGAAGGACGCCTCGGGGGTGCCGGGCGTGCGCAGCACACCGGCCGCGAGGTCCTGGAGACCACCGTGCGGATCGATGAACTCCTTCTGCGGCAGCGCGACCGCCATGGCGTTGACGGTGAAGTCCCGGCGGACCAGATCGTCCTCGATGGAGTCCCCGTAGGACACCTCGGGCTTGCGCGAGGTGCGGTCGTACGCCTCGGAGCGGTAGGTCGTGACCTCGATCTGGAAGTCCTGCCGGGCGTCGCCGACCCGGCCCTCCTTCTGGGCGCCGACGGTGCCGAAGGCGATCCCGACCTCCCAGACGGAGTCCGCCCAGGGCCGCACGATCTTCAGTACGTCGTCGGGCCTGGCGTCGGTCGTGAAGTCGAGGTCGTTGCCGAGACGGCCGAGGAGGGCGTCCCTCACGGAGCCTCCGACCAGGGCGAGGGTGAAGCCCGCCTGCTGGAATCGGCGCGCGAGGTCGTCGGCGACAGGGGACACCCGCAGCAGTTCGCTGACCGCGCGGCGCTGCACCTGGCTCAGTGCAAGGGGAGTCTCTTCGTTGGCGTTCGGCACAACAGAAAAGGGTACGTGCCCCGGCCGGCCGCGGCGTCCGGGTTTCCGGGGCGCCGGCTCGCACCGCCCCATGAGATTCTTCCGATCATGAAGGGCGGTCCCCGGCACTTCGCCACTGCGCACATCGTTACCATGCGTGGACGCACAATCGACGACGACTATTGACGACGACCATTGACGACAGAGGGACGGGCGGGCGCGTGGCCGAGGCGGCAGACATCCAGGGGATGAAGCACTCTCCTGCCCGCCGATGGCTTGGGCGCACCGGCGCCGTGGTCGCCGGGGTGCCGCTCCTGGCCGGTCTCCTGGGAGGTCTCGCGGCTCCGCGGGCCGCCGCGGCGGACCCGCTCGCCGCGCCCCTCTCCGCGTCCGCCACAGGGGCCGCCAAGGGCTCTCCGGCGAGCGTCACCGCGGAACCGTCCGGCCCGAGCACCGTCTCGGTCGCGCTCGACACACTGGCGCCCAGCGCGCCCAAGAAGGGTGACACCCTCACGATCTCCGGCACGGTGACCAACAAGAGCAAGAAGCCGGTCACCGACGCCCGCGTCGACCTCCGGGTGGGCCCGCAGCTCACCGGTCGCACCGCCATCGACGACGCCGTCGAGCGCTCCAACGACACCACGTACGACCCGCTGCCGGTGGGCGGCAAGTACAAGGTCGAGTTCGCCGAGCTCGCCTCGGGGATCAGTTACGACTTCGCCCTGTCGGTACCGGTGAGCAAGCTCGGCCTCGGGGCCGACGGCGTGTACCAGCTCGGTGTGACACTCACCGGCCGGACGGCGGCCGAACCGTACGACCACACCCTCGGTGTCCGCCGCACGTTCCTGCCGTGGCAGCCGGACGCGGTGGACAAGAAGACCGGGTTCACCTACCTCTGGCCGCTGATCTCCACGTCGCACGTCTCCGCCGAGACCGGATCGGACGACCAGCAGACCCCGGTCTTCGAGAACGACGACCTGGCCGAGGAGCTGGCGCCCGGCGGCCGGCTGGAGCAGCTCGTCTCGCTCGGCAGCCAGCTCCCCGTCACCTGGGTCGTGGACCCGGACCTCCTCGCCACCGTCGAGGCGATGACCGACCCGTACCGCGTCAGGGACGGCAACTCCACGGTCGCGGGCAGGAACCAGCTCGTGGCCAGGAACTGGCTCAACTCCCTGGAGAAGGCCGTCCAGGACAACCAGAACATCGTCGCGCTGCCCTTCGGCGACCCCGACCTGGCGTCCCTGGCCCACGGCGGCGAGAACGTCTCCGGCACCCTCGGCCATCTCCAGAGCTCCAGCGAAGTGGCAGGGAAGACCGTGGAGACCATCCTCCATGTGCCGCCCGCCACCGACTTCGCGTGGCCCGCGGACGGCGCCGTCGACCCGTCGATCGTCGATGTGGCGACCTCCGCGGGCGCCGACAAGGTGATCTCGCGCAGCGACAGCATCCAGGACAACCTGCCGTACACCGCGAGCGCCGCGCGGCCCATCGGCGGCGGTACGACGGCCGTGGTCAGCGACACCCGGCTGTCCACCGCCTTCGAGGGCGATGTGACCAAGGCGGGCAGCTCCACGCTCGCGGTCCAGAAGTTCCTCGCCCAGTCGCTGGCCGTGAACCTCCAGGACCCCTCGAAGCAGCGCAACATCGTCGTCGCACCGCAGCGCACGCCGTCGGCCAGCCAGGCGCAGTCCATGGCCCGCGCCCTCCAGGGGCTGGACGGGGAGCGCTGGACCGAGCCGTCCGACCTGGTCGCCGCCGCAGCCGCGGAGCCGGACACCAACGCCACCACCAAGGTGCCCGGCCCCACGCGGTATCCGGACAAGCTCCGGGACCAGGAACTGCCCGCGGCCGCGTTCGAGGAGCTCAAGGGGATGGGGGAGCGGCTCGGTAAGTTCAAGGCCATCCTCACGCTCCCCGACCGGGTGGCGACACCCTTCGCCAACGCCGTCAACAGGGCGGTCTCCACGTCCTGGCGGGGCGACGCCAAGGGCGCCGACCAGTACCGCGACTCGGTGGACCGCTATCTGACGAGCCTCGCCAGCGAGGTCCAGCTCATCCAGAAGTCGGAGCTGACCCTGTCCGGGCGCAGCGCGACCATCCCGGTGACGGTCCAGAACCAGCTCCTCCAGGGTGTCGACAACCTCGTCCTGCGTCTCCATTCCACGAACGCGACCCGTCTGAAGCTGGACGACGGCAGCGCGGTCGCCGAGCAGCCGATCCGGGTCGACGGCGGACACACCCAGGTGGTGAAGTTCACCGGCGCGGCCAACGCCAACGGCCCGGTGGAGCTCACGGCGCAGCTCTACACGACCGACAACCGGCCGTACGGCGACCCGATGACGTTCCAGGTCAGGGTCTCCGAGCTGACCCCCACCGTGATGCTCGTCATCGCCGGCGGCGTGCTGATGCTCGTCCTGGCGGGGGTGAAGATGTACAGCCAGCGCAAGCGGGCGGTGGCGGCGAAGGCGGCCGAGGACCAGGCCGACGCCGGTGCGCGGACCGGCGGCGACGCCGGGGGCGACGGTGCCGACGGCGGTGACTCCCCCGGCGGCGGCACCGACGGCGGCACCGGTGGCGACGCGTCCCCGGCCCGGGGTCCCGGCGCGGCGGACCCCGCCGGAGACCGGTCGGCGGCGCCCTCCGGGCCGTCCCCGAAGACCTCCGCCACGCCGGAGACCCGGGGCGACCTCGACGGCGCCCGACCTGGGCAGCCGAGTGACCCTGCCCCGGACACCCGTCCGGAAAGCGGGGACCCGTCGGGCAAGGGTGAGAAAGTGGACCGTTGAGCGATGTCGTGGCCGGCCGGCCGGAAACGATGAGGTGGGGTTGACGATGAACGCGCCGTACGACGGTGACCGCGGGCAGGGTGCCGGCGGTGATCCGGCAGGGCATGTTCCGCCCCAGCCACCCGCCGCCGACCCCAACGCCCCCGCGCCCGATCCCGCACGGGATCCGTACGCCCAGGGCCCCTACGGCCGGCCTCCGCACCCCGAGGACCCGTACGCCCGGCCGGAGTACGGCCGGGACCAGTACCCCCGGGGTGGCTACCCCCAGGATCCGTACGCCCAGGACGCCCGCCCCCAGGACTCCTACCGCGCGCAGGGCCAGGTGCCCGGGGCCCAGCAGCCGCCTTCCGGCGCGTCCCCGGAGACGATGCCGCTCTACCAGCAGCCGCCCGCCCAGCAGTACGCGCCCGATCCACGCGTCTGGGCCCAGCCCCCGCCGCCCGAGCCGGACGGGCCGTCGCGCGGCCTTCCGTACGGCGACGACCCGAGGACCACGCAGTTCACCGGCGTCGACGAGCTCGTCACCCGGGCACGCACGGACGAGCCGGAGCCCGACGCGTTCGCGCATCTCTTCCGCGACCAGGAGGGAACGGGCCGGCCCGTGGCCGCCGCACCCGAGGTGGCCCCGGCGCCGCCGGCGGCGGCGAAGAAGGCCGGCGGGCGGGCCTCCGGTCTGCTGAAGTCGAGCGCGGTGATGGCGGCGGGCACGCTGGTCTCCCGGCTCACCGGCTTCGTGCGCTCCGCGCTGATCGTGGCCGCGCTCGGCGCCGCCACCCTCGGCGACACCTTCCAGCTCGCCATCACCCTGCCGACGATGATCTACATCCTGACCATCGGCGGCGGCCTGAACTCCGTCTTCGTCCCGCAGCTCATCCGGGCGATGAAGGACGACGAGGACGGCGGCGAGGCGTACGCGAACCGCCTGCTGACCCTGGTCATCGTCATCCTCGGCTCGCTGACCGCGCTCTCGGTGCTCGCCGCCCCGATGCTGGTGCGCCTGATGTCGGTGAGCATCGCGGACAACCCGGCGGCCAACGACGTCGCCGTCGTCTTCGTGCGCTACTGCCTGATCACCATCTTCTTCATGGGCGTGCACGTGGTGATGGGGCAGATCCTCAACGCCCGCGGCAGGTTCGGCGCGATGATGTGGACCCCGGTCCTCAACAACATCATCATCATCGCCACCCTCGTGATGTTCATCTGGGTGTACGGCACGGCCGAGGACTCCGGGATGACGGTCGCGTCCATCCCGCCCGAGGCGGAGCGCCTGCTCGGCGTCGGCGTGGTGCTCGGCCTCACCGTCCAGGCGCTGGCGATGATCCCCTACCTCCGGGAGACCGGCTTCCGGATCCGGCTGCGCTTCGACTGGCGGGGCCACGGCCTCGGCAAGGCCGCCAAGCTCGCCAAGTGGACCGTGCTGTTCGTCCTCGCCAACCAGGCCGGCGTACTGGTCGTCTCCCAGCTCTCCACGGCGGCGGGCGTCGACTCGGGCACCCAGGGCGCGGGCTACATCGCCTACTCCAACGCCCAGCTGATCTGGGGCATGCCGCAGGCCATCATCACCGTCTCGGTCATGGCCGCCCTGCTGCCGAGGCTCTCCCGCTCCGCGCACGACGGCGACACCGGAGCCGTACGCGACGACATCTCGCAGGGCCTGCGCAACTCGGCCGTCGCGATCGTCCCCGTCGCCTTCAGCTTCGTCGCCCTCGGCATCCCGATGTGCACGCTGATCTTCGGCTCGTCCGGCATCGAATCGGCCCGCTCCATGGGCTACATGCTGATGGCCTTCGGCCTCGGCCTCATCCCGTTCTCCGTGCAGTACGTGGTGCTCCGTGCCTTCTACGCGTACGAGGACACCCGGACCCCCTTCTACAACACGGTCATCGTGGCCGTCGTGAACGCGGCCGCCTCCGCCGTCTGCTTCCTCGTCCTGCCCTCGCGCTGGGCCGTCGTGGGCATGGCGGCCTCGTACGGTCTCGCCTACGCCGTCGGTGTGGGCATCGCCTGGCGCAGGCTCAAGAAGCGTCTGAGCGGCGATCTGGACGGCTCGCACGTGATGCGTACGTACGCCCGGCTGTGCCTGGCGTCCGTCCCCGGCACGATCGCCGCCGGCTCGGTCGGCTATCTCGTGCTCGACAAGCTCGGCAGTGAGGTCCTGGGTTCGTTCACCGCATTGGCGGTCGGCGGCATCGTCCTGTTGGCCTGCTTCTTCGTCGTCGCGCGGAAGCTGCGTATCGAGGAGATGAACGCCTTGGTGGGCATGGTCCGGGGCCGCCTCGGACGCTAGGTCCCGGGGCGGAGCACAACCATCGTCGACCGCCGTGTGTCGTGCATAGCGTCCGACTGTGGGCACAATTGGCGTGGCTGTTGGACAGTGCGCAACGGATGGGGAGGCAGGAGCGACGGTGGTGGAACGGAGCACGTCCGCCGTCGAGGTGGCCGACAACAGCGGTGACGAACCGCGGGCCACCCAGACGGACGAGGCCACCACCGACGGGGTGGCCGACGGGTTGGCGAAAGCCCAGAAGACCGAGGACTCAGCGGCTGGGACCGGGGATTCGGGGTCCGCGAAGCCGGGCTCCCGGGACAAGGGCCCGGCGAAGCCGAAGGGCAAGGAGCGGCCCAGGGCCGCACCGGCCGTGACGGCGCCCGAGTTGCACAGCGGCCACAAGCTCGCCAGACGCTACCGGCTCGAGGAGTGCGTCACCCGACTGGACGGCTTCAGCAGCTGGCGCGCCGTCGACGAGAAGCTGCGCCGCGCGGTGGGCGTGCACCTCCTGCCCGCCGACCACCCCCGTGCCCGCTCCGTGCTGGCCGCGGCCCGCTCCTCCGCCCTGCTCGGCGATCCCCGCTTCGTCCAGGTCCTCGACGCCGTCGAGGAGGACGACCTCGTCTACGTCGTCCACGAGTGGCTGCCGGACGCGACGGAACTCACCGCGATCCTCGCCGCCGGGCCCATGGAGGCCCACGACGCCTACCAGCTCGTCAGCCAGGTCTCCCAGGCGATGGCCGCCGCGCACCGCGAGGGTCTGGCCCATCTGAAGCTGACCCCCGGCGCCGTACTTCGCAGCTCCACCGGCCAGTACCGGATCCGCGGCCTCGCCGTGAACGCCGCCCTGCGCGGCATCAGCGCCGAACGCCCCCAGCGCACGGACACCGAGGCGATCGGCGCGCTGCTGTACGCGGCGCTGACCCAGCGCTGGCCGTACGAGACGGACGCGTACGGCCTCGCCGGGCTGCCCAAGGGTGTCGGTCTGATCGCTCCCGACCAGGTACGGGCGGGGGTCCACCGCGGCCTCTCCGAGCTCGCCATGCGCGCACTGGTCAACGAGGGCGCCACCGCCTCCCGCCAGGACCCGCCCTGCACCACCCCGGACGAGCTGGCCAAGGCCGTGGCCGGGATGCCCCGCGTCCGCCCTCCCGAGCCGACGTTCACGGCGCCGCCCGAGTACCAGCGCACCACCTACCAGCAGGGCTCGTACGCGCGCCCGGTGACTCCCGTCGGGCAGCCCGCCACCCGGCCCGTCCCCCTCCCGCCGCCGCCCCTCCAGAGCCCTACCGGCAAGGCGCTGAAGTGGACGGTCTCCGCGCTTCTCATCGCCGCGCTGGGGCTGGCCAGTTGGCAGGTCGCCGACCACATGCTCAACCGCAAGAGCTCCGACGGGACCACACAGTCGCAGTCGGTGGACGGCGACCAGGAGAAGCCCGCGCCACGGACCCCGAAGAATCTGAAGATCGCCGGGACCGGGGTGTTCGCACCCGACGGCGACGGTGTGAAGGCGGGGGACGTCCATCTGGCCACGGACGGCGACACCGGCACCGCCTGGATCACCCCGAAGTACTCCGGCTACGCGAACTTCGGCAATCTGCCCAACCGTCGGCAGGGCAGCGGAATAATCGTCGATCTCGGCAGCGTGCAGGACGTGTACGGCGTCGACGTGGCCATGTACCGGGGCGGTCAGAAGGCCGAGGTACTCGCCGCGGGCGAGAACGCCTCGTCGCCCGTCGGTCTGTCGGACTTCCCCCAGCGCATCACCGAACTGGGGCAGACCGACAGCAATCTCAAGGCCGCCCTGGACAAGCCGGTGAGAACGCGGTACGTACTGATCCACATCACGGAACTGGCGCCGGACGGATCCGCCAACCAGTTCCGGGGCGGAATCTCGGAGATCAAGGTCATAGGCTGACCCGCGGACCAGGGGAGGGGGCTCACCGTTGGAAGACGCCACACTCGGCGACGTGAACGACCAGGATCTCCTGGCGCGCCATGTCGCGGGGGACCCCGACGCCTTCGGTGAGCTCGTACGGCGCCACCGCGACCGCCTGTGGGCCGTGGCGCTGCGCACGCTGGGAGACCGCGAGGAAGCCGCCGACGCCGTGCAGGACGCGCTCGTGTCCGCCTTCCGCGCGGCTCATACCTTCCGCGGTCAGTCCGCCGTCACGACCTGGCTGCACCGCATCACCGTCAACGCCTGCCTCGACCGGGCGAGGAAAGCCGCGTCCCGCAAGACGTCGCCCGTGGACGACACGGAGCGTCTGGAGCAGCTGCTCGAACCGGAGGAGTCCGCCGAGGTCCCGGCCGAGCGCCAGGACCTCCACCGCCAGCTTCTCGCCGCCCTCGCCAAGCTGCCCGCCGACCAGCGGGCCGCCCTGGTCCTGGTCGACATGCAGGGGTACCCCGTGGCCGAGGCCGCCCAGGTCCTCGACGTACCCGTCGGGACCATAAAGAGCCGCTGCGCACGCGGACGGGCGCGACTGCTGCCGATGCTCACCCATCTGCGGGAGTACACCGGCGGGGCGGGCGGAACCGGCGGGGCGGGCGGAACGGGCGGTACGGACGCGAGAGCCCGCCTCGGACCGCAACGGAACCGGACGGCGGGCACATCCGTCCAATCGGAGCCGGGACCGGACCACAGAGGGCCGGACGCGGGGAGAGAGACCGGACCAGACGCGGGACCACAGGGTCCTGCCGCCGTGAAGGGAGGAGGTGGGCGAGCGTGACAACCACGACGGGCACGAACGAGCACCCCGACGTCTCGGAGATCTCCGACCTCACGGAGGGCCTGCTCTCCCCCGTGCGGAGCGCCGAGGTACGCGAGCACCTGCACGGCTGCGCACTCTGCGCCGATGTGCACGAGTCGCTGGAGGAGATCCGCGGACTGCTGGGCTCACTGCCCGGCCCGCCGCGGATGCCCGCCGACGTGGCCGCGCGGGTCGACGCCGCACTGGCCGCCGAGGCGCTGCTGAACGCGAGCGGCGATGTTTCACGTGAAACATCGCGCACCGACGACACCGATGCCGCGGCCGACGCCGCCTCACACGAGCCCGAGCGGGACTCCGATCCCGGGCGGAGGGCGGACCGAGAGCCCGAGCCCGCCCGTACCACCGTCACGCGCGGCGCCCCGGCGCCCGGTGCCACCGCCGCCGACGCCCCCCGGGCGGACCGCCCCGCAGGGCGCCCACGGGCGGCCACCGGCCCCGGTCGTGGCCGCCGGCTGCGGCGCCGTCGCGGCGCGATCCTCGGTGCCGTGTTCGGGTCGGCCGCGATCGGGGTGAGCGTCCTGCTCTTCCAGACGGCATCGTCCGGCGGCGGCGACTACAAGGCGGACGCGGGAGCGGCGCAGGCCGACAGCAGCGCGGACGCTTTCTCCGGCACCGGGATCCAGGACAAGGTCCACTCCCTTCTCGCCTCCAGCCCCGCCAGCGGTGTGCCACATATGGCGGAGGGCGGGAGCGAGGGCGAGAACTCCACCAGGGAAGGGACCACCACGGCATCGCCGCGGGCCCTGGCCCAGCTGCCGCCCTGTGTCCAGCAGGCGACGGGCCGTACGGACTCGCCGCTCGCCACCGAGAAGGGCACGTACAACGGCGTCGACGCCTTCCTCGTCGTCCTCTCGGATCCCGTCGACGGCAACGTCGTGCGCGCTTATGTCGTGGATGCCTCCTGCGTCGGTGTTACGCCGCCCGTCAAGGGTGACCTCCTGCTGACGAAGACCTATTCCCGCCACTGACAGACTGCCCCGCGTCGCCGGGACCTCGCGGGAATGCGGGGCCCGTAGGATCCGTTGGGTGGGGTGAGAGTCTGAACCGCCCCCGCCGGCAGTAGCAGACAGTCTGCAGAGACGAGGAAGAAACCCGTGAGCGACGTCCGTAATGTGATCATCATCGGCTCTGGGCCGGCCGGCTACACGGCCGCGCTCTACACCGCACGTGCGTCGCTGCACCCCCTCGTGTTCGAGGGTGCTGTCACGGCGGGTGGCGCGCTGATGAACACCACCGATGTGGAGAACTTCCCCGGCTTCCGCGACGGCATCATGGGTCCCGATCTGATGGACAACATGCGGGCGCAGGCCGAGCGGTTCGGCGCTGAGCTCGTGCCGGACGACATCGTCTCCGTCGATCTGACGGGGGAGATCAAGACGGTCACGGACACGGCGGGCACCGTCCACCGGGCCAAGGCCGTGATCGTCACGACCGGCTCGCAGCACCGCAAGCTCGGGCTGCCCCGCGAGGACGCCCTCTCCGGACGCGGTGTCTCCTGGTGTGCCACGTGTGACGGGTTCTTCTTCAAGGACCAGGACATCGCCGTGATCGGCGGTGGCGACACCGCCATGGAGGAGGCGACCTTCATCTCCCGGTTCGCCAAGTCGGTCACCATCGTCCATCGCCGTGACACCCTGCGGGCCTCCAAGGCCATGCAGGACCGGGCCTTCGCCGACCCGAAGATCCGGTTCGCCTGGGACAGCGCGGTCGAGGAGATCCACGGCGAGCAGAAGCTCTCCGGTCTGACCCTGCGCAACACCAAGAGCGGTGAGACGTCGGAGCTCGCGGTGACCGGGCTGTTCATCGCCGTGGGCCACGACCCGCGCACCGAGCTCTTCAAGGGCCAGCTCGACCTCGACGGCGAGGGTTACCTCACGGTCGACGCGCCCTCGACGCGCACCAACCTCACGGGTGTGTTCGCCGCCGGCGACGTCGTCGACCACACCTACCGTCAGGCGATCACCGCCGCGGGCACCGGCTGTTCCGCGGCCCTCGACGCCGAGCGCTTCCTCTCCGCGCTCGCCGACGGCGAGAAGGCCGCCGAGCCGGAGAAGACCGCGTCCGTCTGACCGTCCCTACCGATCCACACCCCGCGAAGTTAAGGAGGCCGCCGTGGCCGGCGACCTGAAGCACGTGACCGACGAATCGTTCGAGCAGGACGTCCTCAAGAGCGACAAGCCCGTACTGGTGGACTTCTGGGCCGCCTGGTGCGGACCGTGCCGCCAGATCGCTCCGTCGCTCGAGGCCATCGCGGCCGAGCACGGCGACAAGATCGAGGTCGTCAAGCTCAACATCGACGAGAACCCCGCCACCGCCGCCAAGTACGGCGTCATGTCCATCCCGACGCTGAACGTGTACCAGAACGGCGAGGTCGCCAAGACCATCGTCGGTGCCAAGCCCAAGGCCGCCATCGTGCGCGACCTGGAGGGCTTCATCGGCTGAGGCTCCTCGGTGAGCATGTGACACCACAAGTGGCTCACACCGCAGCGCGATGTTTCACGTGAAACGGGCCCGTCCCCCTCTGTCAGGGGGACGGGCCCGTCCCTGTCCGATCCGCGCGATCAGAGCGGTCTGAGCGCGGGATCCTTCTGGACCGCTCCCAGCAGCCTGTCCAGCGCGTGCTCGACGTCTTCCTTCCAGGAGAGCGTCGTCCGCAGATCAAGCCTGAGCCGTGGGTACGCGGGATGCGTCCGTACGGTCTTGAAGCCCACCGCCAGCAGATGATCCGCCGGCAGCACACACGCCGACTCCTTCCAGCGGGCGTCGCCGAACGCCTCGATCGCCTTGAAGTCACGTCGCAGCAGATCCTTCGCGACGGTCTGCACCATCACTCGGCCGAGACCCTGTCCCCGGTAACCCGGCATGATCCAGCCGGTCATCAGCTGTACGGCGTCGGGGGAGACCGGACTCGTCGGAAACGCCGTGGCACGGGGCACATACGCCGGAGGCGCGTACAGAACGAAGCCGACGGGCACGTCGTCCACGTAGACGACCCGGCCGCACGACCCCCACTCCAGCAGGACGGCCGAGATCCAGGCTTCCTTCTCCTCCCGGGCCCTGCCGGCGCCTACCGCCGCTTCTCCCCTGACCGGATCAAGCTCCCAGAAGACGCACTCCCGGCATCGCTCGGGGAGATCGGGAAGGTTGTCCAGCGTGAGCGGTACGAGCCGACGCCCCATCGAGGCAGTTCCTCACTTCCTGCGCCTGCCGCGCCACGAGCCGCGGACAGAGCGCTGCGCTCCCGAAGCAGGCTGCCGACGAAGCCGCCGACGACCCCCAGACCGAGTCCGGCGGACACCAGTCTGCTGCGGCTCACCAATCGCATGGCTCCGCCCTTCCTCTGCGATGGATCAAGGTGGATGCGCCATACCAGAACGCATCGTATCCACCCAGAGGTGCCCCGCACACCGGGGGACGGCAAAGGGCGGGCCGTGTTCCGGTACGCACCGGACAAGGCCCGCCCCGATGGCGGTACGCGGAACCTCAGCGCTCGTCGGGCTCCAGCCCGTTCGACCGGTCCGGTCCGTCCAGGCTCTCGGCTTCGTCTTCTGCCGAATCGGCGAGTCCCCGCTCCAGCACCCGCCCCTCACCCGGCGCGAGCGTGCCGAGGATGCGCTCCAGATCGACCAGCGAGGCGAACTCGACGGTGATCTTCCCCTTCTTCTGACCGAGGTCGACCTTCACCCGGGTCTCGAAGCGGTCCGACAGCCGGGAGGCCAGATCGTTCAGCGCCGGCGACGGCAGGGCGCCGGCCCGCGGGCCCTTCTGCCGGGCCGCGCTCTTGGGCCGTGAGCCCATGAGGGTCACGATCTCCTCGACCGCACGCACCGAAAGCCCCTCGGCCACGATGCGGTGGGCGAGCCGGTCCTGCTCGTCGGAGTCGTCCACCGAGAGCAGCGCCCTGGCGTGCCCGGCCGAGAGCACACCGGCCGCGACCCTGCGCTGTACGGGAAGGGAGAGCCGCAGCAGCCGCAGCGTGTTGGAGACCTGCGGGCGGGAGCGCCCGATCCGGTCGGCCAGCTGGTCGTGCGTGCAGTGGAAGTCCTTGAGCAACTGGTCGTAGGCCATGGCCTCTTCCAGCGGATTCAGTTGTGCGCGGTGCAGGTTCTCCAGGAGCGCGTCCAGGAGCAGCTTCTCGTCCTCGGTGGCCCGGACGATCGCCGGGATGGCCTCCAGACCGGCTTCCCGGCAGGCCCTCCAGCGGCGCTCGCCCATGATGAGCTCGAAGCGCTCCGGACCCAACTGCCTTACGACGATGGGCTGGAGCAGTCCCACCTCCTTGATGGAGGTGACGAGTTCGGCGAGAGCGTCCTCGTCGAACACCTCTCGGGGCTGCCGGGGGTTCGGCGTGATGTAGTCCATCGGTACTTCGGCGAAGTACACGCCCTCCGGCGGGGCCACCTCTGCCGGGGCCGGAGTCTCCTGGGCGGGGATCTCCGCGGCGGTCGGCGCGGTCGACTGCGGCAGCGTCGCCACCTTGGCGGCGGCGATACCCCGTTCCGCCGTCATCACCGATGCGGGTCCCGAGGAGGGCGCGTCCCCGGCGGACGACGCCTGCTTCTCCTGTGGAGCAGGGGGGATCAGCGCATTGAGCCCGCGCCCCAAACCTCTACGTCGGTCGCTCACTGCGTCCCCTCCGAAATGCTCTGCTGACTGTTGCCGATCGCGTGGGCATGCTTGACGTCATAGCTCATGCCGACCCCACGCAGGGCGATTTCACGAGCGGCCTCCAGGTACGACAAGGAGCCGCTGGAACCCGGATCATAAGTCAGTACGGTCTGCCCGTAGCTCGGCGCCTCCGAGATACGCACCGACCGGGGGATACTCGTCCGCAGCACCTCCTCACCGAAGTGACCGCGGACCTCGTCCGCCACCTGGGAGGCGAGCCGGGTCCTGCCGTCGTACATGGTGAGCAGAATCGTGGACACATGCAGGGTGGGGTTCAGATGGGCCCGCACCAGGTCCACGTTCCGGATCAACTGCCCCAGTCCTTCGAGCGCGTAGTACTCGCACTGGATCGGGATCAGCACCTCCGCGCCGGCGACCAGCGCGTTGACGGTCAGCAGACCGAGCGACGGCGGGCAGTCGATCAGGATGTAGTCCAGCGGCTGCTCGTACGCCTCGATCGCGCGCTGAAGACGGCTCTCGCGAGCGACCAGTGACACCAGCTCGATCTCCGCACCGGCGAGGTCGATGGTGGCGGGCGCGCAGAAGAGTCCCTCGACGTCCACGACGGGCTGGACCACCTCGGAGAGCGGCTTGCTCTCCACCAGGACGTCGTAGATGGAGGGGACTTCGGCGTGGTGGTCGATCCCGAGCGCCGTGGAGGCGTTGCCCTGGGGATCGAGGTCCACCACCAGGACGCGCGCGCCGTGGAGCGCGAGCGAGGCGGCGAGGTTGACCGTGGTCGTCGTCTTGCCGACGCCGCCCTTCTGGTTGGCGACCACCATGACCCGCGTCTGCTCGGGGCGTGGCAGGCCCTCACCGGCGCGACCCAGTGCCTCCACGGCCAGCTGGGCTGCACGGCCGATGGGGGTGTCGTCCATCGGGGGCGGCGATGTTTCACGTGAAACATCGCCGCCCGACGACTCGGAACGGGGGCCGGGGACCGGATCGGTCATCGGTCCCGCGATGTTGGCGTCGGACCGCAAGGATTCACTCTCCTCGACTTCAGGCTCGCAATGGGAAGAGCCTGCCATGCTTTCGGGGTCAGGAACCAGCGAGGCCCGTGGTTCTGTGGATGAATCCATATCTGTGGCCAACCCTGTACCCCTTACGAGGGGTTTCTTGCCCCGCGGTGCGGGAGCGGCGCGGCCTCGGCCGATGATGCCCTGCAACAGTGAGCGACGTTTCACGTGAAACACGATGCCCTCGCCGCGGGGCTGGACCGTTACGACACTCCGCAGTGGATGGTCTTGGCTGCTTCGATGGAGCATCACCGGCAGACGTCACCGGCGATGCTCCGGACGTCACCGTCGACGGCGTGCCCGGTCCGCTCGGGCGGCCTTGGCGCGCTTGGCGGCGAACCGAACTCCGCCGGGGCTCTCCCCGACCTCCGCCCGCACCACCGTGGCGGGCGGGTCCACCAGACCCTCACCGACCCGCAGTACCGACGCG
Organism: Streptomyces sp. NPDC104581; assembly: GCF_055583685.1. Classification (NCBI taxonomy): domain Bacteria; kingdom Bacillati; phylum Actinomycetota; class Actinomycetes; order Kitasatosporales; family Streptomycetaceae; genus Streptomyces; species Streptomyces sp. NPDC104581. The sequence goes on from NZ_JBVJNN010000018.1 coordinate 48,250, forward strand.
TCGATCACACCGAGCTTGCTCAGGGCCGACCGGGCGCCCTTCAGCTCCTCCTCGGCCGTATCCCCCTTGAGGGCCAGCATCTCTCCGTACGGGCGCAGCAGCGGTACGCCCCAGCCGGCCAGCCGGTCCAGCGGTGCCACGGCGCGGGCCGTCACCACATGGACGGGCTGAAGCGTGCCGAGGACCTCCTCGGCACGACCGCGTACGACCGTCACATGGTCCAGGCCCAGCAGCTCGACCACTTCCTGGAGGAAGTTCGTCCGCCGCAACAGCGGCTCCAGCAGGGTGATCCGGAGATCCGGCCGCACCAGCGCCAGCGGGATTCCCGGCAGCCCCGCTCCCGAGCCGACGTCACAGACGCTCACACCCTCGGGCACGACCTCGGAGAGCACCGCACAGTTCATCAGGTGCCGCTCCCAGAGGCGCGGCACCTCGCGCGGCCCGATGAGGCCGCGGGTGACCCCCGCGTCAGCGAGGAGCTCCGCGTACCGGACGGCCGCCGGGAAGGCGTCGCCGAACACCGTCCTCGCCTCTTCCGGTGCGGGGGGAAGCTCTTCTGCTTCCGTCACGGGAACCGTCCTTCCGTTCTGAACCACCGGACCGTGGCTCATGGTCACTGTCTCGCTGACAAAGTTCGGCCCCGCCTGTGGACAGACGGGGCCGAGAACCGAGAGAACGCTCAGGCAGGGAGCACGACGACGAAGCGCTGCGGCTCCTCGCCCTCGGACTCGCTGCGCAGTCCGGCCGCCGCCACGGCATCGTGCACGACCTTGCGCTCGAAGGGCGTCATGGGATTCAGCTTCACCGGCTCACCGGTGCGCTTCACCTCGTCGGCCGTCCTGGCGCCCAGCTCGGCGAGCTCCGTGCGCTTCTTCGCCCGGAAGCCGCCGATGTCCAGCATGAGCCTGCTGCGGTCGCCGGTCTCCCGGTGCACCGCCAGCCGCGTCAGCTCCTGGAGGGCTTCGAGCACCTCGCCGTCCCGCCCGACGAGCTTCTGCAGATCACGGCCGCTCACATCGCTGATGATCGAGACAGCGGCCCGGTCGGCCTCGACGTCCATGTCGATGTCGCCGTCCAGGTCGGCGATGTCGAGCAGACCTTCGAGGTAGTCGGCCGCGATCTCCCCCTCCTGCTCAAGACGGGTGAGGGTGTCGCTGCCCTCGGCGGCGGCGGAGATGGTGCCTTCCGACACGGATGGACTCCTTATTACTACGGGCCTGCTACAGGCTGGCCACGGGCTTCGGGGCGCTGCGCTTACTTCTTGGTCGGGTGCTTGGGCCGCTGCTGGCCCTTGCGCGGCCCGGACTTCGCCCGTGCGGCCCCGTTGCCGGTCTTGCGCGCCGGCTTGGGCTGGCCGTCCTGTGGCTCGTCCTTCTGCAACGACGTCTTCGGCGCCTCGTCGATGGCGTCGGAGGTCTTGGCTCCCGACGCCCTGGCCGTGGTCTGCTGACCGCCGGCCTGGCGCTTCGACTTGGGCTGGCGCTTGGGCTGCTGGCGCTTCGTCGCGTGCGACTCGCCCTCGGGCAGCGCCTCGCCCTTGATCACGGTGCCGTCGGCCTGCGCGACAAGCCCACTCTTCGAGAGGCTGTTGATGAACTTGCGCTCGTTGTCGTTGCGGTCGGGGCCCTTGGCCACGATCGCCGAGACGATGTTGCGCCTGCGCTTCGAGCGGACCTCGTTGTGCGCGGTGATGCCCTTGAGCAGCCGCTGGAGGTACTGGTCCTGGGCCTTGCTGCCCGGCGTCGGGTTCTGGTTGATCACGTACATCTGCTGGCCCATGGTCCACAGGTTGGTGGTCAGCCAGTAGACGAGGACACCGACGGGGAAGTTGATGCCCATGACCATGAAGATCACGGGGAAGATGTACATGAGCATCTTCTGCTGCTGCATGTACGGCGTCTTGACCGTCAGGTCGACGTTCTTCGTCATCAGCTGGCGCTGCGTGTAGAACTGCGACGCCGACATCAGGACGATCATGATCGCGGTGACGATGCGCACGGAGGTCAGCGTCGCGTCCAGGTTGGCGACCTTGTCGGCGCTGTCCGTGAACTTGGCCGCGAGCGGGGCGCCGAAGATGTGGGCCTGGCGCGCGCTGTCGAGCAGCGACTGGTTGATGACACCGACCGTCTTGCCCGACGCGATGCTGGAGAGCACGTGGTACAGGGCGAAGAAGAACGGTGACTGCGCCAGGATGGGCAGGCACGAGGAGAGCGGGTTGGTACCCGTCTCCTTGTACAGCTTCATCATCTCTTCGGACTGGCGCTGCTTGTCGTTCTTGTAGCGCTCCTGGATGGCCTTCATCTTGGGCTGAAGGACCTGCATGTTCCGGGTCGACTTGATCTGCTTGACGAACAGCGGGATCAGACAGATCCGGATCAGGACCACGAGGGACACGATGGACAGTCCCCAGGCCCAGCCGGTGTCGGGGCCGAAGATCGCCCCGTACACACTGTGGAACTGGACGATGACCCAGGAGACGGGCGTGGTGATGAAACTGAAGAAACTGGCAATCGTGTCCACTAATCAAGCTCCTTGAGCATTGGACGAGGTCTCTGCGGCCGGACTCGGGGTTTCGGGGGCCGAGGCCGAATCCCCGGAAGGCACGCCGGCGGCGGACTGCCCGCCCTTGGTGCCGCGCCACGCGTTGCGCAGCAGTTCATGCCACCGCGGGCGCTTGCGCGGCGGGACATGGTCCACACCGCCTGGCGACCACGGATTGCACCGCAGAATGCGCCAGGCCGTCAGACCGGTGCCCTTGATCGCGCCGTGCCGGTCGATGGCCGTGTAGCCGTAGTGGGAACACGACGGGTAGTACCGGCAGACGGGCCCGAGCAACGGGCTGATCGTCCACTGGTACAGCTTGATCAGAGCCAGCAGCGGGTACTTCATCGCGCGCCCCCTCCCAGCAGCCGCTCAAGAGCGGCATCCAGGTCTCGGGCCAGCTGTGCATGGTCGGCGTCGCCCGCGCCGGGCAGCGCTCGTACGACAACCAGGCTACCGGGGGCCAGCCGGGGCAGCCGATCGCGTATGAGATGGCGGAGCTTCCGCTTCACCCGCGTCCGTACGACGGCTCCGCCGACGGCTTTGCTTACGACGAAACCCGCCCGCGTCGGGAGGTCACTCTCCCCCGGCGCGTGCGGGCCCGTAGAACCGCTGCGTAGATGTACGACAAGAAGCGGGCGTCCGGCCCGGCGTCCCCGGCGTACCGCGGTCGCGAAATCCTCGCGCCGCCTCAGCCGATTCTCGGTAGGCAGCACGTCATAACCTGTAGACGATCAGGCGGACAGGTTGGCGCGACCCTTGCCACGGCGGTTCGCGAGAATCGCGCGGCCGGCGCGGGTGCGCATGCGGAGCCGGAAGCCGTGGGTCTTGGCACGACGACGGTTGTTCGGCTGGAAGGTGCGCTTGCTCACTCGGGGGCTCCAGAAATGATGGTGGGAAGGCGGCAAATCGCCTGGCTGTCACCGTGCGCCCACGAGTAGCTCGCGATTACGCCCGAGTGCACCGCTTCACGACCACGGATCGTGATCCTTGCCCATCGGAGGCAGGCGGCAGCAGCCATCGACAACTCGACCTGGTCACGGTACGCGCGGCTACGCCATACGGTCAAACCAGCCAGCTGCCACGTTCCATTATGCACAGCCTGTGGACAACAACTTGAACCGCGCGGGTCGGCCTGACTACCGTGACCGGACTCCGGATTCTTTTCCGCCGGTCTTCCCACCCCGTCCCGAGAACCACACATTCGTGGGACCAGCGAGAGAGCGTGCCCTGTGGCTGACGTACCTGCCGATCTTGCCGCAGTGTGGCCACGAGTGCTGGAGCAGCTCCTCAGGGAGGGCCAGCAGGGGGTCGAGCCCAAGGACAAACAGTGGGTCGAGCGCTGCCAGCCGCTCGCCCTGGTGGCCGACACCGCGCTGCTGGCCGTGCCCAACGAATGGGGCAAGCGCGTCCTGGAGGGCCGTCTCGCCCCGCTCATCAGCGAGACCCTGAGCCGCGAGTGCGGCCGGCCGATCCGTATCGCCATCACGGTCGACGACTCGGCGGGCGAGCCCGCGCCGCTGCCGCAGCAGAGCCGCTACCAGAACGCGCGGCACGACGACGGGCGCGATCCACTCGACGCCCGCGACTCCCGGCACGACGACCCGCGTCCGGACGACTCCCGGCACGACGACATGCGCCCGGACACCGGCTACCACCCCTACGGGCGCCGCTCCGACGACGACGGCATGCCGACGGCCAGGCCCGCGTACCCCGACTACCAGCAGCAGCGCCCCGACCCCGGCGCCTGGCCCCGGACACAGGAGGACCTGTCCTGGCAGCAGCAGCGGCTCGGCGGCTTCCACGACCGTGACCCGTACGCGACCGCCCGGCCGCAGCAGCCCCAGCACGACTACCGGCCGCCGCAGTCGGCGGAGAGCAGGCCGTACGAGCAGCAGCGCGCCGAGCGGCACGACCCGGACCCGCAGCAGCCGCGGCACGCCGGCCGGGGCGGGACGACCGGACCGCTCGGCGCGCAGGCGTCGCCGCCGCCGGGACCGGGTGAGCATCACGCGCGCCTCAACCCCAAGTACCTCTTCGACACCTTCGTCATCGGGGCGTCGAACCGGTTCGCGCACGCGGCGGCCGTCGCCGTCGCGGAGGCGCCGGCCAAGGCGTACAACCCGCTCTTCATCTACGGCGAGTCCGGCCTCGGCAAGACGCACCTGCTGCACGCCATCGGTCACTACGCGCGCAGCCTCTACCCCGGCACGCGGGTGCGGTACGTGAGTTCGGAGGAGTTCACCAACGAGTTCATCAACTCCATCCGCGACGGCAAGGGCGACACCTTCCGCAAGCGCTACCGGGACGTCGACATCCTGCTCGTCGACGACATCCAGTTCCTGGCGAGCAAGGAGTCGACGCAGGAGGAGTTCTTCCACACCTTCAACACGCTCCACAACGCCAACAAGCAGATCGTGCTGTCCTCGGACCGGCCGCCCAAGCAGCTGATCACCCTGGAGGACCGGCTGCGCAACCGCTTCGAGTGGGGTCTGACCACCGACGTGCAGCCGCCGGAGCTGGAGACGCGTATCGCGATCCTCCGTAAGAAGGCGGTCCAGGAGCAGCTGAACGCGCCACCGGAGGTACTGGAGTTCATCGCCTCGCGGATCTCGCGCAACATCCGGGAACTGGAGGGCGCGCTGATCCGGGTGACGGCGTTCGCCTCGCTCAACCGGCAGCCGGTGGACCTCGGGCTGACCGAGATCGTGCTCAAGGACCTCATCCCGGGTGGCGAGGACTCGGCCCCCGAGATCACCGCGGGCGCCATCATGGCGGCGACGGCCGACTACTTCGGGCTGACCGTGGAGGACCTCTGCGGATCGTCGCGCAGCCGGGTGCTGGTGACGGCCCGGCAGATCGCGATGTACCTCTGCCGTGAGCTGACCGACCTGTCGCTGCCCAAGATCGGCGCCCAGTTCGGCAACCGCGACCACACGACCGTGATGCACGCGGACCGGAAGATCCGCGCGCTGATGGCCGAGCGGCGCTCCATCTACAACCAGGTCACCGAACTCACCAACCGCATCAAGAACGGCTGACGCGACCGGCCGACGCCTCACGGCCGGCCCTGCGGGCGCTTCGGGACACCGTCCCGGGGCGCCCTTCGTCATGTCCGGCGGTTGATCGGGGCACGACCGGCGCTCAACCGCTGTTCGAATACGGGCCGTCGAGGGCCGTTTCTCCACAGAGAACGGCCCTGTCGGCCGTCCACACCCTGGGGATCGATAAGTTGTCCAGACTGCGTCCACAGGCGGGCCGACCGGGATTGGATCATGCCAGGTCAGACCCCTGGGGATTTGTGGCCAACTCTCCTCCACAGCCTGTGGACAGTTTTCCCGCCCACAGGACCGGCGTCCGGTTGTCCACCGGCGGCCCACAGGCAGCGGCCCGTTGCCCACAGCTTCGGCCCGCTTCTCCACACCGCTGTCCACTGTTCGGCAACGAAACACGTCTGTTCACCGTGTCGAGTGAAAGGCGTCACACCGAGGTTGTCCCGGACCCTGTGGGGAACGTCGGAAAAGCTGGGGACGACCCTGGGGAGAAGTCGGGGTGCCCTGTGCACCGGCTGTGCAGAACTTTCGGCTGTCCACAGAGCGACGGGGTTGTCCACCGTCGGCGCCCACAGGACCGGTGGACAAAAAAGCGGCTCTGAGCTGCGAAAACGACGTTATCCACGGAATCCACAGGCCCTACTACTACTAACACCTGGAGTTACCTGGGAATCCGTTTGGAAGTGGGTGCTGTGCACAACTCGGCGCCGGACCGCGCCCGGCCGGTTGTCGCGACTTGACCCCGAGCAGCACCGAGTGTCGGTGCCGTACGTCAGACTGGTCCCCGGCAACCTCACCCTGCCCACGGCGGAGTGAGCTCATGCCGACGACGTAGAAGGCCGGCAGGGCGAGTCAGCAACAGCAGGAGGCGGTTCCGGTGAAGATCCGGGTGGAGCGCGATGTACTGGCGGAGGCGGTGGCCTGGGTGGCCCGCAGCCTCCCGGCCCGTCCGCCGGCCCCCGTTCTCGCGGGCCTTCTGCTGAAGGCCGAGGAGGGCGCGCTCAGCTTCTCCAGCTTCGACTACGAGGTCTCGGCCCGGGTCTCGGTGGACGCCGAGGTGGAGGAGGACGGCACCGTCCTCGTCTCCGGCCGGCTCCTCGCCGACATCTGCCGCGCCCTCCCCAACCGGCCGGTGGAGATTTCCACAGACGGTGTACGGGCGACGGTGGTCTGCGGCTCCTCCCGGTTCACCCTGCACACACTGCCTGTGGACGAGTACCCGGCGCTGCCGCAGATGCCGACCGCCACCGGCACCGTGCCCGGCGAGGTCTTCGCCTCCGCCGCCGCCCAGGTGGCCATCGCCGCCGGCCGTGACGACACGCTCCCGGTGCTCACCGGCGTGCGGATCGAGATCGAGGGCGACACCGTCACGCTCGCCTCGACCGACCGCTACCGCTTCGCGGTCCGCGACTTCCTGTGGAAGCCGGAGGTCTCCGACATCTCCGCGGTAGCCCTGGTGCCCGCCAAGACGCTCCTGGACACCGCGAAGGCGCTCACCAGCGGCGACACCGTCACGCTGGCGCTCTCGGGCTCCGGCGCGGGCGAGGGGCTGATCGGATTCGAGGGCGCGGGCCGGCGGACGACCACACGGCTGCTCGAAGGCGACCTCCCGAAGTACCGGACGCTGTTCCCGACGGAGTTCAACTCGGTCGCGGTGATCGAGACGGCGCCGTTCGTCGAGGCCGTCAAGCGCGTGGCGCTGGTCGCCGAGCGCAACACCCCCGTGCGGCTCAGCTTCGAGCAGGGCGTGCTCATCCTCGAAGCGGGTTCCAGCGACGACGCACAGGCTGTGGAGAGGGTCGACGCGAAGCTCGACGGCGACGACATCTCGATCGCCTTCAACCCGACGTTCCTGCTCGACGGCCTCAGCGCCATCGACTCGCCGGTCGCGCAGCTGTCCTTCACGACCTCCACCAAGCCGGCGCTCCTCAGCGGGAAGCCGGCGCTGGACGCCGAGGCCGACGACGCGTACAAGTACCTGATCATGCCGGTGCGGCTGTCGGGCTGATCACGTGTCCCGCCGTCCCGCCGGACCGACGGTGCGCCGCCCACGGCCGGGGCGGTGCCGTCGAGCCGTCCCGGCGGGCCCGGCGTAGGCTCGGGCCGGGGCCGCGGCACCGTCGCCGCCCGCCCCGCGCCTGAACGACTGTCGGCTCAACGCTTAAGGAACCATTGATGGAGCTCGGTCTCGTCGGCCTCGGCAAGATGGGCGGCAACATGCGCGAGCGCATCCGCCGCGCAGGCCACACCGTCATCGGATACGACCGGAACGCGGACGTCGCGGACGTCCACAGCCTCGAAGAGCTGGTGAGCACGCTCAAGGCTCCCCGCGTCGTCTGGGTGATGGTCCCCTCCGGTGCGGCGACGCAGTCCACGATCGACGAGCTGGCGGGGCTGCTGTCCCCCGGCGACGTGGTCGTGGACGGCGGCAACTCACGCTGGACGGACGACGAGAAGCACGCCGTGGAGCTCGGCATCAAGGGCGTCGGCTTCGTCGACTGCGGAGTCTCCGGCGGTGTCTGGGGCCTGAAGAACGGCTACGCGCTGATGTACGGCGGCGACGCCGAGCACGTGGCGAAGGTCCAGCCGATCTTCGACGCCCTGAAGCCGGAGGGCGACCGCGGCTCGGTCCACGCGGGCAAGGTCGGCGCCGGCCACTTCGCCAAGATGGTCCACAACGGCATCGAGTACGCCATGATGCAGGCCTACGCCGAGGGCTGGGAGCTGCTGGAGAAGGTCGACTCGGTCACCGACGTCCGCGAGGTCTTCCGCTCCTGGCAGGACGGCACGGTCATCCGTTCCTGGCTGCTGGACCTGGCGGTCAACGCGCTGGACGGCGACGAGCACCTGGACGCCCTCCGGGGATACGCGGACGACTCCGGTGAGGGCCGGTGGACGGTCGAGGCGGCCATCGACCACGCGGTGCCCCTGCCCGCGATCACGGCGTCGCTGTTCGCCCGGTTCGCGTCCCGGCAGGACGACTCGCCGCAGATGAAGATGGTCGCCGCGCTGCGCAACCAGTTCGGTGGCCACGCGGTCGAGCAGGCGGACGAGAGCAAGCCGGGCAAGCCCGGTAAGCCCGTCAAGCCGGCCGGTCCCAAGAACAAGTAGCAGCCGCTCGCACACGCGGCGGCGCCAGAGCGGGAGGTCGGCGCGGTCCATGCACGTCACCCATCTGTCGCTGGCCGACTTCCGCTCGTACGCTCGGATCGAGGTGCCGCTCGATCCGGGCGTCACCGTGTTCGTGGGGGCGAACGGGCAGGGGAAGACCAATCTGGTCGAGGCCGTCGGCTATCTCGCCTCGCTCGGCAGCCACCGTGTCTCCTCGGACACCCCGCTGGTGCGGATGGGCGCGGAGCGCGCGGTGATCCGGGCCGCCGTGACCCAGGGCGAGCGCTCGCAGCTGATCGAGCTCGAACTCAATCCGGGCCGCGCGAACAGGGCCAGGATCAACAGGTCCTCGCAGGTCAGACCGCGTGATGTGCTGGGGATAGTACGGACGGTGCTGTTTGCACCGGAGGACCTGGCGCTGGTGAAGGGCGACCCCGGTGAGCGGCGCCGCTTCCTCGACGAGCTGATCACGGCGCGCTCCCCGCGCATGGCGGGCGTGCGCTCCGACTACGACCGGGTGCTCAAGCAGCGCAACACCCTGCTGAAGTCGGCGGCGATGGCCCGGCGGCACGGCGGCCGCGGCATGGATCTCTCCACGCTCGACGTGTGGGACCAGCATCTGGCCCAGGTGGGCGCGGAGTTGCTGGCGCAGCGGATGGATCTGATCGAGACGCTTCAGCCGCTGACGGACAAGGCGTACGAGCAACTGGCGCCCGGCGGGGGTCCGGTGGCGCTGGAGTACCGCTCCTCCTCCGCCGGTTCCGACGCCGGTGAGGTGCCGCGTTCCCGTGAGGAGCTGTACGCGCGGCTGATGGAGGCGCTGGCGGGGACACGCAAGCAGGAGATCGAGCGGGGGGTCACGCTGGTGGGTCCGCACCGGGACGAACTGCTGCTGAAGCTCGGCCAGTTGCCGGCCAAGGGGTACGCGAGCCACGGCGAGTCCTGGTCGTACGCGTTGGCCCTGCGGCTGGCCTCGTACGACCTGCTGCGCGCCGAGGGCAACGAGCCGGTGCTGGTCCTCGACGACGTCTTCGCGGAACTGGACGCGCGGCGCCGGGAGCGGCTGGCGGAGCTGGTCGCGCCGGGTGAGCAGGTGCTGGTCACGGCCGCGGTGGACGACGACGTGCCGGGGGTTCTGGCCGGGGCGCGGTACACGGTGGCCGACGGCACCGTGGAGCGGACATGAAGGGCCCCGAGCGCCCGGAGCGGCCCGCGGGGACCGGTGTGCCCGCCACGCCGCCCGGTCCGGCCGCCGGGAGCGCGGGACCGCCGCCGGTGCCCGGTCCGGCCGCCGAGTCGGTGCCCGCCGAGTCGTCGGGCACCGAGTCGTCGGGCGTCGATCTGGCCCGGGTGGCGCTGCGTGCGGCGAAGGAGCAGGCGCGGGCCCGTGGCGCGGCGGCCCAGCAGAAGAAGCAGGCCCGCCGGGGCGGCGGTCTGCGCTCGGGCTCGGGGGCCGACGGCCGCGATCCGCTGTCGCTGGGTGCCGCGATCAACCGGCTGATCACCGAGCGCGGCTGGGAGACGCCCGCAGCCGTGGGCGGTGTGATGGGCCGCTGGCCGCAGATCGTGGGCGACGACCTGGCCAAGCACTGTGTGCCCGAGCGGTACGAGGAGGACGAGCGGATCCTGACGGTGGTCTGCGACTCGACGGCCTGGGCGACACAGCTGCGGCTGCTGGCCCCGCGCCTGGTGGCCCGGCTGAACGAGGATCTGGGGCACGGCACGGTGAAGGTGATCAAGGTGCGCGGTCCGGGCGGCCCTTCGCGGCGCTTCGGCGCGCTGCGGGCGCCCGGCAGCAGGGGTCCGGGGGACACGTACGGCTGAGCGCGCCCCCGCTCACGGGGGCGTACGGCTCACGCGGGCCCGCGCCGGGACCGCCGGTGGCCGGGCGGGCCCGTACGGCTGAGCGGGAGCGCGCCGCCGTCCGCCCCCTCGCGCCGTCGCCGCCCCTTCGGCCACGCCGCCGCCCATTCCCGCCGTCCGGAGCCGTCCCGACGGGCGCCGACGGGGCGCCCGGAAAGCCCCAACAGCCCCTCCAGGGGCCCCACTTCACACCAGTGCCACCAAGTCACTCCGCCTCTCCGCGGAGAGCCCTCCGACCTCGTCCTGCGCCCACGGAGCGTGAGGTGTCCCGCACCGTAGCCGGAGGTTGACAGCCCGAAGCGCTCAAAGCCGGTGTGAGCCTCTTGGAGCCCCTGCCCGAATATGGGGAGTCGGCAGCCGCCGGTTCAGGGCGGCACATGCGGACTCAGGTACCTGCAAACCCCCATTCGGGTCGCCGCTACCGGTAGACTGATGAAGAATCCCGCCTCTCAGGCGGGAGTCGCCTACCAAGACTGTCAAACACTGTCGCAAGCCGAACGACGCAGCCGCTCCCGCCTGCCCGGAGAACGGCCTGTGCTGTGCCAGAAAGGGCGCTTCGTGGCCGATTCCGGCAACCCCAACGACAACACTCCGTCCGTAGCCACCGGTGAGAACGGCGAGGCAACGGGCTCGTACAACGCCAGCGCCATCACGGTGCTGGAGGGCCTGGACGCGGTCCGTAAGCGTCCCGGTATGTACATCGGCTCGACCGGTGAACGTGGCCTTCATCACCTGGTGACCGAGGTCGTCGACAACTCCGTCGACGAGGCCCTGGCCGGGCACGCGGACACCATCGACGTCACGATCCTCGCCGACGGCGGCGTGCGCGTGGTCGACAACGGCCGCGGTATCCCCGTGGGCATCGTCCCGTCCGAGGGCAAGCCGGCCGTCGAGGTCGTGCTGACGGTGCTGCACGCGGGCGGCAAGTTCGGCGGCGGCGGTTACTCCGTCTCCGGCGGTCTGCACGGCGTGGGTGTCTCCGTGGTGAACGCGCTCTCCACGAAGGTCGCCGTCGAGGTCAAGACCGACGGCCACCGCTGGACGCAGGACTACAAGCTCGGGGTGCCGACGGCGCCGCTGGCGCGCAACGAGGCCACGGACGAGACGGGCACGACGGTCACCTTCTGGGCCGACCCGGACGTCTTCGAGACCACGGAGTACTCCTTCGAGACGCTGTCGCGGCGGTTCCAGGAGATGGCCTTCCTCAACAAGGGCCTGACCCTGAAGCTGACCGACGAGCGCGAGTCGGCGAAGGCCGTCGTCGGAGCGGACATCGCGGGTACGGACTCGACCGAGACCCCCGGCGAGGAGCCGGTGCGCAGCGTCACGTACTTCTACGAAGGCGGCATCGTCGACTTCGTGAAGTACCTGAACTCCCGCAAGGGCGAGCTGATCCACCCCACGGTCATCGACATCGACGCCGAGGACAAGGAGCGGATGCTCTCGGTGGAGATCGCGATGCAGTGGAACTCGCAGTACAGCGAGGGTGTGTACTCCTTCGCGAACACGATCCACACGCATGAGGGCGGTACGCACGAGGAGGGCTTCCGCGCGGCGATGACCGGCCTGGTCAACCGCTACGCGCGCGAGAAGAAGTTCCTGCGCGAGAAGGACGACAACCTGGCGGGCGAGGACATCCGCGAGGGTCTGACGGCGATCATCTCGGTGAAGCTCGGCGAGCCGCAGTTCGAGGGCCAGACGAAGACCAAGCTCGGCAACACGGAGGCGAAGACCTTCGTGCAGAAGATCGTGCACGAGCACCTGACGGACTGGTTCGACCGGCATCCCAATGAGGCGGCCGACATCATCCGTAAGGCGATCCAGGCGGCCACGGCCCGGGTCGCGGCCCGTAAGGCGCGGGACCTGACCCGCCGCAAGGGCCTGCTGGAGTCGGCGTCGCTGCCCGGCAAGCTGAGCGACTGCCAGTCGAACGACCCGGCCAAGTGCGAGATCTTCATCGTCGAGGGCGACTCGGCCGGCGGCAGCGCGAAGTCCGGCCGTAACCCGCAGTATCAGGCCATTCTGCCGATCCGCGGCAAGATCCTGAACGTCGAGAAGGCGCGGATCGACAAGATCCTCCAGAACACCGAGGTGCAGGCGCTGATCTCGGCGTTCGGCACGGGTGTGCACGAGGACTTCGACATCGAGAAGCTCCGCTATCACAAGATCATCCTGATGGCGGACGCCGACGTCGACGGCCAGCACATCAACACGCTGCTGCTGACCTTCCTCTTCCGCTTCATGCGCCCGCTGGTCGAGGCCGGGTACGTCTATCTGTCGCGCCCGCCGCTGTACAAGATCAAGTGGGGCCGGGACGACTTCGAGTACGCGTACTCCGACCGGGAGCGCGACGCCCTGGTGGAGCTGGGCAAGCAGAACGGCAAGCGGATCAAGGAAGACTCGATCCAGCGCTTCAAGGGCCTCGGTGAGATGAACGCCGAGGAGCTGCGCATCACGACGATGGACGTCGACCACCGGGTGCTCGGCCAGGTCACGCTCGACGACGCGGCGCAGGCCGACGACCTGTTCTCGGTGCTGATGGGTGAGGACGTCGAGGCCCGGCGCTCGTTCATCCAGCGCAACGCCAAGGACGTCCGCTTCCTCGACATCTGAGTCGGCCCCCCGCTGACCGCCATCGAAATGGCCGAAAGGAACTTTGACCAGCAATGGCCGACGAGAACACTCCTGTGATGCCCGAAGAGGTGCCCGCCGTCGAAGGCGTGGGCATGCGTGTCGAGCCCGTGGGGCTCGAGACGGAGATGCAGCGCTCCTACCTCGACTACGCGATGTCCGTCATCGTGTCGCGCGCGCTGCCCGACGTACGGGACGGTCTGAAGCCCGTGCACCGCCGGGTGCTGTACGCGATGTACGACGGCGGGTACCGGCCCGAGAAAGGCTTCTACAAGTGCGCCCGCGTCGTCGGTGACGTCATGGGCACCTACCACCCGCACGGCGACTCCTCGATCTACGACGCGCTGGTCCGCCTCGCGCAGCCGTGGTCGATGCGGATGCCGCTGGTGGACTCCAACGGCAACTTCGGCTCTCCCGGCAACGACCCGGCCGCCGCCATGCGGTACACAGAGTGCAAGCTGATGCCGCAGTCGATGGAGATGCTCCGGGACATCGACGAGGAGACCGTCGACTTCACGGACAACTACGACGGCCGCAACCAGGAGCCGACGGTCCTGCCGGCGCGCTTCCCGAACCTGCTGATCAACGGCTCGGCCGGAATCGCCGTCGGTATGGCCACCAACATCCCGCCGCACAATCTGCGGGAGGTCGCCGCGGGCGCGCAGTGGGCGCTTGAGCACCCGGACGCCTCGCACGAGGAACTGCTGGACGCCCTGATCGAGCGGATCAAGGGCCCGGACTTCCCGTCCGGCGCGCTGGTCGTGGGCCGCAAGGGCATCGAGGAGGCGTACCGCACCGGCCGTGGCTCGATCACGATGCGCGCGGTCGTCGCGGTCGAGGAGATCCAGAACCGGCAGTGCCTGGTCGTCACGGAGCTGCCGTACCAGGTCAACCCGGACAACCTCGCGCAGAAGATCGCCGACCTCGTGAAGGACGGCAAGATCGGCGGGATCGCCGACGTCCGTGACGAGACGTCCTCGCGCACGGGGCAGCGGCTGGTGGTCGTGCTCAAGCGCGACGCGGTCGCCAAGGTCGTGCTGAACAACCTCTACAAGCACACCGAGCTCCAGACCAACTTCGGCGCCAACATGCTGGCGCTGGTGGACGGGGTGCCGCGCACGCTGTCGATCGACGCGTTCATCCGGCACTGGGTGACGCACCAGATCGAGGTCATCGTCCGGCGCACCAGGTTCCGGCTGCGCAAGGCCGAGGAGCGCGCGCACATCCTGCGCGGTCTGCTCAAGGCGCTGGACGCGATCGACGAGGTCATCGCGCTGATCCGGCGCAGCGACACCGTCGAGACCGCGCGCGGCGGTCTGATGCAGCTGCTGACGATCGACGAGATCCAGGCGAACGCCATCCTGGAGATGCAGCTGCGCCGGCTGGCGGCGCTGGAGCGGCAGAAGATCGTCGCCGAGCACGACGAACTCCAGGCGAAGATCAACGAGTACAACGCGATCCTCGTCTCGCCCGAGCGGCAGCGGCGGATCGTCAGCGAGGAACTGGCCGTCATCGTCGACAAGTTCGGCGACGACCGGCGCTCCAAGCTGGTGCCGTTCGACGGTGACATGTCCATCGAGGACCTGATCGCCGAGGAGGACATCGTCGTCACCATCTCGCGTGGCGGCTATGTGAAGCGGACGAAGACGGACGACTACCGCTCGCAGAAGCGCGGCGGCAAGGGCGTGCGCGGCACGAAGCTCAAGTCGGACGACATCGTGGACCACTTCTTCGTGTCGACGACGCACCACTGGCTGCTGTTCTTCACGAACAAGGGCCGGGTGTACCGGGCGAAGGCGTACGAGCTGCCGGACGCCGGGCGGGACGCCCGCGGCCAGCACGTGGCCAACCTCCTGGCGTTCCAGCCGGACGAGAAGATCGCGCAGATCCTCGCCGTACGGGACTACGAGGCGGCGCCGTACCTGGTGCTGGCCACCAAGGCCGGTCTGGTGAAGAAGACGTCACTGAAGGATTACGACTCGCCCCGCTCCGGCGGTGTGATCGCGATCAACCTCCGTGAGACGGACTCGGGCGCGGACGACGAGCTGATCGGTGCCGAACTGGTCTCGGCCGAGGACGATCTGCTGCTCATCAGCCGGAAGGCGCAGTCGATCCGATTCACCGCGACGGACGACGCGCTGCGCCCGATGGGGCGTGCGACATCGGGTGTGAAGGGGATGAGCTTCCGCGAAGGGGACGAACTGCTCTCGATGAATGTCGTCCGGCCCGGTACGTTCGTGTTCACTGCTACTGACGGCGGTTACGCGAAGCGGACCAACGTCGACGAGTATCGGGTTCAAGGACGTGGCGGCCTCGGTATCAAGGCCGCGAAGATCGTGGAGGACCGCGGTTCGCTGGTCGGTGCGCTGGTGGTCGAGGAGACGGACGAGATCCTCGCCATCACCCTGGGCGGCGGTGTGATTCGTACGCGAGTCAACGAAGTCAGGGAGACGGGCCGTGACACGATGGGTGTCCAACTGATCAACCTGGGCAAGCGCGATGCCGTCGTCGGCATCGCTCGTAATGCCGAGGCCGGTCGTGAGGCCGAAGAGGTCGAAGGGGTCGTCGGCGATGATGCCGGTGACGGACCGGCGACCGAAGCGGCCGCGCCTGCCGAGGACGCTGAGGGCACCCAGCCCTCGGTAGCGGAGCACGAGGAGTAGAAGCGTGAGTGGAGCCACGGGCGCCGGATCGGCCGATTCCGGAGGGAACGGTGCTCGTGGCCCTGCCACGGACTCCCAGGGGGTTACGGTGACCGGCACCCGGGGGCAGCAGCCCCCTTACGACACATACGGATCCGAGCAGCAGCCGCAGCAGGCGGCGCAGCCGTATCACCCGCCGCAGGCGTATCCGACGCCGCAGGGCGGGGGAACACAGGGCGGACAGCAGCGGGCGCAGGCGCAGCCGCATGTCCAGGTCGGACAGGGACAGGGGCAGGGCGTGGGGCCGGGGCAGCCGGGACAGACACACCAGGGCGGCGTCCGGCAGCCCACGTCGGCGGGCGTCCGCCTGCCGCGCACGGGCGCGCGCACGACCCCGCGCACGCGCAAGGCGCGGCTGCGGGTGGCGAAGGCCGACCCGTGGTCGGTGATGAAGGTCAGCTTCCTGCTCTCCATCGCGCTCGGTGTGTGCACGGTCATCGCGGCCGCGGTGCTGTGGATGGTCATGGACGCGATGGGCGTCTTCTCGACGGTGGGCGGGACGATCAGCGAGGCGACGGGCTCGAACGAGAGCAACGGCTTCGACCTCCAGTCGTTCCTCTCGCTGCCGCGGGTGCTCATCTTCACCTCGGTGATCGCCGTGATCGACGTGGTGCTCGCGACCGCGCTGGCGACGCTCGGATCGTTCATCTACAACCTGTCCGCCGGCTTCGTGGGGGGCGTCGAGTTGACGCTCGCCGAGGACGAGTAGGACGCCCTTCCACCAGGCTCGACACGGGGCCGGACGGTGGACGGGCGGTGCGGAGCACGGCCCCGGTATCGATTTTGGGACTGGCCCTGGAGTGCGCTAATCTTCAGGGGCAGCGCGGGGCTATAGCTCAGTTGGTTAGAGCGCATCCCTGATAAGGATGAGGCCACAGGTTCAAATCCTGTTAGCCCCACAGCGCCGATCCGCCCGGACAGAGAGTCTTCTGTCCGGGCGGATCGCTTTGTACCGCAGGGGTGTTGACCGGTCGTCGTGGCCCCTCAGCCGGGGCGCACGCAGGTCACCGATCGGTATCGGCCGGTGTGTATAGTCGGGCGCCAGAAGGCCCCAAGGACAAGGAAAGACGAGGTCGCGCGGTGAAGAAGCTTCTCCTGGTCGCACTGGCCGCCATCGGCGGGCTCCTCGTGTACCGCCAGATCCAGGCGGATCGCGCCGAGCAGGACCTGTGGACGGAGGCGACCGACTCCGTGCCCGCAGGTTCGGGTGTCTGAGACCCACTAGTCGGTTCGCGAAGCCCCGGCCGCCGAGACGGCCGGGGCTTCGCGCTGTCCCGGGGAAGTCGGACCGCGAGTTCACCTGAGCGAATAATCTGGTTGCTTCTGTGAAATTCCGGGCCGGTCGCGGGTGATGGGGGCGTTACGGATCGGCTGCCCGCGCAGACACGGGCCGGACCGGCGGGGCAGGATGGGCGGGCTGTTGGTGGTGGGCGGCGGGGCCGCCGGACGACAAGGGGACGCTCGTGAAGAGGCTGCGCAGCAGGGGCCGGGTCGCGCTGGTCGCGGCGGCGGCGATGTGCGCGGTGGTGGCGCAGCCGGGGGCGTCCGGCGGCCCCGTCCTCACCGGCCTGCCTGGACTGTCCGGCACGGCCGCGGCCGCCGGGAGGCCGACCGCGTACGAGATCGACAAGGACGCCCGGACTCTTGAGGGCGGGACGGGCACCGGCGACGCGGGGCAGCTCGACGAGGGCTCCACGTACCGGTATTCGATCGAGCCGGGCAAGAAGCTCTACTACCAGCTCGAACTGGACGACGCGGAGAACGCGTACGTGTCGGCGACCGCCGTGCCCGGGCTGGATTCGGTGCTGGACTACGGCGACAAGATCACGGTCAGGATGCAGGACGGCGAGGGCAAGGACTGCGACTCGGAGCAGGCCAGGGTGCTGCCGACGGGCGACTACCCCCAGCCGCTGACCGCGTACGTGTCCCGGACTCTCACCGGCAAGCAACACGGGGCCTGCCGGGGGGCCGGTACGTACTACGTGGTCCTGGAGAGGGAGTCGAAGCCGATGTCCTCGCAGGAACCGTGGGACCTGGAACTGCGGTTCCTGTCCGAGCCCGCGGTGAAGGCCGGCGGGTCCGCCGACGCTCCCGAGGCCTGGCCGAGCGCCTCCCCCGGGCCGCCGTCCGGCGGCACCGGGGAACGGGCGGGCGGCGCCGGCTTCAGCGCGGCCACGACCCTGGGCGACGGGGAGTGGACGGCGGAGATCGATCCCGGCGAATCCCTCTTCTACCGGGTGCCCGTCGACTGGGGCCAGCAGCTGTTCGCCGCCGCGGAGCTGGGGGGTTCGGACGGCAGCGGCCTGGTCACCGGAGCGATGTCCCTCGCCGTGTACAACCCGGCGAGGGGGCTGGTCGACAGCACCGACACGATGTCGTACAAAGGCGAGCCGAAGGGGACGTCGACGGATCCGGCGCCACCCGTGTACCACGGGAACCGCTTCAGCTCCACCCCCGCCAAGAAGGCGATGCGCTTCGCGGGCTGGTACTACCTGCGCGTGAGCCTCAACCCGGAGGTCGGCGAGAAGTTCGGGCCGGGGCCGTACAGCCTGACGGTGCGTGTGAATGTCGAAGGCACGGCGGTGGACGGACCGGAGTACGCGGGGCCGGCCGGGGAGTTCACCGTGCCGGACGGGGACGGCGCCGGCGGCGAGAGCCCGGGTGACGCCGGGGACAGCGGCACGATGACGCTGGTCGCGGCCGGCGGGATCGGTACGGGGACGGTGCTGGTACTGGGGCTCGGGGGATGGGCGCTGCTCGCTCGGCGCCGGGACGCGGGGCGGTAGCGGAACGGCGGAAGCGGCGGAAGCGGCGGGGCGGCCCGTCAGATCTGGGAGAGGGCCCAGAACCCCACACCGAAACAGACCAGCGCGAGCAGCAGGACCGGGATCGCCACCTTGGGTGGCGGTCCCGGCCGTCGTCCGCGCGAGGCGGGGGCGGGCGCCGTGTCGTCGAACGCGCGGGGAGCCGGGGGTGCGGCGGGGGCGACGGGAGCGTACGGGGCCGGTGGGTACTGGGTGGGAACCCCGGGCTGCTGAGCGGTGTACCGACGGGTGTGCGGCAGGTCGTGCGGCACCGAGGTGGTGGGTGCCTGCGACAGATCGGGCGCGGCGGAGGGAGGGGGCGTGAGCGGATGCGCGGGCGCGGTGCGGGAGGCGGTGGGCGGGGACGGCTGCGACGGGTGCGGCCCGGACGGGGGTTGGTAGGGCTGCTGTGGTGATGGCTGGTGAGGGTCCGGCTGGGGCGGCGGCGGGAGGTGGAAGCTGCCCGTCTCCGACATGGAGGTCCGCGGGCCGGGCTGCGGCTGTCCGCCGGTCACGCCGTCCGGCCGGCCGCCCGCCGGGTCGCCGGCCGCTCCCCCGGCGGCCCCGCCCGTGACGCCCGTGACGCCCGGGTCGGGCGGAGTGGCGCCCGTGATGTCACCGGTGGGCTCGTTCGCGTACGACGGCGACTTGAGGGCGTGCCGGCCCGAGCCCGGGGCCGCGACGGGCCCCTCGGGGCCGAACGGGCTCGGCAGCGGCCCGAGTTGGTCGAAGACCTCGACGGGCTCGTCGTCGTCCGTCTCGTCTGGCAGCATCTCGGCGGCGGTCGTCAGCGCCTTGCGGGCCCCCGTCGCCGTACGGAACCGGGCGTCCGGATCCGGCTGGAGCAGTCCGGCGAGGACCTGCCACAGCGGCTCGGGAATCCCCTGCGGCGCTCCGGGGGTGCCGTGCGCGGTGAAATACTCCACCAGGGCCTTGGAGTCGGGTTTCTGGCCCTGGAGCAGATAGAGCGCGACCAGGCCGACGGCGAAGAAGTCGGCGGGGAAGTCCGGCTCCGCGCCCATCATCTGCTCCGGTGCGAAATAACCGGGCGTGCCCACCACGTAGTTGGTCTCCGTCAGACGCGGTTCGCCCTTGCGCATGGAGATACCGAAGTCCGACAGCTTCAGATGCGGCCGGCCCGTCCCGGTGGCGTCCAGGAGTATGTTGGCCGGCTTGATGTCGCGGTGGACGACTCCCTCCGCGTGCACCGCCGCGAGACCGGAGAGCAGCTGGTCGAGCAGGGTGCAGACGAAGCGCGGGGGCAGCGGGCCGTAGTCGCCGATCAGATGGGCCAGTGATCCGCCGCCCACCAGGTCCATGGTGAACAGGACCTTGTCGTCGTCGGCGGCCCAGCTGGCCGGTGCGAGCACATGGGGGTGATCGATCCGCAGGGCCTGCTCGCGTACGAAACGCAGCAGCGTGTGGGCGTCGCTCTGCTGGAGCACCTTGGCCGCCACGTACCGGCGCCGCCGGTGGTCCCAGGCACGCCAGACGGCGCCCACACCGCCACGTCCGATCGGGTCGACCAACTCGTACCGACCAGCGAAGACCTCACCCATTGCGCCGCGCTCGCTCCCAGTCGTCCTGTCCGGCGGACCGTCGCCCTCGGCCGCGTTCTGTGTCGTGCCTGCCGTGCCCGGCTCCGGCCTAGTTCTGGTGCGCCTCGTAGTGCGCGACCGCCTCGGCGGTGCGCCCGGCTCCGTACACCCGGAGGAACTCTGCCAGCTCGGGGTGGCTCGGTGCGAGGGAGTCCGCCGCGTCGATGATGTCACCGGCGGCCGCTACCGACCGCAGCAGTGACTGGATCTCGCGGACGACCCGCCGCACGGTCGGCGCACCGGTGCTGTTGGTCGTCTGGCTGGTGCCGGTCAGGACGGAGCCCCCCTGAGACTTCTTGACCTCGTCCATCCTGGCGGTCGCCTCGGCGGCGCTGACGCTGCCGTCGGCGACCTGTCCCGCCAGGTCCTGGAGCGCCTGGACGCGCTGGACGACGGCGGGGTTCCCGATCTTGGCGCGCTGGCCGCTCATCAACTGCGAGAGCATGGGCGCCGACAGACCGAGGACCGCGGCGAGCCTGGCCTGATTCAGACCCAGGTCGTCGATGAGTCGGCGGAAGAGAGCGCCGAGCGGCTCTCCGTACCAGCTGCGCTGAAGTTCTCTGGCTCTTGCTGTCGATTCCTGCTGTGCGGCGTCCATTCGCGTCTCCCCATCGCTTCCCCAGGCGGCAGCTTCGCTGCTGCGAACCTCTGGGGCATCCTACGGAGCGGGGTCGCGCACCGGGAGTCCCAATCCTTTTGCGAGATCACGGGGGACACCCGGTACTCTGGTCCCCGGCGGTCGGCGAGACGTCTCGCGGCACCGTCGTACACCCCTTCCGGGGCCTTAGCTCAGTTGGTAGAGCGCTGTCTTTGCATGGCAGATGTCAGGGGTTCGACTCCCCTAGGCTCCACTCCTTGAAATCCCCTCCGACCAGCGGAAACGCGGGTCGGAGGGGATTTTTGCGAGGGTGCGCGCAGCCTTCGGGGCCGGCGGTCGCGGCCGGCGTGCCGGGGCGGCGGGTGCGGAGGCGCCAGGGCGAAACCGGCCAGGGCCGCGGTGCCGGCCGCCGGGCCGGCCGGCCGGCGACCTCTTCGGATCAGTGGGCCCGGTGGGCCCACCGCGCGCTCGTCCCGGCCGTTCGGGCCCAACCGGTGGGCCCATGGCCGGGACCGGGTGACGGGGATCTGCCGGGCGTCGCACCAATGGACTGACGTGACCTCAGGAATCCTCCGCCGTGGGGGCGTAGAGGCCGATGAGCTGGGCGAGGTGACGCCCGGCGGTCAGCAGCGGGCGCTCGCTGCGGGACACCTGGGCCGCCAGTTCGGCGCCTTCCAGGGTGCTGATCACCGTATGGGCGAGATCGTGGGCGTCCTCCTCGGCGACGCCGGCGCGGCGAAGTCGCGCGTACACCAGGTCGCGCCAGTTCGCGAACGCGGCAGCCGCGGCCTCCTGGATGTCGGGTGCGGGGCCCGCCGTACCGAGGGCGGTGGAGGTGACCGGGCAGCCCTCGACCCAGCCGGACTCGCGCAGCCCCTCCGCGAGGCGGTGCGCGCAGTCGATCACCGCCTGGGCGGGGTCCGCGGCGCCGTCGAGGGTGTGGCGCAGTTCGTCGGCGAACTCCCGGTCCCCGTGCTCGATCGCGGCGACGGCCAGCTGCCGCTTCCCGCCGGGGAAGAAGTGGTAGACCGAACCGAGGGTGGCCCCGGCCTCGGTGGAGATCTGTTTGATCCCCGTGCCGTCGTAGCCCTGGCGCCGCATCAGCAGGGAGGCGGCCCGGACGATCCTCTCGCGCGTGCCGACCGGGCGTTCCGCGTCCGCGGTGTGGTTCTGCTCCGCCGTCCTCACGGCGGAAGCCTACTGGATAGAACGCTCGCTCTACTTTCGGGAGGGCCGGACGGCCGCCTGACGCGGCACGACAAACGATTAACCGCACTCGTTGCACCGTATGGGTGGTGTTCATCAGAAGAACTGCGCAGCGACGGCGTTGGTCCCTCGATTCCCGAGATGCGTACACATCATGAGGAAGGTATGTAGATCGCTCAACCCGAGCGCAACCTGAAAGCGAGGGGCCATGGCCGCCTTCAAGGTCAAGAATCTGTGGACCGTCTTCCTGACCGCGTTCTTCGCGGTGCTCGCCACCCTGGGGCTGACCGCCCCCGCCGCCGCGGCGGACGCCGCCGTACAGCAGCCCGCCGAGCAGCCCGCGAAGGGCGACCGCTCCCCGGTGACCGCCGAGTCGCGGGGAGGAGGTGCGGAGGAGGCACCCGCTGTGCAGCGGGCACGGGCCCTGCCGGACAGCGCGCGGCCGGCGAACACCTCCCGCCCGCCGACC
Organism: Streptomyces sp. NPDC104581; assembly: GCF_055583685.1. Taxonomy (NCBI): domain Bacteria; kingdom Bacillati; phylum Actinomycetota; class Actinomycetes; order Kitasatosporales; family Streptomycetaceae; genus Streptomyces; species Streptomyces sp. NPDC104581. The sequence goes on from NZ_JBVJNN010000018.1 coordinate 70,826, forward strand.
ATCGAGCAGCGTATCCGCGCGGAGGCTCACGGCTCGTCACCCTCGGTCCGCCGCCTGCCCGTCGACACCCGTACGGACGCCGCCGTGGCACGCGACAACGAGCGCGCGGCCGACGCGGCGCTGGCGGCGGCGGCGTGAGGAACCGGGATTCCGTCAGGATTCCCGGCGCTCGCACCACGTACGGCACGTACGGCGCCCGCACCACGTACGGTGCGCGCCTCGCGGACCGTGTCAGTGTCGCGGCAGACGGCGCCCGCGCCACGCGGGGCGTGCCTGACACCGCCTCAGCCGTAGCGGTACCCACCGCGGCGGAACCGGCCGGCGTCACCCGCGGCACCCGGATCACCGGCAGTACCCGAATCACCCGCGGAGCACGCGGTACCCGCCGTACCGGACCGGCCGGGCCGTCGCATCACCTGCGCCGGCCGCGACAGTCGTCGTACGGCGAGAGCACCACGGTCCCGCGGATCACCCGTCCATCGGATCACCGATCACCCGTCACGGGCGGTCGTCGCGATTCCTCGCCTCTTCTTCCTCCGCCTGCTTGGCCTGCACCTCGGGGTCGAGCGCACCCTGGCTGCCGTCGACGGACGACAGCGTCGCGTTGTGCTCGGAGACCTCGGTAGGGGCGGGCGGCTCCACCAGCCAGTCGGGATTGGCCTGCTTGTCCCACCACTTCCACGCGGCGAAAGCGCCACCGGTCAGTACACCGAGGACCACCAGGCCCTTGGCGAGCCGTCCGGCCTTGGCCCGTCGCTCATGTTTCCTCACAAGCTTCTGGACCTCCTTCACCGTGATCTGACCGCGCAGCGCGGCGATGGCGGCAGCGGAACGTGCCGCTGCCTCACCGGCGACCGGCTGTGCGACGGATACCGCGTGCTCGACGCGCGGCACCGTGTAGCCGGCGGCCTGACGCGCGGCCTTCCGCGTCCGTGCCGCGGCACGCTGTGCGGCCTCGTCGACCTTCGGGGGTACATGCGGCGCCACGTGCGCGCCGTACTGAACACGAGCCTGCTTCGCGGCCTTCGACACCTTCGGTGCGAGCCGGACGCGGGCCTCTTCGGCGTACAACGCGGCCTGTTCCTTGGCCGTGTCGGCGTAGGGCGCCACCGCTTCCGCGGCGTGCAGCACGCTCTCCCTCGCCGAATCGGTAGCGGCGCGCACGCTGTCCATGCGGGTCACAGGATCCTCCTCCTCGGTGGCGGTCAGGGGGTTGGGGGTTTCCCCCGTTAACTGGACAAAGATCCGCCTGTCCACCCAGATCGAAATCATGCCTGCCGCACGCCGGACCGGCATGCGGTGCGGGCATCCGGGTCAACGCCCTGTCCGCCCCGCTTGTGCCCCGACGACGGCCGCTGATTCCCCGTCACCGGACCCGAGGAGCGGTTGAGGGGTACGGGGCGGACGGCCGGCCCGCCGTCCGTGCGAGGATCGACAGGGTCAGAGCAGACTCACGGAAGGCAGATCGTGGCCGAGCAGCTTTACGCCACCCTGAAGACCAACCACGGCGATATCGAGATCCGGCTCCTGCCGAACCACGCGCCGAAGACGGTCAAGAACTTTGTGGAGCTCGCCAAGGGCGAGCGCGAATGGACCAACCCGGCGACCGGCAAGAAGTCCAGCGACCGTCTGTACGACGGCACGGTCTTCCACCGCGTCATCAGCGGTTTCATGATCCAGGGCGGGGACCCGCTGGGTAACGGCACGGGCGGTCCGGGCTACGAGTTCGAGGACGAGTTCCACCCGGACCTCGCCTTCGACAAGCCGTACCTCCTGGCGATGGCGAACGCGGGACCGGGCACCAACGGCTCGCAGTTCTTCGTCACCCTGGCGCCCACCACGTGGCTGACCCGCAAGCACACCATCTTCGGTGAGGTCACCGACGAGGCGAGCAAGAAGGTCGTGGACGCCATCGGGTCCACCCAGACCAACCCGCGCACCGACCGCCCGGTCGAGGAAGTCAGGATCGAGTCGGTCGTCGTCGAGTCCCGCTGAATCATCGGACGCGTCACGACGTCTCGGATTCCCGTTCGGGGAACCATCCCGCCCTGCCCGTCCGTAGTGGTTACATACCGGACGGGGAGGGCGGTGCGCTGTGCTCCTCCCGCCGCAACGAGCACCGAGGGGACCGATGGACCAGCAGCCCGGGGGCCCGGACCGGCCCGCAGCCGACGCGACACCCCACTGTTACCGGCACCCCGACCGTGAGACAGGCATCCGCTGCACCCGCTGCGAGCGGCCCATCTGCACGGACTGCATGATCAGTGCCTCCGTCGGATTCCAGTGCCCGAACTGCGTACGGGAGGCGAACGGCTCGGGCATGTCCCCGACCTCCACCCGGCCGCGCACGATCGCCGGCGGCACCATCGCCGCCGATCCCCGTCTCATCACGAAGATCCTGCTGGGGCTCAATCTCGCGGTCTTCGTCGCCGTCCTCGCCAGTGAGCAGCGCGTCGTGGGTGAGCTGGATCTCATCGGGCTCGCCTTCAACACCGACATCGGCCAGATCGTCGGCGTCGCCGACGGGGAGTGGTACCGCCTGCTCACGTCGGTGTTCCTGCACCAGGCCGTGTGGCACATCGCGTTCAACATGCTGGGGCTGTGGTGGCTCGGCGGTCCGCTGGAGGCGGCGCTGGGACGGGTGCGCTTCCTCGCGCTGTACCTGATCTCCGGGCTGGCCGGCAGCGCCCTGACCTATCTGATCGCGGCGCCGAACCAGCCGTCGCTCGGTGCGTCGGGAGCCATCTTCGGCCTGCTGGGCGCCACCGCCGTGCTGATGCGCCGGATGAACTACGACATGAGGCCGGTCTTCGCGCTGCTGGCGCTGAACCTGCTCTTCACGTTCACCTGGTCCGGGATCGCCTGGGAGGCGCATGTCGGCGGTCTGGTCGCGGGTACGGCGATCGCCGTCGGCCTCGTGCACGCGCCGCGTGAGCGCCGGGCGCTGGTCCAGTGGGGCACGTGCGCGGTGGTGCTGCTGGCGACCGTGGCGATCGTCGTGATCAGGACCGGCCAGCTCACCTGAGACACCCGAGAGGGCGCCCGAAGTCCGCCGGAGCCCCTCGAAGCGCACAGTTGTCCACAGCGTGTGCCGGATCTTGTGCATTCTGTGTGGAACATCAGTGCCCCTTGTCGCTGATCTGGGTTTTCCCAGCAGGGACAAGGGGCGAGACGCTTCATCACATCGGCCGAGGCGGGTCTTCCAGTCACACCGGCGTCAACCTGTCGTGGAGTTATCCACAGATGGTCTGACCTTTTCCCCCGGCTGTGGACAGCACTGTGGATAAGTCTCTGGGCAGAGCTTGACGCGGGCCGCCGCTACTTCCACTGCGTGGAGACGCCGAAGCCGGCGGCGATGAAGCCGAAGCCGACCACGATGTTCCAGTTGCCGAAGGCGTCGATCGGCAGCGAGCCCTCGGTCACATAGAAGACGACGATCCAGGCCAGCCCGATGAGGAACAGGGCGAGCATGACCGGCGCCACCCAGCTCCGGTTGGACAGCCTTATGGTGGTCGACTGCTTCGCCGCGGGAGGCGGCGTGAAATCGGCCTTCTTGCGGATACGTGACTTCGGCACGAGGGACTCTCCTGTCGATGCGCTGCGTGACCGCGCAGGTAACTGAAACGGTGTGCCGGGGGTGAGAAGCAGGGGGAACGCCGGCTCTCCCGGGCGTCCGTTAGCGTAGTGCTTCCGTGGCGCCTAAGGAGATAAGGGTACGTTGAGCAATTCTGCCGACTCCCCCGAAGGGCCGGTCCGCCGACCGATCTGGCGGCCGGTCCGGCTGCTCACGGCCGGGGTCTTCGCCCTGGCCGGTCTCATCTTCGTCACCAGCTTCAACACGGCGAAGGGCACCAACCTCCGTACGGACGACTCCCTGCTCAAGCTCTCGGACCTGATCCAGGAGCGCAGCGACAGGAACGCCGCGCTGGAGGAGTCCACCGGGGCCGTCCGGAAGAACGTCGACAGCCTCGCCAGCCGTGACGCCGGCTCCACGGAGGCCGAGGACGCCCAGCTGCGCGGTCTGGAGAACGCGGCCGGTACGAAGAAGGTCTCGGGCCGGGCCCTCACCGTCACCCTCGACGACGCCCCGCCGGACGCCACGGCCAATCCGGGGTACCCGGAGCCGCAGCCCAACGACCTGGTCATCCACCAGCAGGACCTCCAGGCCGTCGTCAACGCGCTGTGGCAGGGCGGCGCGAGCGGCATTCGCGTCATGGACCAGCGGCTGATCTCCACCAGCGCGGTGCGCTGCGTCGGCAACACCCTGATCCTCCAGGGCCGCGTCTACTCGCCGCCGTACAAGATCACCGCGGTGGGGGACCAGGACAGGCTCCGCGAGGCGCTCGCGGACTCGCCCGCGATCCAGAACTACCAGCTGTACGTGGACGCGTACGGGCTCGGGTGGAAGGTCGACGAGCACGGCGAGACCACCCTCCCCGGCTACACGGGCACCGTGGACCTCCACTACGCGAAGCCGGTGGAATAGCCCGCCCGGAACCGCCCGGTCCGGCCGCCCTCCCTGAGACACGGGCCGCCCTTTCCTAAGAAGGGAGGGCAACGGCACACCTGGCCCGTGTGCCGCCCACGTGACCCCCCGGCCCCTTAGTCTGGTCCGGTGTCGCGCACGCCGGTCCGCCGGTGCGGGCGCGGATCGAGTACGGAACGGAAAGGGACAGCATGTACGGCTGGATCTGGCGGCATCTGCCGGGCAACGTGTGGGTGCGGGCGGCCATCGCGCTCGTGCTGGCGCTGGCGGTCGTCTTCGTGCTGTTCCAGTACGTCTTCCCGTGGGCGGAGCCGATCCTCCCCTTCGGGGACGCCACGGTGACCGGCGCGGCGGGAGGCAGGTCATGAGCGGTGCCCGTGTCCTCGTCGTGGACAACTACGACAGCTTCGTCTTCAACATCGTCCAGTACCTGTACCAGCTCGGCGCGGAGTGCGAGGTGCTGCGCAACGACGAGGTCTCGACGGCGCACGCCCAGGACGGCTTCGACGGCGTCATGCTCTCCCCCGGGCCCGGCACGCCCGAACAGGCCGGTGTCTGCGTCGACATGGTGCGCCACTGCGCCTCGGCCGGCGTCCCGGTCTTCGGCGTGTGCCTCGGTATGCAGTCGATGGCGGTGGCGTACGGCGGTGTGGTGGGCCGCGCCCCCGAACTGCTGCACGGCAAGACCTCGTTGGTGACGCACGAGGGCAAGGGCGTGTTCGCCGGGCTGCCCTCGCCCTTCACCGCGACGCGCTACCACTCGCTCGCCGCCGAGCCCGCGGAGCTGCCCGACGAGCTGGAGGTCACCGCGCGCACGGCCGACGGCATCATCATGGGCGTCCGCCACCGGGAACTGGCCGTCGAGGGCGTGCAGTTCCATCCCGAGTCCGTCCTGACCGAACACGGTCACCTGATGCTGGCCAACTGGCTGGCGCAGTGCGGTGATCCGGGCGCCGTGGCCCGCTCGGCGGGCCTGGCGCCGGTGGTGGGCAAGGCGGTCGCGTGACCGCACTCCGCCCCGAACACGACGCGGGACACGGCGCCTCGTACGAGCAGCGGGAACCGTACGAGGAACCGGGCGCGTTCGAGGCGGCGGTGGACGGACTCGCGGATCCGCTGAACGATCCGCTCCCCGGGCAGGGCGCCCCGCCGCCTCCCCGGCACCCCTCCCACGCCTCGCCTTCCCCCGCGCCCGGCCCCTGGGCGGCGGCGGGGGACGGGATATCGGGGCCGCCGCGGGCGGAGCGGGAGTGGTCGGGTTACGGGCCGTATCCGTACGCGGAGCGGACGCCCGCCCAGTACGGGCGGGACTGGGCCTCGCAGGTTCCGCCCGAGTCGGTGCGGGCGGCACCGCACACGTCCGCGCCCGTGCCGGAGCCCAGGGCGACGCCCGGTGCGGCGGCCTCGCCCGCCCCCGGTACCGCCCCCGGCCAGCCGTACGTCGCCGCCCCCGCCCCCGTCCGGGGCGACGGGGCCGCCGGGCTCCGTACGGAGGACACCTCCCGCACCCACGCGAGCGCCGGGGGCGCCGAGGACGCCACGGCCCTGCTGCCCACCGTCTCGGGGGTCGACGCGCAGGACGTGCCGCGCCCGGCGCCGCCGGGACCGGCCGTCGGAGGCCGTGCGGAGCGCCGTAGGGCGGCCAAGGGGGGCCGTGGGCGCGGTCGCAGGCGCTCGGAGGGTCCCGGACGCCCCCAGGGCACCCCGGACGCCTCAGCGCCCGTCAGGCCCCTCTCCCGCGTCGAGGCGCGCCGCGCCGCCCGTGCCCTCAAGGACAGTCCGGGAGTGATCCTCAGCCGCGCGGTCGGTGAGGTCTTCATCAGCCTCGGCGTGCTGATGCTGCTGTTCGTCGCGTACCAGCTCTGGTGGACGAACATCCAGGCCGATCTCTACGCGGGCAAGGAGGCGGACAAGATCCAGGAGGGCTGGGCGAAGGGCCGTCAGCCCGGAGCCTTCGAGCCCGGCCAGGGGTTCGCGATCATGCACATCCCCAAGCTCGACGTCGTCGTGCCGATCGCCGAGGGCATCGACAAGGCGAAGGTCCTGGACCGCGGCATGGTCGGCCATTACTCCGAGGGCCGGCTCAAGACGGCGATGCCGTCCGACAAGCAGGGCAACTTCGCGGTCGCGGGACACCGCAACACCCACGGTGAACCGTTCCGGTACATCAACCGGCTGAAGCCCGGCGACAAGATCGTCGTGGAGACGCAGGACTCCTACTTCACGTACGACATGGCGAGCATCCTCCCGCAGACCGCGCCGTCGAACATCGGTGTGATCGGGCCCGTGCCGCCCGGCTCCGGATTCTCCGAACCCGGGAGATACATCACGTTGACCACGTGTACGCCGGAATTCACCAGTACGTATCGAATGATCGTGTGGGGCAAGATGGTTGAGGAACGGCCACGGGGCAAGGGGAAGCCCGACGCTCTCGTCGGCTGAACGGATCGCGGCGGAGACCAGGGACCAGGGGACGGGTGCTGTGGCAGCGGGAACAGGGCACGACGACGGGCGTGCGAGCACACCCGGAGCAGAAGGAAAAAACGATACATCCGCGACATCCACGACAACTGGCGTGGCCGAGCCGGATGCCGAGCCGGATACCGGCACTCCGGAGCCGGAGCCGGAGCCGGAGCCGGAGTCCGAGCCCGCCCCGGTCACGAGTCCGGCCGCCGAACCCCCCGCGACACCGGCCCGCCCGAGGCGCGGCCGGGCCGCCGCCGCCATCAGTGTCCTCGGTGAACTGCTCATCACCGCGGGCCTGGTACTCGGTCTCTTCGTCGTCTACTCGCTGTGGTGGACGAACGTCCTGGCCGACCGCGAGGCCACGAAGCAGGGCAACGAGGTCCGTGACGGCTGGGCCGACGGCCGCGGCGGCCCCGGCGCCCTCGACGTGAAGAACGGCATCGGCTTCCTGCACGTGCCCGCGATGACCGGCGACGAGATCCTCGTGAAGAAGGGCACGGACCCCAAGTCCCTCAACAACGGCGTGGCCGGCTACTACACCGACCCGGTGAAGTCCGCGCTGCCCCAGGACAGGACGGGCAACTTCTCGCTGGCCGCGCACCGCGACGGGCACGGCGCGAAGTTCCACAACATCCACAAGCTCAGGTCCGGTGACTCGGTCGTCTTCGAGACGAAGGACAACTGGTACGTCTACAAGGTCTTCAAGGACCTCCCCAAGACCTCGAAGTACAACGTGGACGTGCTCCAGCCGGTTCCCAAGGAGTCGGGAAAGAAGAAGCCCGGCCGCTATCTGACCCTCACGACGTGCACGCCCGTCTACACCTCCGACTACCGCTACATCGTCTGGGCCGAGCTGGAGCGCACCGAGAAGGTCGACGCGGAGCGGACGAAGCCGCCGGAGCTGCTCCGGGCCGGCTGAGCCCTCGCGGCACCGGCGGGTCCGAGCGGCCCGTGACACGGCGAAAGCCCCGGCGTCCTCTTCAGGATGCCGGGGCTTTCGCCGTTCGACGGTGACTCTCCCTGGGGGGAGGCGACCTCAGTCCTGGTCGCCTCTCCCGCCGGGGCCGCCGATGAAGCCCCCGTTGTCCCCGCCTCCGTTGTTGCCGCCGCCGCCCGTTGGGGCGACGAACAGCGTCACCGTGCTGCCCTTGTCGACATCCTGGCCGCCCGGCGGATTGGTGGCGAGGACCCGGGCGTTGGGGTCGTCCGGCGAGTTCGGCGCCAGCGCGACCACCAGCCCCAGACCCTCCAGCTGGGCCTTCGCCTCGGCGACCGTCTTGCCGCCGACGTCACCGGGGATCTTCACCTTCTCCGGCTGCGCGGGACCCTTCGACACCTGGAGCGTGACCTGACTGCCCTTGGCCGCCTTGGCGTTGCCCTCCGGGGTCTGGCCGACGACGGTGTTCGCCGGCTTCTCGGAGTCCACCTCGGTCCGCGCGACCGTGAAGCCGAGCGTTTCGAGCTGGCTCTTCGCCGCGTCGAAGTTCTGGTCGACGACGGACGGCACCGTCTGCTGCGCCTGCTTGGCGACGGAGAGCGTGACGGTCGCGCCCTTCTCCGCCTCGGAGCCGCCGGCCGGCTTCTGCGAGACGACAGTTCCCGGGTCCTGGTCGCTCTCGACCTGCTTGGTCTCGACCTTGAACTCGGCTTCCTGGAGAGTCTTCGTCGCGTCCTCGACGGTCTCGTCCGCGACGTCGGGCACCTGGACCTTCGGCGCGCCCTCGGAGACGACGACCTGGATGGTGTCGCCCTGGTTCATCTCCCCGCCGGACTCGGGGCTCTGGGAGCAGATCGCGCCCTTGGGCTGGTCGCAGCGCTCCGTCCCGGACTGGGCGACCTCGACCGACGCGTTGCCCGCCAGCACCTTCGCGTCCTTCAGCGTCTCCCCCACGAGCTGCGGCACGGCGACCTGCTCCGAGCCGCCCGAGTCCTCGCCGAAGACCGCCTTGCCGATCAGGACGGCTCCCGCGAGCACCAGGATGCCCGCGATGACCAGCAGGATCGTCGAGGTGTTGGACTTCTTCTGCCGGCGCCGGTCGGGACGGTCGTCGTAGTTGCCGTAGCCCCCGTCGTCGGGGTTGACCGGCGGCATCATCGACGTCTGGCCGCCGCCGGGCGGGGCCGTGCGCAGCGCCGTGGTGGGCTGGTCGTCGGAGCCGTAGCCGCCCGCGTAGCCGACCGCGCCCATCGCCGCCGTGGCCGCGACGGGCTGACCGTCGAGGCACGCCTCGATGTCGGCGCGCATCTCGTCCGCGGACTGGTAGCGGTAGTCCGGGTCCTTGACGAGCGCCTTCAGCACGATCGCGTCCATCTCGGGCGTGATCTCGGGGTCGAAGGTGCTCGGGGCCTGCGGCTCCTCCCGAACGTGCTGGTACGCGACGGCCACCGGTGAGTCACCGATGAACGGCGGGCGCACGGTCAGCAGCTCGTAGAGCAGACAGCCGGTCGAGTACAGGTCGGACCGCGCGTCGACCTGCTCGCCCTTGGCCTGCTCGGGGGAGAGGTACTGGGCGGTGCCGATGACCGCGGAGGTCTGGGTCATCGTCATGCCGGAGTCGCCCATGGCGCGGGCGATGCCGAAGTCCATGACCTTGACCTGGCCGGTGCGCGTCAGCATGACGTTGGCCGGCTTGATGTCGCGGTGGACGATCTGGGCGCGGTGCGAGTACTCCAGCGCCTGGAGGATCCCGACGGTCATCTCCAGCGTGCGCTCGGGCAGCAGTCTGCGCCCGGAGTGCAGCAGTTCACGCAGGGTGGACCCGTCGACGTACTCCATCACGATGTACGGGATGGACACCCCGTCGACGTAGTCCTCGCCCGTGTCGTAGACGGCGACGATCGCGGGGTGGTTGAGCGAGGCGGCCGACTGGGCCTCTCGGCGGAACCGGGCCTGGAAGGACGGGTCGCGGGCGAGGTCGGCCCGGAGCGTCTTCACGGCGACGGTGCGGCCGAGCCGGGTGTCGTGCGCGAGGTACACCTCGGCCATGCCACCACGGCCGAGCACCGAGCCCAGCTCGTACCGGCCGCCGAGGCGACGCGGCTCTTCCATACTGTTCCAGCCCTCTCCGTCTGTCCCGACCGCACCGGTGTGCGGTCCGGCGGTGTGCTGTTCGCGCATACGCTACCGGGCACGCCGCATCCGGTCCGACCGTCCCTGGTAGCTGATACAGGACTGGTACTTGAATGGTCACATATCGGTCGTTATCGCTCGCCGCCCGGAAGGTGGGCCAGGTCACTGCGGGGCCCTCCACCGGGCCGGTGTTCCGGCCCGGGTCCGACGATGGCCCGGCCAGCGTCAACAGCTGTCCGGGCCACCGGGGGGAACGTCCTGACTACTTCTTGCTGTCGATCACGGCCTTCATGACGTCCTTGGCGATCGGGGCGGCGAGACCGCCACCGGAGATGTCGTCGCGGGTGGCGTCGCTGTCCTCGACGACGACCGCGACCGCGACCGGCGACCCGTTCTCGCCCTTGGCGTAGGAGATGAACCAGGCGTACGGGTTCTTGCTGTTGTTCTCGCCGTGCTGCGCCGTACCGGTCTTTCCGCCGACGGTCACATTGGGGATCTGCGCGTTCCTGCCGGTGCCCTCGTCGACGACCGTCTCCATCATCTCCTGGAGCATCTGCGCGTGCTCCTGGCTGAGGGGCTGGCCCATCTCCTCGGACTCGGTCTTCTTTATGACGTCCAGGTTCGGCGCTTCCAGCTGGTCGATCATGTACGGCTTCATCAGCTTGCCGTCGTTGGCGACGGCGGAGGCGACCATGGCCATCTGGAGCGGGGTGGTGCGGGTGTCGAACTGGCCGATGGAGGAGAGCGCGGTCTGCGAGTCGTTCAGCTCCTCGGGGAAGATCGAGGCGTTGGCGCGGACCGGGACGAACTGCTCGGCGTTGAAGCCGAACTTCTTCGCCGTCTCCAGCATCTTGTCCTTGCCGACGTTGTAGCCGAGCTTGCCGAAGACGGTGTTGCAGGAGACCCGCAGCGCTTCCCTGAGCGTGGCGTCCTTGCAGGGGATGTTGCCCTCGTTCACCAGCTCCGTCGTCGTGCCCGGCATGGTCCACGGCAGCGGGGAGTCGGTCTTCGAGTCGATGTCGTCGACGACACCGTGCTCCAGCGCCGCGGCGGCCGTGACGACCTTGAACGTGGAGCCGGGCGGATACGTCTCGCGCAGCGCGCGGTTCAGCATCGGCTTGTCGGCGTCCTTGCCGAGCGTGTTCCACGACTTCTCGTCCTTGGCGCCGTAGCCGGCGAAGGAGGAGGGGTCGTACGAGGGGGTGGAGGCCAGCGCGAGGATCTTGCCGGTCCCGGGCTCCAGCGCGACGACGGCGCCCTTCTTCTTGCCCAGCCCCTCGAAGGCGGCCTTCTGCGCGGCGCCGTTGAGGGTCGTGACGACATTGCCGCCCTTGGCCTCGTCGCCGGTGAACATCGCCATGGTGCGGTCGAAGAAGAGCTGGTCGTCGTTGCCGGTGAGGATGCCGTCCTCGATGCTCTCGATCTGCGAGGCGCCGAAGGCCTGCGAGGCGTAGCCGGTGACCGGTGCCCACATCGGGCCGTCGAGGTAGGTCCGCTTGAACGCGAAGTCGGTGTCCTTCGTCTTCGCCGATCCGGTGATGGGCTTGCCGTCGACCACGATGTTGCCGCGCTCGGTCGCGTACCGCTCGATCAGGACGCGGCGGTTGCGCTCGTGGCTGTTCAGCTCGTCCGCCTCCACGTACTGGAGCCAGTTGGTGCGCAGCAGCAGGGCCAGGACGAGCAGTCCGCAGAAGATCGCGATGCGTCGCAGGGGCTTGTTCACGGTCGGACCACCTGGGTCATCTCGGCGTCGGGTGACGGGGCGGGCGCCGGGGCCGGGCGGCGCGCGGTGTCGCTGATCCTGATGAGGATGCCGATCAGCGCCCAGTTGGCGATCACCGACGAACCACCGGCCGCGACGAACGGCATCGTCATACCGGTCAGCGGGATGAGGCCCATGACGCCGCCCGCGACGACGAACACCTGGATGGCGAAGGCGCCGGAGAGGCCGATCGCCAGGAGCTTGCCGAAGGGGTCCCGGGCGGCGAGCGCGGTCCGTACGCCGCGCTCCACGATCAGGCCGTAGATCAGCAGGAAGGCCATCGTGCCCGCGAGCCCGAACTCCTCGCCGACGGTGGAGAGGATGAAGTCGGAGTTGGCCGCGAAGCCGATCAGGTCGGAGTTGCCCTGCCCGAGTCCGGTACCGAGCGTGCCGCCGGCGCCGAACGACATCAGCGCCTGGCCGACCTGTTCGCTCTGGTCCCAGGTGGCCTGGGCGAAGGGGTTGAGCCAGAACTCGACGCGCTGCTGGACGTGCGGCTCGAACGTGGCGACACCGACGGCGCCCGCGGCCGACATCACCAGACCGAAGATGATCCAGCTCGTGCGCTCGGTGGCGACGTACAGCATGATCACGAAGAGGCCGAAGAACAGCAGCGAGGTGCCGAGGTCGGTCTCGAAGACCAGGATCAGGATGGACATGGCCCAGACCATCAGGATCGGTCCCAGGTCACGTCCGCGCGGCAGGTAGATGCCCATCACACGGCGGCTGGCCAGTGCCAGGGCGTCGCGCTTCACCATCAGGTAGCCGGAGAAGAAGATCGCGATGATGATCTTCGCGAACTCTCCCGGCTGGACGTTGATGGGGCCGAGGCTGATCCAGATCTTCGCGCCGTTCCTCGCCGGGAAGAACATCGGCAGGATCAGCAGGACCAGGGCCACGGCCATGGAGATGTACGTGTAGCGCTGGAGGATGCGGTGGTCCTTGAGCAGCAGCAGCACGGCCACGAAGAGCGCGATCCCGATCGCCGAGTACATCAGCTGCTTGGGAGCGTCCGGTGAGAACGCTCCGTACAGGTTGGTGGCGCGGGCGATCAGCCGGGGCGACTGGTCCAGCCTCCAGATGAGGACGAGACCGAGGCCGTTGAGCAGCGTGGCGAGCGGCAGCAGCAGCGGATCGGCGTACGGGGCGAACTTGCGCACCACGAGATGGCCGACACCGGCCAGCAGCCCGATGCCCAGGCCGTACCCGATCATGCCGCTGGGCACGGTGCCGTCGAGGGCCAGCCCCACGTTCAGGTAGGCGAAGAGCGGGATGGCGACGGCGAAGCCGAGCATCGCGAGCTCGGTGTTGCGGCGGCTCGGTGCTTCGATCGCGCCGATGGTGGTCGTGTTGGTGACAACGCTCATGGTGGTGAAGGCCCCCTACGGCCGGCTACTGCTTACCGCAGTTCGAGGCCAGCTTCTGCTCCTCCTCCGAGAGGCTGGGGCCCGGAGAGGGAGTCGCTGTTTTCAGCGCTTCTGGCTTGGAGATGGTGCTGTCGCTACCGGTCTGCGGCTTCGTCCCGGTCGTACCGCCGGCCTCGCCCTCGCCGGTGATCGCGTTCGCCGCGCGCTCGGACTCACGGCGCTGTTCGTCCTTCTTGCACGCCGCCGCCTGCTTGGACAGGTCCTCGATCTTGGTGTGCGCGGATGCCTTGCTGCCCTCGGCGATCGTGTCCTCGACCTGCTTGCGCTGGTACGGCGGCAGGTACTTGAGTTCGATCTTGGTGAAGTCCTCTTCGACCTTCGACAGCGAGACCCACGCCAGGTCCTGGCTGATGCCCCGGTAGAGCGCGACGTGCTCGTCGTTGGCCCCGACGTAGTACTGGGTCTGGGTCCAGCGGTAGCCGCCGTACAGCCCGCCGCCGACGACCGCCAGCGCGAGCACGATGTAGAAGGACCGCTTGAACCACCTGCGGCCGGAGCGCTGCTTGACGAAGTCCTCGTCGCTGTAAGCCCCGAAGCCGGCGTCCGGCGGCATGCCGCCGTAACCGGCTCCGTCACCGCTGCCCGGCGGGCCGAAGCCCCCCGGAGGGGGCTGGTGCTGCTGCGGTACGGGGCGCCCCAGACCGGCGGCGCGGCCGGCCGGCGTCTGCATCGACGGGTCGCTCTCGGCGGCGTGCAGCTGCTGGTTCTCGGCGACGGCGCCGACGACGACCGGGGTGTCGCTGAGCTGCCCGGCCAGGGTGTCGTTGGACTCGACGTCCAGGACGTCGGCGACGATGCAGGTGATGTTGTCGGGACCGCCGCCGCGCAGGGCGAGCTGGATGAGGTCCTGGATGGTCTCCTGCGGGCCCTGGTAGCTCGCCAGGGTCTCTTCCATCGTCTGGTGCGAGACGACGCCGGAGAGACCGTCCGAGCAGATCAAGTACCGGTCGCCCGCGCGGACTTCACGGATCGAGAGATCGGGCTCGACATGGTCGCCGCTGCCCAGCGCCCGCATCAGCAGGGAGCGCTGCGGGTGGGTCGTGGCCTCTTCCTCGGTGATGCGCCCCTCGTCCACGAGGCGCTGCACCCAGGTGTGGTCCTGGGTGATCTGGGTGAGCACACCGTCGCGCAGGAGGTAGGCGCGGGAGTCGCCGACGTGCACCAGGCCGAGGCGCTGGCCCGTCCACAGGAGGGCGGTGAGCGTGGTGCCCATGCCCTCCAGCTGGGGGTCCTCCTCGACCATCACACGCAGCTGGTCGTTGGCACGCTGGACCGCCGTGCCGAGCGAGGTGAGGATGTCCGATCCCGGCACGTCGTCGTCGAGCTGCACGAGCGTGGAGATCACCTCGGACGAGGCGACCTCACCGGCGGCCTGGCCGCCCATGCCGTCGGCGATGGCCAGGAGCCGGGGACCGGCGTAGCCGGAGTCCTCGTTCCCCTCCCGGATCATGCCTTTGTGCGACCCGGCGGCGAAGCGCAGGGAAAGACTCATGCGCGCCTCTCCTGTCGGTTCGCCAGCCGAATGTGGCGCCAGCCGGTCTCGAGCCACACTGCCCACCCTCCGGTCGGGAGCCTGCGGTCCCACGTCGGGACCGCCGCGGCTCGCTCGCTCCGCTCGCTCATTGTCGTACTACTTCCGCAGCTCGATGACAGTCTTGCCGATGCGGATCGGCGCGCCGGGCGGAATCGGTGTCGGCGTGGTGAGCCGGGTCCGGTCGAGATACGTGCCGTTGGTGGACCCGAGATCCTCGACGATCCACTGGCCGTCTCGGTCCGGGTAGATCCTGGCATGCCGGCTGGACGCGTAGTCGTCGTCCAGCACGATCGTCGAGTCGTGCGCCCGGCCCAGGGTGATGGTCTGCCCCTGCAGGGCCACCGTGGTGCCGGTGAGGATCCCCTCCGAGACGACCAGCTTCGTGGGCGCCCCACGGCGCTGGCGCCCGCCCTGCTGCCGCTGCGCGGGCGGTCCCGCGTTCTGGCGGGCGGCGCCCTGCGGCGGCCGTGTGTCGGCGTTGCGGCGTGAGCCGCGCTGCGTGACACGCGTGCCGAACAGATCGCTCCGAATGACCTGGACGGCCACAATCACGAACAGCCACAGAACGGCTAGGAAACCTAGCCGCATGACCGTCAGGGTCAGCTCTGACATTGCCCCCGCTTCACCCTTCGGCTTGCCGGTAAACGATGGTGGTTTGGCCCACGACGATCCGCGAGCCGTCGCGGAGCGTAGCGCGGGTGGTGTGCTGTCCGTCTACCACGATGCCGTTGGTGGACCCGAGATCCTGGATCGTCGAGGGCGTTCCGGTCCGAATCTCGCAGTGCCGACGGGAGACACCGGGGTCGTCGATCCGCACGTCGGCGTCGGTGCTGCGGCCCAGCACCAGCGTGGGGCGCGAGATCTGGTGGCGGTTGCCGTTGATCTCGATCCACCGGCGGACCTGGGTGCCCGGCATCGCGCCCGGGGGCGGAGTCGAGGGCTGGGCCGGCTGTCCCGGCCGCCCGGCGCCCGGCGGGGGCGACGGCGGCATGGGGGGCGGGGACGAGGGCGGGTAGCCGTAACCACCGGAGGGCGGGGCCGCGGGGGGCCCGCCGGGTGCGGGGCCGGGACCGTGCTCGGGTCCCTGTGACGTACTCGACGCCAGGGTGCGGCTGCGCACCCGGTACAGACCGGTGTCGAGGTCGTCGGCCTTCTCCAGATGGACCTTGATCGGGCCCATGAAGGTGTAGCGCTGCTGCTTCGCGTAGTCGCGGACGAGCCCGGAGAGTTCGTCGCCGAGCTGACCCGAGTACGGGCTGAGGCGCTCGAAGTCGGGCGCGCTCAACTCGACGATGAAGTCGTTGGGGACGACGGTCCGCTCGCGGTTCCAGATCGTTGCGTTGTTGTCGCACTCACGCTGAAGGGCGCCGGCGATCTCCACGGGCTGCACCTCGGACTTGAACACCTTCGCGAAGGTGCCGTTGACCAGACCTTCGAGTCGCTGCTCGAAGCGCTTCAGGACTCCCATGGGGCACCTCCTCCGTCGTTGCCGTCCTGGTACTGCTTACTGATCGTATCCACGCGTCGGGAAATCGGCTGGTTCCCCTTGTCTGCCCCGTCGATGAGTGTCACCTCTCACACGGATCGTAGAGGCGGCCTCAGGACAGTGTCCCGCACCCGGGGTGCACTCCGGAGGAGTGGGGGGAGGCCGCTCGAGGTTGCTTGTTCCCCGGCCGGGTCGCCGAGAAAAACGGATGTGATTCCACGCTCCGCAGCGTGCTAATCTTTTCGATGTCGCCAGGCGATCACACCAGCAGGTGAGAGGCCGGACGGCACACCCAATGCGCGGGTGGCGGAATAGGCAGACGCGCTGGATTCAGGTTCCAGTGCCCGAAAGGGCGTGGGGGTTCAACTCCCCCCTCGCGCACCAGGAGAACCGACGAAACGGGTCTCCGCCAGAGACGAAAGTCCTGGCGGAGGCCCGTTTCTCGTATGCCCTGGTCCGGTGCGGCGTACCGTGCCGCGACTTGGCTTGTTGTGGACCCCGAGCGGGGCGGGGCGCGGTGCGCGTGGTCCGGCGTGTGCGGTGACGCATGTCACCGGGCGGGGGCGTGCGTTCACGATCCGACCCGCACACGTACTGCTCGGGGTGCGGGTCGGGCTGTGCCGGCCGTGTGTGCCGTTCGCGGTCCGGGTGCGGGTGCCGGTGCGGGGCCGGGGTCCGGGTCCGGGGTGCGCGGGCCGGGTCAGGCGGCGAAGCGGGAGGCCAGGGCCTTGGCCTTCTGCGCGGCCTCTTCCCGCGCCCTGGCGCGGGACGCCTCGGCGAGCGGGATCAGCTCGGCCATGGCGGGCACGGAGTGGGCGAGGGTCAGCTCGGGGACGATGAAGTCGACGTCCTTGACGCCGAACATGCCGGTCAGCACCTTCTCCAGATAGTTCTGGACGAACTCGAAGTCCGCGCGCGGGGTGCCTGCGACGTACGAACCGCCCCTGCTGGCCACGACGGTGAACGGCGTGCCGGTGACGGGGCTCTCCTCAAGGGCGTTGTAGCCAAGGATGATCACGTGATCCAGCCATGCCTTCAGCGTGGACGGAATCGTGAAGTTGTACATCGGGGCGCCGATGAGAACGGCGTCCGCGGCCGCGAGCTCGGCGGCGAGTTCGGCGCGCAGAGCGTTGCCCGCGCCCGCCGCGGCGGCGGCGATGTCCAGGTGCGGCAGCGGCGCCGCGGCGAGATCGCGGTAGACGACCTCGCCCTCGGGGTGCTGCTCCCGCCAGCTCTCGACGAAGGCGGCGGTGACGTCGCGCGAGGCGGATCCCTGGGGGGAAACGGCGGAGTCGATGTGCAGCAGCGTGGCCATGAGGGTCTCCATGAGGAACGGAAGGGGTGGGTCTCGGCACGGCGGACGACCGATGCCGGGTCTGCATTTTCGTACGTGACTATTGATAACACAGGAGCTTACTTTTTTTCATCACCTCATGGCTTCGCAGTACTCTGGGTGCCATGGAGGGAAACGGGGATCCGTGCAAGCCGGTGGACGTGGGGATGACGCGCGTCTTCGAACTGTTCGGCAAGAGATGGACCGGGCTGATCGTGTCCGTCCTGATGCAACGGCCCGTGCACTTCGCGGAGTTGCGGCGGGCGATCCCCGGCATCAGCGAGCGGATGCTGTCCGACCGGCTGACGGAGCTGGCGGGCGCGGGGCTGGTGGTGCGCGAGGTCGACGAGGGGCCGCCGCTGCGGGTCGCGTACCGGCTCACCGACGCGGGGGCGGCGATGGAGCCCGCGCTGCGGGAGCTGGGGCGGTGGGCCGAGAAGCACCTGGCGGGCGACAGCGGCTGCACGGAGCACGGCTAGCGGGTGTCCTGGCCCCGGCGACTGTCCGGCGCCTCCGCGATCGGGCGCCTCCGCGACCGGGGGCGATGAGGGCTGTCCGGGCGGTGGGAGCTGGGCTTTCGCGGGTTGTCCACAGGGGGCGACGGTTGTCGGGGCACGGCGGTAACGTCATGGGCGGTTGATGTCGGACGAGTGCGGGGGAGGCGGCGCGCCATGGGCGAGGCCGGTGCGGTGATGGCGGACGAGCGCATTCCGGTCGTGCCCGGGTTCGCGGGGCGCGCGGGGGCGGGCCGTGGGCGGGGGACGCCGAAGGCCGCGGGGAAGGCCCTGCGGGAGCGGGTTCCGAGGTCTTCGCACGATTCGCTGGTGCTCCCGGCCGCGCGGCCGGACGCGGTGCGGGCCGTCGAGGAGTCGAACCGGGACCGGGTGCCCGAGCTGGCGCCGCTGCGGGTGGGCCGCATGGCCGCGACGCCGTTCGCGTTCCTGCGGGGCGCGGCCGGACTGATGGCGCACGACCTGGTGGGGACGCCGGTGACCGGCGCCGCGGCGCAGATCTGCGGGGACGCGCACGCGGCGAACTTCGGACTGTACGGGGACGCGCGGGGCCGGCTCGTCATCGATCTGAACGACTTCGACGAGACGGTCGTCGGCCCCTGGGAGTGGGACGTCAAGCGGCTCGCGACCTCGCTGGTGCTCGCCGCGCGTGAGGCCGGTGCCGACGAGGACACGTGCCGCCGCGGTGCCCAGGACGCCGTGGGTGCCTACCGGCGCACGATGCGGCTGCTGGCGAAGCTGCCGGCGCTGGACGCGTGGAACGCGATCGCCGACGAGGAACTGGTCTCCCACACCGACGCCCGCGACCTGATGGGGACGCTGGAGCGGGTGTCGGAGAAGGCACGCAAGAACACGAGCGCGCGCTTCGCCGCCAAGTCGACGGAGATCGTGGACGGTGACGGGGGGGCCGGGGGAAGCGGGCGCGCGGGTGCCGCGCGGCGCCGCTTCGTCGACGCGCCGCCGGTGCTGCGGCGGGTGCCGGACGGGGAGGCCGCGGCGGTCGCGGCCTCGCTGGGTGACTATCTGGGCACGCTCTCGCCGGACCGGCTGCCGCTGCTCGCGCGGTACGCGATCCATGACGTGGCGTTCCGGGTGGTCGGCACGGGCAGCGTCGGGACGCGGTCGTACGTGGTGCTGCTGCTGGACCACCGGGGCGAGCCGCTGGTGCTTCAGGTGAAGGAGGCGCGGACGTCGGCGCTGGTGCCCCATCTGGCGGCGGCGGGCTTCGAGGCTCCGGTCGTGGAGCACGAGGGGCGCCGGGTGGTGCGCGGGCAGAAGCGGATGCAGGTCGTCAGCGACAATCTGCTGGGCTGGACGACGGTGGCCGGCAGGCCGTATCAGGTGCGGCAGTTCAGGAACCGCAAGGGCAGTGTGGATCCGGCCGAGCTCCCGGCCGACCAGGTCGACGACTACGCGCGGATGACCGGCGCGCTGCTGGCCAGGGCGCACGCGCACAGCGTGGATCCACGGCTCGTCGCGGGGTACTGCGGCAAGAACGAGAAGCTGGACGAGGCGGTCGCGGCCTTCGCCGTGGCGTACGCGGACCGGACCGAGGCGGATCACGCGGAGCTGGTGACGGCCGTCAAGAGCGGCCGGATCGCCGCCGAGCTGGGGGTGTGAGGCAGGGCTCGCCGGGGCGCGGGACCCGGTATGTGAGGGAGGAGGCCGCGTTCGCCCGTACGCTGGACGGGTGACGCAGGAAGCCCCCGGGGAGCCGACGATCCGTAACGACGACGAGCAGGACGTGCCAGACGTGCCGGACGCCACGACGGAGGCCACCGCGGACACCGCGGACGCCGCGGACGCGGCGGGAGCGGCGGACGGGGGTGCGGGAGCCGGACCGGGGCCCGAGCGGCCGGAGGCGCGGCTCGAGCGGGCCGTGCGCGCCGCCGAGCAGGCGCTGATCGAGTTCGAGATCGCGCTGGAGACGTTCCGCGTCGAGGTGGAGAACTTCTCGCGGCTGCACCATCAGCGGCTGGGACCGATGTACGCGCGGCTGGACGAACTGGACGCGATGATCGCCGAGGCGCGCGCGTCCCGGTCGGGTGACCCGGAGGATCTGCGCAAGGCGCGCGAGGCCCGCGCCATGGTGCAGCCGATGCCGGGGATCGAGGAACTGTTCCACGACTGGCTGGACTCCGACGGTCTGTCGGCGGAGGCCGCGGCGATGCTGACCGACCAGCCCGTGCAGCCGCCGAAGCGGGTGCGGCCGACCGACGAGGTGCGCAGGCTCTACCGCGACCTGGCCCGCAAGGCGCACCCGGACCTGGCGCAGGAGGAGACCGAGCGGGCCCGGCGCGAGGAGTTCATCACCCGTGTGAACGCGGCCTACGGGCGTGGGGACGAGGGGCTGCTCAGACAGCTGGCGGAGGAGTGGGCGGCGGGGCCGGCCCCGCAGGAGCCGCGGCTGAGTGAGAGCGAGGAGCTCTACGCCCGGCTGGAGTGGCTGGCCCAGCGCAAGGAGCTGCTGACGCTCCTGGCACAGGAGCTGGAGCAGAGCGCGATCGGCGCGATGCTCCGGATGGCGCCCGACGACCCCGACCGGCTGCTGGATGAGATCGCCGAGCAGCTGCTCGCCGAGGTCTCCGGACGCGAGTCGGAACTGGCCAGGTTGGGGCAGTCGTAGGTCGTGTCTTCAGAGTCCCGCCCGGCCCGCGACGCCTGGCGCGACGCCTCGCCGCGTGGTCGTAAGCCGGCCGGGTACGCCCCGTGCGAGACCGGTCCTCCGCTTCGCGGTGCACCGCGCCGGCCGCCGCGGGCCCCGCCCTGCGGGCGGACGGCGCTACTTTGAAGACACGACCCAGGGCCGGTCGTTCGGATCAGGCCGGATCAGTGGCCGGGGCACGCGAGCCCGGCAAGATCCGAACCACCGGCCCCAGATGGTCCCGTGCGCCAGGCTGTATCCGTCGCACCCGCATACGCACACGTACGAGAGAAGGCACATCACATGAGTTTCGCGCAGCTGCCCACGGTGGATGTCGCGGCCGTCCCGTCCGACGCCCTGGTGCTCGACGTCCGAGAGGACGACGAGTGGGCGGCCGG
This sequence comes from Streptomyces sp. NPDC104581, assembly GCF_055583685.1. NCBI lineage: Bacteria > Bacillati > Actinomycetota > Actinomycetes > Kitasatosporales > Streptomycetaceae > Streptomyces > Streptomyces sp. NPDC104581. The sequence continues at coordinate 91,944 of NZ_JBVJNN010000018.1, forward strand.
ACATGTCGAAGGCGCGCTGCACATTCCGATGAGCGAGTTCGTCGGACGTCTCGGTGAGGTGACCGAGGCGGTGGCCGACGGGCGCAGGGCCTATGTCATGTGCCGGGTCGGCGGCCGGTCCGCGCAGGTCACGCAGTACCTGGTGGGCCAGGGCGTCGACGCGGCGAACATCGACGGCGGCATGCTGGCCTGGGACGGCGCGGGCCGGCCGATGGTCACCGACAACGGCAGCCCCGCGCTGGTGCTCTGACGAACCGTCGGCCGCGCCGGGGCCCGCCCTCTGAAGGGGCGGGCCCCGGGGTCAGCGGTCGAAGTCCAACTCGACCTCGGCGGTGGCCGGGTGGGACTGGCAGGCCAGTACGTAGCCCGCCTCCGTCTCCTCCGGCTCCAGGGCGTAGTTGCGGTCCATCCGCACCTCGCCCGAGACGAGGAAGGCCCGGCAGGTCCCGCAGACGCCGCCCTTGCAGGCGTACGGCGCGTCCGCCCGGTTGCGCAGCACCGTCTCCAGCAGGGAGTCGCCGTCCTGGACGGGCCAGCTGCCGGAGCGTCCGTCGAGCGTCGCGCTGAGTTTGCTGCCGCCGGGGGCTGCCGTGGCGGCGGCGGCCCTGGCTGCCGAGGCCACGCCCGGCACGCCGTCGTCGACATGGAAGATCTCCTGGTGGACGGCCTTCCGCCCGACGCCGAGGGCGCGCAGCGCCCGCTCCGCGCCCATGACCAGACCGAGCGGCCCGCACAGGAACCAGCCGTCGACACTCTCCACCGGGAGCAGCGCGGGCAGCAGACCCGCCAGCCGTTCCTCGTCCAGCCGGCCCGAGGGGAGCCCGGTCTGCTGCTCCTCCCTGGACACCACCGTGACCAGCTGGAAACGGTCCGGATGGCGGTCCTTGAGGTCGGCGACCTCCTCCAGGAACATCGTCGAGGCCACCGTGCGGTCGCTGCGGATCAGACAGAACCGGGCGTCCGGACGCTGTTCGAGGAGCGTCGAGGCGATCGACAGCACCGGGGTGATGCCGCTGCCGCCGACGATCGCGACGAAGTGCCCGGCGCGCGGCTCCAGCCGGAAACGGCCGGTCGGCGCCATCACGTCGACCGTGTCGCCCACGGCGAGTTCCTTGACGGCGTACGTGGAGAACTCGCCGCCCTCGACCAGCCTGATGCCCACCCGCAGTACGGGCCGCTCGCCGGCGGGCGTGCAGATCGAGTACGTACGGCGGATCTCCTCGCCGTTCACGACCCGGCGCAGCGCGATGTGCTGTCCGGGGGTGTGCCGGAACGTCTCGTTCAGCTCGGGCGGTACGGCGAAGGTGACGGTCACCGAGTCGTCCGTGAGCCGCTCGACCTCGCTGACACGGAGCGGATGGAACATCTACAACTCCTTGAAGTGGTCGAACGGTTCACGGCAGGCCGCGCAGCGGCGCAGCGCCTTGCACGCGGTCGAGGAGAACCTGCTCAGCAGCTCGGTGTCCGTCGAGCCGCAGTGCGGGCAGCGGATGGCGAGCGTGAGCGGCACGGGCCCGTCCGTGCTGTGGGGGCGGGGCGGCGCGATCCCGAAGTCCGCGAGCTTGCGCCGTCCTTCGGCGCTGATGTCGTCCGTCGACCAGGCGGGGGAGAGCACCGTGACGACGGAGACGTCCGGTATCCCGTGCTCGTGCAGGATCCGCTCGATGTCCGAGGACATCGTCTCGATCGCCGGGCAGCCGGTGTACGTCGGGGTCAGCTCGACCTCGACCCGGCCGGGGCCGGAGACATGGACGCCGCGCAGTACGCCCAGCTCCTCCAGCGTCACCACCGGCAGCTCCGGGTCGGGCACGGAGCCGGCGATCGCGCGCAGTTCGCTCTTCAGCGCCGTGGGGCTGCCGGTGCCGGTCACCATGACGCCCCCGGGTGGCTGCGGTGCAGGTGCTGCATCTCGGCGAGGAGCCGGCCGAACGACTCGGTGTGCAGGCCCTGTCTGCCAGCGCCCGCCGCCCATGCCCCCGAGCGCGGTCCGTCGGGCACGGTCAGCGTCGCGCGCTCCAGGACGGCGGTGATCGAGGAGAGCCAGCTCTCCTCCAGCTCCCGCCGGTCGACCCCGTCCAGCCCGTTCCCCGCGTCGCCGTCGCCGTCGCGGCCGATCGGTTCGAACATCTCGCCGGTGAACCGCCACAGCGCCGTACAGGCCCGCCGCATCCGCTCATGGCTCTCGGCGGTGCCGTCACCGAGCCGCAGCGTCCACTGCTCGGCGTGGTCCCGGTGGTAGTCGACCTCCTTCACGGCCTTGGCGGCGAGTCCGGCGAAGGGACCGTCACCGGCCGCCAGGGCGGCGTACAGGAGCCGCTGGTAGGTGGAGAAGTAGAGCTGGCGCGCGATCGTGTGCGCGAAGTCGCCGTTCGGCTGCTCGACCAGCTGGAGATTGCGGAAGGCGCGCTCCTCGCGCAGGAAGGCCAGCTCGTCCTCGTCCCCGACGAGGGAGTACAGGACCCGGGCCTGGCCCAGCAGGTCCAGCGCGATGTTGGCGAGGGCCACGTCCTCTTCCAGCTCGGGCGCGTGTCCCGCCCACTCCCCCAGCCGCTGCGCCAGGACGAGCGCGTCGTCGGCCAGGGCGAGGGCCGCGGTGTCGGTCCCGGTGCGGGTCGGGGTGCCGGTCACAGGTGACGCACCCCCTCGGGGATCTCGTAGAACGTCGGGTGGCGGTACGGCTTGTCGGCGGCCGGTTCGAAGAAGGAGTCCTTCTCGTCCGGCGAGGACGCGGTGACCGAGGCGGAGGGGACCACCCAGATCGACACCCCTTCGCTGCGGCGGGTGTAGAGATCGCGTGCGTTGCGCAGGGCCATCTCCGCGTCCGGGGCGTGCAGGCTTCCCGCGTGGGTGTGCGACAGACCGCGGCGGGACCTGACGAACACCTCCCACAGAGGCCACTGGGTCGATCCGCTCATGCCGTCGCCTCTTTCTCCACGTGCCCGGCCGTGTCCCCGGCCGGGCTCTTCCCGGTGTGCTTCGCCGCGTACGCCGTCGCCGCCTCGCGCACCCACGCGCCCTCCTCGTGGGCGCGGCGCCGCTGGCCGATCCGCTGTTCGTTGCAGGGGCCGTTGCCCTTGAGGACCTCCCGGAACTCAGTCCAGTCGATCGCCCCGAAGTCGTGGTGGCCCCGCTCCTCGTTCCACTTCAGGTCCGGGTCGGGGAGCGTGAGTCCGAGCGTCTCGGCCTGGGGGACGCAGATGTCCACGAACCGCTGGCGCAGTTCGTCGTTCGAGTGCCGCTTGATCTTCCAGATCATGGACTGCACGGAGTGCGCCGACTCGTCGTCCGGGGGGCCGAACATCATCAGCGACGGCCACCACCAGCGATTCACCGCGTCCTGCGCCATCTCGTGCTGCGCGGGGGTGCCCCGGCTCAGGGCGAGCAATGATTCGTACCCCTGACGCTGGTGGAAGGACTCCTCCTTGCAGATACGGACCATCGCGCGGGCGTACGGGCCGTAGGAGCAGCGACAGAGCGGGACCTGGTTCGTGATCGCGGCGCCGTCCACGAGCCAGCCGATCGCGCCGACGTCCGCCCAGGTCAGCGTCGGATAGTTGAAGATCGACGAGTACCTCTGGCGGCCGGTGTGGAGCTTGTCGAGCAGCTCGTCACGGCTCGTGCCCAGGGTCTCCGCGGCGCTGTAGAGATACAGCCCGTGTCCCGCCTCGTCCTGCACCTTGGCCATCAGGATCGCCTTGCGCCGCAGCGAGGGCGCGCGCGTGATCCAGTTCGCCTCCGGCTGCATGCCGATGATTTCCGAGTGCGCGTGCTGGGCCATCTGGCGGACGAGCGATGCGCGGTAGTCCTCCGGCATCCAGTCGCGGGGCTCGATGCGCTCGTCGGCGGCCACGGCGGCGTCGAACGCCGCCCGGGCCTCCTCCACCGTCGCTTCCACCGTTGCCTCCACAGCCGTCCCCGCGGTCACTGCCGTCATCCGGACCCCCTACCGACCGATCGTTCGGTTCATGGACTTCAATGGTCGGTCGGCGGCCCGTAGGGTGTCAACCCTGTGGATAACCGACGGTGGAAAGACGGGGATCGGGGCGGGATGGATTCGTACGACGCCAAGGGTGAGAACCCGGCACCAGAACCGGGTCCACCAGCGGGTCCACCGAGGGGGATAGCCGGGCTCTCCTTCCCCTACCAGGTGGCCGCCGCCGTCGCCCTCGCCGTCGTCGGACTGGTCGCCATGGGCCATGTGGCCATGGTGTTCCTGCACGTCGCGCCCGACAACACGATCTCCAAGGAGTACGGCGAGGAAGTGGGCGACTGGGTGTTTCCGGAGTTCGAGCAGAACTGGAAACTCTTCGCGCCCAACCCCCTCCAGCAGAACATCGCCGTCGAGGTCCGCGCCGAGGTGGACCGCGCGGACGGATCGCGCGGTACGACCGGCTGGATCAACCTCACCGAGGAGGACGCCAGGTCGATCCGCGGCAACCCCCTCCCCAGCCACGTCGACCAGAACGAGCTGCGCAGGGGCTGGGACTTCTACGTCGACTCCCATGACGAGAAGGCGCGCCCCAACGGTCTGCGCGGGCAGCTCTCCGAGAGCTACATACGCCGGATAGTGATGCTGCGGCTGGAGGCGCACGATCTCGGCGGTCCCGTCGAACGCATCCAGCTCAGGTCCGTCACACGTGCGGTCGCCGCGCCCCCGTGGAGCGACGAGAAGACCAACACCAAGCCCGGCTACCGGGTCTTCCCCTGGTGGACCGTGACCTCCGACGACCTGCCCGAAGGGGTCCGGAACGAAGGCGTGGGCACCGGCGCGCGCGAGGATGCCCGTTCGGAGGCCCACCGATGAGCCGCCCCGCCCACGAGCTGCCCGCCGGCCGCAAGGCCGCGCTCGCCCTCCAGCGCGTCACGTCCCGGTCGCTCGGCCCCTACCAGAGCGCCGTCGTCCGTATCGGCTTCGCCGCCGCCTGGCTGCTGTTCCTGCTGCGCGAGCTGCCGAACCGCCGTGAGCTGTACGGGCCCGGCAGCCCGTGGAGCTGGGACATGGCCCAGCAACTGATCGCGGGCAACGACGCGTTCACCACCCTGATGTGGTCCGACAGCGGCGTCTGGTTCGAGATCGTGTACGCCGTCGCCGTACTGTCCAGCGCCCTGCTGATGCTCGGCTGGCGCACCCGCACCATGTCGGTGCTCTTCATGGTCGGCGTCCTGTCCCTTCAGAACCGCAGCATCTTCATGGGCGACGGCGGCGACAACGTCATCCATCTGATGGCGATCTACCTCGTCCTCACGCGCTGCGGCCAGGTCTGGTCGCTGGACGCCCGCCGGCGGGCCCGCGCCGAGCGCGTCGTGGCGTCGGGCGGTACCGCGCCCGCCGACCGGGTCGGGCCGGTCCTGTGGGTGGTGCTCGGCGTGGCCCTGCTGGGCACGCTGCTGGACACGACCGGCGGCGAGTGGTGGGTGATCGCGCTGCTGTGGACGCTGTGGATCTCGCAGGGCGTGTGGTGGGCGGTCAACCGCTACGCGCCCAGGAGCGAGCAGCGCGCGCTGCTGGACGTCCTCGCCAACCTCACGCACAACGCCACGCTCGTCGTGATCATGGTCGAGGTCTGTCTGATCTACGCCACGGCCGGCTGGTACAAGATCCAGGGCTCGCGCTGGCAGGACGGCACCGCGCTGTACTACCCGCTGAATCTGGACTACTTCGCGCCCTGGCCCGCGCTCTCCGACATCCTGGCGTCCAGCGGCGTGATGGTGATGGTGCTGACGTACGGCACGGTCATGGTGCAGGTCGCCTTCCCCTTCACGCTCTTCAACCGGCGCGTCAAGAACGTGCTGCTGGTCGTGATGATGCTGGAGCACGCGGGCATCGCCGTGCTGCTCGGGCTGCCGTTCTTCTCGCTCGCCATGATCGCCGCCGACGCCGTCTTCCTGCCGACGAACTTCCTCGTGCGGGTCGGCGACATGGCGGCGCGGAGCGCGCGGCTGCTCCCCCAGCGGGCGGCTGAGGACACCGCACCCGACCGGCGTCAGGGGGACGGCTCCGAGAAGCCGGGTGCGGAGGCGGGGGCCGGGACCGGCACCGAGGCCGGCCCGGGCACCGACGCCGCCGGTGCGGACCCTTCGCTCGTCCGGTGACGGCACACCCCGTCCCCCCGCCTACGCTGGCGCGATGAACGATGTCGATCCCGCCGGCGCCGTGCGGCTGTGGCACGAGGCGGCTCCCGGCGCCGTGGTGCTCGACGGCTTCCACGCGCTGAAGCACGCGTTGCGGTTCGGGGCGCGGGTGTCGCTCGTCCTGACGAGCGACAAGGAGTCCGTACTCGCCCTCGCGGCCGAACTCGCCGACGATCTGACCGGCACGCTGCGGCGCTCCGTCGTCGAAGTGCCGGCGGACGAGCTGCGGCCGCTGGTGCCGAAGGTGCACCCGACGCGGGTGGTGGCCCTGGCCGTCAGACGGGGCCGGGCGGACAATCTGGCCGAGCTGGCGGCGGCGCCCCGGCGCTCGCCGGTCGTCGTGCTCGACAATCCGCGCAATCTCGGGAACGTCGGCGCCGTGGTGCGGCTCGCGGCCGGTTTCGGGGCGACAGGGGTGGTGACGACCGGGGATCTCGACCCGTGGCATCCGAACGCCGTCCGCGCGGGCGCGGGGCTGCACTTCGCCACCGCCGTGGAGCGGCTGGCCCTCGACGCGTTCCCCCCGGGCCCGCTGTACGCGCTGGACCCGGAGGGCGACGACATCCGCTCGGTGACCGTCCCCGACGGCGCGCTGCTGGCCTTCGGCTCCGAACGGCACGGTCTCTCCCCCGAACTGCGGGAGCGGGCCGACGCGTTGCTGGCCCTGCCGATGCGGCCCCAGGTCTCCAGCTACAACCTCGCCACCAGCGTGGCCATGACCCTCTTCCACTGGGGCGGCCCGAACTGACCCGCGCCCGGCCGCCGTTGGACGGCCGGGCCCGGATCGTGTCCGGCCGGGCGTCAGCCCTGGCGGCGGACCTCGACCGTGCGGAAGCGGTTGGCCACGAAGGCGGCGTCGCACAGTGCCGCGTTCGCCGCCGGGTTGCCGCCGGAGCCGTGGAAGTCGGAGAAGGCCGCCGTCTGGTTCACATAGACGCCGCCCGTCAGATTCAGGGAGAGCTGGGCCAGCTCCTCCAGACAGACGTCCTCGACGGCGCGCTCCGTCCCGGCCGAGGTCGTGTACGCGCCGACCGTCATCGCGCCCTTGTCGCGCACCGTGCGGCGCAGCAGTTCCAGCGCCTCCTCGGTGGAGTCCACGGCGACGGCGAACGAGACCGGTCCGAAGCACTCGGCGAGATACGGCGCCTCGGGGCCGTTCGCCCCCTCCGCCGCGTCCCACTGCTTGCGCGAGCCGTCGGACTTCACGATCGCGGGCGTGCGGACCACCGCGTCCGGGAAGTCCGGGTTGGCGATCTCGCGCGAGGCGAGCGCCACGTCGCCCAGCTCGGCGGCGGCGTCCAGCCTCGCCTTCACGTCCGGGTTGACCAGGGCGCCCAGCAGGCCGTTGGCGCGGGCGTCGTCGCCGAGCAGACCGCTCACCGAGGCCGCCAGGTCGGCGACCACCTCGTCGTACGACTTCGGGCCCGCGTCCGTCGTGATGCCGTCGCGCGGGATGAGCAGGTTCTGCGGGGTGGTGCACATCTGGCCGCTGTAGAGGGAGAGCGAGAAGGCCAGATTGGCGAGCATGCCCTTGTAGTCGTCGGTGGAGTCCACGAGGACCGTGTTGACGCCGGCCTTCTCCGTGTAGACCTGCGCCTGGCGGGCGTTGGCCTCCAGCCAGTCGCCGAACGCGGTGGACCCCGTGTAGTCGATGATCCTGACCTCGGGCCGGACCGCCAGCGTCTTGGCGACGCCCTCGCCGGGGCGCTCGGCGGCCAGCGCGACGAGATTCGGGTCGAAGCCGGACTCGGCGAGCACCTCGCGGGCCACCCGCACCGTGAGGGCGAGGGGCAGCACCGCGCGCGGGTGCGGCTTGACGAGGACCGGATTGCCGGTGGCCAGCGAGGCGAACAGGCCCGGATAGCCGTTCCACGTCGGGAAGGTGTTGCAGCCGATCAGCAGCGAGACGCCGCGCGGGGCGGCGGCGAAGGACTTCCGCAGCTCCAGGGGGTCGCGCTTGCCCTGCGGCTTCGACCAGTCGGCCTCGGCGGGGGTGCGGGTCTGTTCCTGGTACGCGTACGCCACCGCCTCCAGGCCGCGGTCCTGGGCGTGCGGCCCGCCCGCCTGGAACGCCATCATGAACGCCTGCCCGCTGGTGTGCATCACGGCGTGGGCGAACTCATGGGTGCGGGCGCTGATCCGGGCCAGGATCTCCAGGCAGACCAGGGCGCGTGTCTCCGGTCCCGCCGCGCGCCAGTCGCCCATGCCCGCGCGCATGGCGGGCAGCAGGACGTCCGGGTCGGCGTGCGGATACTCGACGCCGAGCTCCGGGCCGTACGGCGAGCGCTCGCCGCCCGTCCAGCCGTCGGTGCCGGGCTGGTCCAGATCGACACGGGTGCCGTGCAGGGCTTTGAACGCGGCCAGCCCTTCGGCCGGCGCGCTCTCGCCGTACGCCTTCGGGTGCTCGGGGTGCGGCGACCAGTAGGCGCGCGTACGGATCGCGTCGAGGGCCCGGTCGAGCGTGGGCCGGTGCTTCTCGTTGAGCTGCTGGGGGCTGAGCTGGGCGGCCATGACTGACCAACTCCTCGTCGAGCTGGGCGGGAGGGGGACACGTGGGACAGCGGGACACGGGCAACGGACAGAGTTAGAGTAACCGAACGATCGGTCGGGACAAGGGGGGCTGTGGAAAACCCGTGTTTTCCCGCCGTCGTGGAAGGTCCCGTTCCGGTCAGTCCGGGCTGATCGGCGCCCGGGACCGGACTCCTTGCGGAGGTCCCGTACCGCGGCGGAAGTTCATACAGGAGGATCGGTTTCATGACTGCAATCGAGCGCTCCCGCGTCGTCGCGGTGGTCGGCACCGGCACGATGGGACAGGGAATCGCCCAGGTGGCCCTGGTCGCCGGCCATCCCGTGCGCCTCTACGACGCCCTGCCGGGCCGCGCCCAACAGGCGGCCGAGGCCGTCGGAGCCCGGCTTGACCGGCTGACCGAGAAGGGCGGGCTGGACGCGGGGGACCGCGACAGCGCCAAGGCCCGGCTGCTGCCCGCCGCCGAACTGTCCGAGCTCGCCGACGCCGCGCTCGTCGTGGAAGCCGTACTGGAACAACTGGCGGCCAAACAGGAGCTGTTCGCGGCGCTGGAGGACATCGTCGCCGACGACTGCCTGCTCGCCACCAACACCTCCTCCCTCTCCGTCACGGCCGTCGCGGGCGCCCTGCGCCACCCGGGCCGCGTCGTCGGCCTGCACTTCTTCAACCCCGCGCCCCTCCTGCCGCTCGTCGAGGTCGTCAGCGGCCACGCGACGGAGGAGACGGCGGCCACGCGCGCGTCGGCGACGGCCACGGCGTGGGGCAAGACACCCGTGAGCTGCGCCGACACCCCGGGTTTCATCGTGAACCGGGTCGCCCGCCCCTACTACGCCGAGGCGCTGCGCCTGTACGAGGAGCGGGCCGCCGACCCCGCGACCATCGACGCCGTGCTGCGCGAGTCGGGCGGCTTCCGGATGGGTCCCTTCGAACTGACCGACCTCATCGGCCAGGACGTCAACGAGGCGGTCACCCGCTCCGTCTGGGAATCCTTCTTCCAGGACGCGAAGTTCACGCCCTCGCTCGCCCAGCGGCGCCTCGTGGAGTCGGGCGGCCTCGGCCGCAAGTCGGGCCGGGGCTGGTTCTCCTACGAGGACGGCGCCCCCGCCCCCGTACCGCACACCGCGCCGCCCGCCGATCCGCCGTCGTCCGTGGTCGTCCAGGGGGAGCTGTTCGCCGCCGGCGTGCTGCCCGAACTGATCGAAGCCGCCGGGATCGAGGTCATACGCAAGGAGGACGCCGTCCCCGGATTCCCTGGCTGGCTCGAACTGCCCTGCGGCACACGGCTGTTCCTCACGGACGGCGAGGCCGCGGACAACTCCGACCTCCGGCTGATCCACTTCGACCTCGCGCTCGACTACCGCACCGCGACCCGGATAGCCCTGGCGCCGTCCGCGACGGTGGCCGAGGAGTCCCTCCGTACGGCCGTCGGCCTCTTCCAGGCGCTCGGCAAGGCGGTCAGCGTGATCGCCGACGTCCCCGGCATGATCGTGGGCCGCACGGTCGCCATGCTCGTCGACTTCGCGCTCGACGCCGAGGCACGCGGCGTCGCGTCGGCCGAGGACATCGACACCGCGATGCGGCTCGGGGTCAACTACCCGCGCGGGCCGCTCGACTGGGGCGCGGAGCTGGGGGCCGACCGCACGCTGTACCTGCTGGAGCGGATGCACGAGGAGTACCCGTCGGGCCGGTACGCCGCCTCGCAGGCGCTGCGCCGGCGCGCCGCCGCCGAGGTCGCGCCGTCGGAAGGGGCGGGCTCGTGACGACCGCCAAGCGGGACACCTACACCCCGGAGACCCTGCTGACCGTCGCGGTCGGCGTCTTCAACGAACGCGGCTACGACGGCACGTCCATGGAGCATCTGTCGAAGGCCGCCGGTATCTCCAAGTCCTCGATCTACCACCATGTCGCGGGCAAGGAGGAACTGCTGCGGCGCGCGGTCAGCCGGGCCATCGACGGTCTCTTCGGGATCCTCGACGAGCCGGGCGCCGGGCGGGGCAGGGCCGTCGAGCGGGTCGAGTACGTGACGCGCCGCACGGTCGAGGTCCTGATGGCGGAGCTGCCCTATGTGACGCTCCTGCTGCGGGTGCGCGGGAACACCAGGACCGAGCGCTGGGCGATGGAGCGGCGGCGGGAGTTCGACCAGCGGGTCGCCGACCTGCTCAAGGCGGCGGCCGACGACGGGGACCTCCGCGCGGACATGGACATCAGGCTGGCGACCCGGCTGCTGTTCGGCATGGTCAACTCGCTGGTGGAGTGGTACCGGCCGCAGGCGGCCGGCGGCTACGACAGCGACCAGGTGGCCGAGGCGGTCGTACGGATGGCGTTCGACGGACTCCGTACGGAGGCGCCGTAACGCCTCCGGGCGTCCCCGCGGGGGCCTGGCCCGCCCGCCGCCCGGTCAGGGCGCGGGCGGAGCCGCCTGGTCGAGGTCGGTCTCCTCGAAGACCAGCAGGGTGCGCGTGGACAGCACCTCGGGGATCGACTGGAGCCGTGTGAGGACCAGCTCGCGCAGCGTCCGGTTGTCCGGGGCGTGGACCAGCAGCAGCACGTCGAAATCACCGCTGACCAGGGCGATGTGTGTGGCTCCCGGCAGCTCCTGGAGCTGTTCGCGCACGGTGCGCCACGAGTTCTGCACGATCTTCAGCGTGATGTACGCGGAAGCACCCTGACCTGCCCTTTCATGGTTGATCCTGGCACCGAAACCGCGGATGACACGGTCCTCGACGAGCCGGTTGATGCGGGCGTAGGCGTTGGCGCGCGAGACATGGACCCGCTCGGCCACCGACCGTATCGAGGCGCGGCCGTCGGTCTGGAGGATGCGCAGGATGTCCCGGTCGATCGCGTCCAGCGGCCGGGGCGGGAGCTCCTGCGCGGCGCGCTCCCAGTCCTCGGCCATTTGTTCAGCCGCCATGTCCCCCACCTTTCCGCTCGTGGACGCCTTGTGCCCATCTCAGGCTGTGCAGAACCGTTTGTCCACAGGCTGAAGCCGCCAGTAGCCAAAATGGCTCGGCAACCGAACAATCGGTAGGTGAGGCGCACCACACTCATGCGCCGCCCATGCCCGCTCCCATGAGGAGGTGCACGCGTTGAAGAAGAGCAGCACGACGGTCCAGGAGCCCCCGGGTGCCGTCGTCCACCGGTCCACCCCGCCCCCGGCGTGGCAGCCCCGCACGGACCCCGCCCCGTTGCTCCCCGATCGCGAGCCGTACCGCGTGCTGGGTACGGAAGCCGTGGCGGACACCGACCCCGAGCTGCTGCTGAGGCTCTACGCGGAGCTGGTCCGCGGTCGCCGTTTCAACGCGCAGGCCACCGCCCTCACCAAGCAGGGCCGACTGGCCGTCTACCCGTCGAGCACCGGCCAGGAGGCCTGCGAGGTCGCCGCGGCCCTGGTGCTCCAGGAGCAGGACTGGCTCTTCCCCAGCTACCGCGACACCCTCGCCGTCGTGGCGCGCGGCCTCGACCCCGTCCAGGCCCTCACGCTGCTGCGCGGCGACTGGCACACGGGCTACGACCCGCGCGAGCACCGTGTCGCCCCGCTCTCCACACCGCTGGCCACCCAGCTGCCGCACGCCGTGGGGCTCGCGCACGCGGCGCGTCTGAAGGGTGACGACGTGGTCGCGCTCGCCATGGTCGGCGACGGCGGCACCAGCGAGGGCGACTTCCACGAGGCGCTGAACTTCGCCGCCGTGTGGAACGCCCCGGTCGTCTTCCTCGTGCAGAACAACGGCTTCGCCATCTCCGTCCCCCTCGCCAAGCAGACCGCGGCGCCGTCGCTGGCCCACAAGGCCGTCGGCTACGGAATGCCGGGAAGACTGGTCGACGGGAACGACGCGCCGGCCGTGCACATGGTGCTCGCCGAGGCCGTGCGCCGGGCCAGGAGCGGTGGCGGCCCGACGCTCATCGAGGCCGTGACCTACCGCATCGACGCCCATACGAACGCGGACGACGCGACGCGCTACCGCGGTGACGCCGAGGTCGAGGCGTGGCGCGCGCACGACCCGATCCGGCTGCTGGAGCACGAGCTGACGCGGCGCGGGACGCTCGACGAGAGCGGGATCAGGGAGGCGGCCGAGGCCGCCGACGCGATGGCCGCGCGGCTGCGCGACCGGATGAACGCCGACCCCGAGCTGGACCCCATGGACATCTTCGCGCACGTCTACGCCGAGCAGACCTCGCAACTGCGCGAGCAGTCGGCCCAGTTGCGGGCCGAGCTGGACGCGTCGGCCGAGCCGGCCGGCGACGCACCCGGGCAGGGAGACGCGCGATGACCACCGTTGCCGCCACGGCCGCGAAGACCGCCAAGGCGGCCAAGCCCGCCACCATGGCCCAGGCATTGCAGCGCGCGATGCGCGACGCGATGGCCGAGGACCCGACCGTGCACGTCCTCGGGGAGGACGTCGGCGCGCTCGGCGGAGTCTTCCGGGTCACCGACGGACTCGCCGCCGAGTTCGGCGAGGACCGCTGCACGGACACACCGCTCGCCGAGGCCGGCATCCTCGGGACCGCCGTCGGCATGGCGATGTACGGGCTGCGGCCCGTCGTGGAGATGCAGTTCGACGCCTTCGCCTACCCGGCGTTCGAGCAGCTGACCAGCCATGTCGCCAAGATGCGCAACCGCACCCGCGGCGCGCTGCCCATGCCGATCACCATCCGTGTGCCGTACGGCGGCGGGATCGGCGGCGTCGAGCACCACAGCGACTCCTCCGAGGCGTACTACATCGCGACGCCCGGTCTCCACGTCGTCACCCCGGCGACGGTCGACGACGCGTACGGGCTGCTGCGAGCGGCCATCGCCTCCGACGACCCGGTGGTCTTCCTGGAGCCCAAGCGGCTGTACTGGTCCAAGGCCCAGTGGTCGCCCGAGGCGCCCGCCACCGTGGAGCCGATCGGCCGGGCCGTCGTGCGGCGTACGGGGCTGAGCGCCACGCTCGTCACGTACGGCCCCTCCCTCACCGTCTGTCTGGAGGCGGCGGAGGCGGCGCGCGCGGAGGGCTGGGACCTGGAAGTGGTCGACCTGCGCTCACTGGTGCCCTTCGACGACGAGACGGTCGTCGCCTCCGTACGGCGCACGGGCCGCGCGGTGGTCGTCCACGAGTCCACCGGCTTCGGCGGGCCCGGCGGGGAGATCGCCGCCCGGATCACCGAGCGGTGCTTCCACCATCTGGAGGCGCCGGTCCTGCGGGTCGCCGGATTCGACATCCCGTATCCGCCGCCGATGCTGGAACAGCACCATCTGCCGGGTGTGGACCGGGTGCTCGACGCGGTCGCGCGGCTTCAGTGGGAGGCGGACAGCTGATGGCCCAGGTGCTCGAATTCAAGCTGCCGGACCTCGGTGAGGGACTGACCGAGGCGGAGATCGTCCGCTGGCTGGTGGCGGTCGGCGACGTCGTCGCGATCGACCAGCCGGTCGTCGAGGTCGAGACGGCCAAGGCGATGGTGGAGGTGCCGTGTCCCTACGGGGGCGTGGTGACCGCGCGGTACGGCGAGGAGGGCACGGAGCTGCCGGTCGGCGCGCCGCTGCTGACGGTGGCGGTGGGGGCGTCGGAGTCGGCGCCGGCCGCCGCCACGGGTTCGGGTTCGGACGCGGCGCCCGGTCCGGGGACGGTCCCGGCGGGCGACGCGGCCGCAACGGCCGAGACGTCGGGCAATGTACTGGTCGGATACGGTACGGGCGCGCCCGCCGCGCGGCGGCGCCGGGTCCGCCCGGCCACCTCGCCGGTCGCCTCGGCGCCCCCTTCCGTGATCGTCGATCCGGCGCCCGCACCGACGAAGGCACCCGCGGAGACGCCCGAGCCGACGCCCGCGTCGGCGTCGGCTTCCGCTTCCGCTTCCGAGCGGTCGGGGCCCGTCCCGGTCATCTCGCCCCTGGTACGGCGGCTGGCCCGGCGGAACGGGCTCGATCTCAGGGCGCTGGCCGGCTCGGGCCGGGACGGGCTGATCCTGCGGTGCGACGTCGAGCTGGCCATCGAACGGATCGAGCGGGCCGGGCAGGCACCCGCCGCACCGGCCCCCGCTCCCGCCGTGAACGGCACGTCCGCCGGATCCGCCGCCGGGGCCGTCACCGAGCGCGTACCGCTGCGCGGTGTGCGGGGCGCGGTCGCCGACAAGCTCAGCCGCAGCCGGCGCGAGATCCCGGAGGCGACCTGCTGGGTCGACGCGGACGCGACGGAGCTGATGGCGGCGAGGGCCGCGGCCAACGCGGCGGGCGGCCCGAAGATCTCCCTGATCGCCCTGCTGGCGCGGATCTGCACGGCCGCCCTCGCGCGGTTCCCGGAGCTCAACTCCACGGTGGACACGGAGGCCAGGGAGATCGTGCGGCTGCGCGACGTCCATCTCGGCTTCGCCGCCCAGACGGATCGCGGACTGGTCGTCCCCGTCGTACGGGACGCGCAGAACCGTTCCGCGGAGTCCCTGAGCGCGGAGTTCGCCCGGCTGACGGAGGCGGGCAGGTCGGGGACGCTGACGCCCGGCGATCTGACCGGCGGCACGTTCACGCTGAACAACTACGGCGTGTTCGGCGTCGACGGATCCACGCCGATCATCAACCACCCCGAGGCGGCCATGCTCGGCATCGGCCGGATCGTCGCCAAGCCATGGGTGCACCGGGGCGAGCTGGCCGTACGCCAGGTCGTCCAGCTCTCCCTCACCTTCGACCACCGGGTCTGCGACGGCGGCACTGCGGGCGGCTTCCTCCGGTACGTGGCGGACTGTGTGGAGCAACCGGCGGTGCTGCTGCGCACGTTGTAGGACGGCCGCGGTTCGGGCGCCCCGCGCCGTGGACCGCGCTCCCGGCCACGTTCCCGGACCGCGGCCGGAGATCACGGTCGGACATCACAGGGTCCGGGACGCGCGATCGCGGACCATACTTCAGGCATGACCACGACCGCCCATGACGCCATCGTGCTCGCCGGAGGTGCCGCCAAGCGGCTCGGCGGAGTCGACAAACCCGCCGTCAGCGTCGGCGGCCGGGCACTGCTCGACCGGGTGCTCGGCGCGTGCGGCGGCGCCGGGCACACCGTGGTCGTGGGCGGTCGGCGCCCCACGATCCGGCCCGTGCGCTGGGCGCGCGAGGAGCCGCCCGGCGGTGGCCCGGTCGCCGCGCTCGGCGCGGGGGTCCGGCATGTCGAGGCGGACACGGTGCTCGTCCTGTCCGCGGATCTGCCGTTCCTGACGCGGGAGACGACATCGAGGCTGCTGGACGTGCTGGTGGCGGGCGGGGAGCGCGAGGGCGCGATGCTCATCGACGCCGACGGCCGCGACCAGCCACTGGTCGCGGCGTACCGCACGGAACCACTGCGCCGTGAGATCGCCCTCCTCGCCGCCGAGCACGGCAATCTCGTGGGGCTGCCGCTACGACTGCTGACGCATGAACTCGACCTCGCCCGTGTCCCGGCGGATGCCGACCCGCTCGCGTCGTTCGACTGCGACACCTGGGAAGACATCTCCACGGCGCGGGCACGCATCAGGGAGCATGGGACCGTGCTGGACGAATGGATCACCGCAGTCAAGGACGAACTCGGCCTCGAACTCGACGTCGACATCAGAGTCCTCCTCGATCTCGCCCGCGACGCCGCGCACGGTGTCACCAGGCCCGCCGCGCCTCTGACCACCTTCCTGGTCGGGTACGCGGCCGGCCGGGCGGCAGCCGGTGGCGGCGGCCCCGAGGCGGTGGCCGAGGCGTCCCGGAAGGCCGCGGCGCTCGCCCTGCGCTGGGCCGACGAGGCGGACGCGACACCGGACACAAGCGGTACCGGCGGGAGCGGCACGGGCGGCGCGCGTACGGACAAGGGGCCCGGGGCCGGCGGGTCCGAGGGGGCCGACGCCGGATGACGGCTCAGGACCGCGACGTCGACGGCGTCGAGGACGTCCTCGCGCTGTTCGGCAGGCAGCCGGACGGGGGGTCCGGCGATGAGCCGGAGACCGGCCGGGCCGCCACCGCCCAGGCCCCCGCCGGCCGCGACCGTGGACCCGGGCCCGACGCCGCGCCCCCGAAGCGCCCGGCCGGTGACCGCGGGCATCGCGCCACACCGTGGGCCGAGGCCCGCGCGATCGCCGCCCGGTCCGGCCGGTCGGCGGCCACCGCCCCGGCCCCCGGGCAATCACCGGGCACCGCCCCCACCTCCGCACAACTCCCGGCCACCGCCCGCACCCGGCGTGTCCCGCTCGAACAGGCCCTGGGCCATGTCCTCGCCGAGCCCCTGGTGGCGCTCACCGACCTCCCGTCGTTCGACACCTCCGCGATGGACGGCTGGGCGGTCTCGGGACCGGGCCCCTGGTCCGTACGCCCCGGCCGGGCCGGCGAGCCCGACCCCTCCGACCCGTCCACCCCCGGCATTCTCGCCGGGCACACCCCCACCACCCCGCTCCCCGACGGCACGGCGGTACGGATCGCCACCGGCGCCCGTATCCCGCCCGAGGCGACGGCCGTGGTCCGCAGCGAGCACGCCCGTACGGACTCCACCGGCCATCTCCACGCCGAACGCGCGGTGGTCCAGGGCCAGGACATCCGCCCGCGCGCCCAGGAGTGCCGCTCCGGTGACCGGCTCCTGCCCGCCGGCGCGGTGGTGACCCCGGCGGTGCTGGGGCTGGCCGCCGCCGCCGGTTACGACGAACTACTCACCGCCCGTCGCCCGACCGTCGACGTCCTGGTACTCGGCGACGAACTGCTGGTGCGCGGACTGCCCCGCGACGGCCTCATCCGCGACGCGCTCGGCCCGATGATCGCGCCCTGGCTGAGGGCGCTGGGCGCGGATGTCATCGATTCCCGCCGGGTCGCGGACGACGCGCACGCCCTGTTCCGGGCGGTCACCGAGTCCGAGGCCGATCTGATCCTCACCACGGGCGGTACGGCCGCAGGCCCCGTGGACCATGTCCACCCCGTGCTCGCCAGGGCGGACGCCGAACTGCTCGTGGACGGTGTCGCCGTGCGCCCCGGCCATCCGATGCTGCTGGCCCGGCTTGCCTCCGGCCGCCATCTGGTGGGCCTGCCGGGCAATCCGCTCGCGGCGGTCTCGGGGCTGCTGACACTCGCCGAACCGCTGCTGCGTACGCTCGGGGGGCGGGCGCCACAGCCCGCGTACCACGCGCCTGTACGGGACGAGGTGCACGGCCATCCGTACGACACCCGGCTCGTGCCCTTCGTCCACCGTGACGACCGGCTCGTGCCCCTGCGTTTCAACGGTCCCGCCATGCTGCGGGGGATCGCCGTCGCCGACGGACTCGCGGTCGTGCCGCCCGGTGGCGCGCGTCGGGGAGACGAGCTGGAAGTCCTCGACCTGCCCTGGGCGGCCTGGGCCGATGCCTCCGCCTCCACCGATGACGGGTGTTTCACGTGAAACTTCCCGGTCACGACGCGATGGCGCGTCATGCCGATGAACACCTGGTCACCAGCCGGGTGAAACTGCCGCGGCGGATCGTCGACCGTCCGCTGCGACAGGTGAGCAAGCGACTGCTGATGGCGCTCGGGGTGCTGGCCGTCACGGTCTTCATCGTCTGGATCGACCGCGCCGGCTACCACGACAACTCCGACGACTCCGTCGACTTCCTCGACTCCGTCTACTACGCCACCGTCACGCTCTCCACGACGGGTTACGGCGATATCGTCCCGTACAGCGACGGGGCCCGGCTCATCAACGTCGTGCTGGTCACGCCCCTGCGCGTGCTCTTCCTGATCATCCTGGTCGGCACCACTCTCGAGGTCCTCACGGAGCGCACCCGGGAGGAGTGGCGGCTGAACCGCTGGAGGTCCAACTTGCGTGACCACACCGTCATCGTCGGCTTCGGCACGAAGGGGCGGTCGGCGATGCAGACCCTCTGCGCCACCGGGCTGAAGAAGGACCAGATCGTCATCGTCGACCCGAGCGCGAAGGTGATCGAGGCGGCCAACGGGGACGGGTTCGTGGGCGTCATCGGTGACGCGACCCGGAGCGATGTGCTGCTGCTGGCCGAGCTCCAGCGGGCACGACAGATCGTGATCGCCACACAGCGCGACGACACCGCCGTCCTGGTGGCGCTGACCGCGCGCCAGCTCAACCGCGGGGCGAAGATCGTCGCCGCCGTGCGTGAGGAGGAGAACGCGCCGCTGCTGCGCCAGTCCGGCGCGGACGCCGTCATCACCAGCGCCAGCGCGGCGGGCCGGCTGCTCGGTCTCTCGGTGCTCAGCCCCGTCGCCGGCACGGTGATGGAGGATCTGATCCAGCAGGGCAGCGGCCTCGACCTCATCGAACGGCCGGTGATAAAGGCCGAGGTGGGGCGGAGCGTACGGGAGACGGACGATCTGGTGGTCAGCGTCCTGCGCGGGCACCGGCTGCTCGGGTACGACGACCCGGCGGCCAGCCCGCTCCAGCTCACCGACCGGCTGATCACGATCGTGCGGGCGGACCCCAACCCGGAGCAGGGCAACGGCGTCTGACCCGGCCCGACTCACCCGGCCGCCGCGCCCGCCGGCACCGGTACCGGGAATCCGCGTCGGCACTACGAGCGGGACCCGGGGGTAGCCTCCCGACCATGTATGCGATCACGATTCCGGAACCCGGTGGCCCCGAGGCGCTCGTCTGGGCCGAAGTGCCCGATCCCGTACTCGCCGAGGGTGAAGTCCTCGTCGATGTCGTGGCGAGCGCGGTCAACCGCGCCGATCTGCTGCAACGGCAGGGTTTCTACGACCCGCCGCCCGGCTCGTCCCCGTACCCCGGACTGGAGTGCGCGGGCCGCGTCGCCGCGCTCGGGCCCGGCACCGAGAACTCCGGTTGGTCGGTCGGTGACGAGGTGTGCGCGCTGCTCGCCGGCGGCGGTTACGCGGAGAAGGTCGCCGTGCCCGTGGGCCAGCTGCTTCCCGTACCCGACGGCATGGACCTGGCGACGGCCGCCGCGCTTCCCGAAGTGACCTGCACCGTCTGGTCGAACGTCTTCATGATCGCCCATCTGCGCCCCGGCGAGCTGCTGTTGGCGCACGGCGGCGCGAGCGGCATCGGCACGATGGCGATCCAGCTCGCCAAGTCGGTCGGCGCGCGGGTCGCCGTCACGGCGGGCGGGCCCGAAAAACTGGCGCGCTGCGCCGAGTTGGGCGCGGACATCCTGATCGACTACCGGGAGCAGGACTTCGTCGAGGAGCTCGGGAAGGCCACGGACGGTGCGGGCGCGGATGTCATCCTCGACATCGTGGGCGCGAAGTACCTCGACCGCAATGTGCGGGCCCTGGCCGTCAACGGGCGGCTCGCCGTGATCGGGCTCCAGGGCGGGGTGAAGGGCGAACTCAATCTGGCCGCCCTCCTGGGCAAGCGCGCGGCCGTCACGGCCACGTCGCTGCGGGGGCGCCCGCTCGGTGAGAAGGCGTCGATCGTCGCGGCCGTGCGGGAGCACGTCTGGCCGCTGGTCGGCGCGGGGCAGGTGCGGCCCGTGGTGGACCGTACGTTCCCGCTGCCCGAGGCGGCCGACGCACACACCGCGCTTGAGGCGGGCGACCACGTGGGCAAGATCCTGCTGCTGCGCCCATAGGGCCTGTCTTCAGAGCCCCGCCTGGCCCGCGGCGTCTGGCACGGCACCTCCCCCGTGGCCCCGAGGGGGCTCGCGAGGCGCCCCCGCGCTGGGTAGGTCGGCCGAGTACGCCCGGTACGAGGCCCATCCTCCGCCTTGCGAGGCACCGCACCAGCCACCGCGTGCTCCGCCCGGCGGGTGGACGGCGCCACTTCGCGGACACCCCCCCCCAGGGCATGTCCGTGAAGTCCCGTCCGGCGCACACACACGCCCTGGCGGTCCGTTCTCGCGGAAAACGCCGGACGGGCCGCCACCGCGGCCCGTCCGGCGTCTTCTTCCGACAGCCGGGGGATCAGAGATACGGGCCGGAGCGGATCGCGCCGTGGGCGCCCGGGTCCTCGCCGTCGTCGCCCTCGTGGGACGCGCCCGGCGGCAGCGCCCGCCGCATCTGCTCCAACTGCGCCCGCGCCGCCATCTGCTGGGCGAACAGCGCCGTCTGGATCCCGTGGAAGAGTCCCTCCAGCCAGCCCACCAACTGGGCCTGCGCGATGCGCAGTTCGGCCTCCGAGGGGATCGCCTCGTCGGTGAAGGGGAGCGACAGGCGCTCCAGTTCGTCGACGAGTTCGGGAGCGAGACCGTCCTCCAGCTCCTTCACCGAACCGGCGTGGATCTCCTTGAGCCGTACCCGGCTCGCCTCGTCCAGCGGAGCCGCCCGCACTTCTTCGAGCAACTGCTTGATCATGCTGCCGATACGCATGACCTTCGCGGGCTGTTCGACCATCTCCGTCACCGGGATCTCGCGCGGCTCGTCGTCCCCCTGCCCGCCGCCGAGCGCCATCCCGTCCTGCCCCACCACGAGGACATGGGGGTTGCTCTCCTGAGACCGTTCGTTTCTCGGCATTTCCATACCCTCATTGTCTCGCACCCGGGTCCCGATGCGCGGTGAGCCCCCGTAAGAGAGTGGTCCACTCCCCCGCAGGGGCCCGATCGCCCTCCGGGTCCGGTCTCCCGGTGTGCGTCAGATCGCCGCCCGGCGGGCCAGCGCGCCCCGTGAGCGGGTGACCAGCGCGGCCAGCAGCGCCGCGCCGAGCGGGACGGCGACGAGCAGGACGCCCAGCGTCTCCCAGGGGATCACCACGGGCACGAACGGCGCCGTGGACTCGGAACCGCCGGCCCAGCCCGCGTCGAGCATCTGCTCGTACATCCGGTCCTCCGCGCGGCGTTCGGTGAAGCGGAGTCCGATCGCGGGCAGGATCCCCGACGCCGAGCCGAGCAGCACACCCATCGCGGCCACCACCCCGCACTGGAAACCGCTGAGGGCCTTGCGGACCCCGGGCGGTGCCCCGACGGCGGCGAGCGTCTTCAGATCGGCCTCGGCGTCCGCCTGGGCGAGCCCGGTGGCGATACCTGCGGCCCCGATGGTGATCAGCCCCGCGAAGACGGCGAGCGCCACCAGGGTGGTGCTGTTCTCGGGGGTGAAGCCCTTCTCCACGGTCAGCCAGGGGTCGCCGCCCGTCTTGGCGAGTTCGCTGTTGAGCTTCTGTTCCTCCGCGTCGCTCGGCAGCCGCTCGGTCGAGAAGAAGGCACCCAGCGGTACGGTCGTGAAGCCCGCCTTCCGAGCCGCGTCCGGAGGCACGATCATCGTGACGCCGTACGCGTTCTGACCGGCGGCGATCTGGCGGGCGGGGATCGAGGTGACGGTGCCGGGGGGCTCCTTGCCCGCCATGCCCGCCGCGTCGGCCTCGTCCGTCTCGGCGGCGGTGATGACACGGATGTCGATCGTCCCCTCCGCGCCCGCACGCGGGCCGCCCTTCACCGGGACCACGCCGCCCCGCGCGCCGCCCCCGGTGTCCCGGCCGTCCGCGCCCGCGGGGTTGAGGTTGCGGTTGACGAAGGAGACGGCCTGCCCGTTCGTCAGCGCCTTCTCCGCGGCCGGGTCGCTGATCCTCAGCACCTTGAGCAGCTTCTCGTCACCGATCAGGATCTCGCCGGCGGCACTGCCGAAGCCGCCGTCCGGCTCGGAGCAGCGCCAGTCCGTGGCGAGCTCGCGCCGCTCGGCCTTGGAGAACTTCGAGGCGGGGTCCTCATCGGTGTTGTCGTACGACCGGAGCGGGCACTCGTGGGCCTCGGGCAGCACGACCTCGGCCCGTCCGCAGCCGTCGCCGTCCCCGTAGGCCGAGCAGTTCCTCTTGCCGACCACGACCCGGTCCACATCGGCCCGCACCTCCGTGGGCAGCAGCTTCCGCACGTCGTCGCGGATGGACGGGACGTCCGCCGCGGAGTCCGGCGACAGGATCGCGACCGCGCCGTACGGCAGGGACGCCTCGTACTCCGCCCTCTCCTGGGCCTCCGAGCTGGACGTGTACGTCGCCACGGCCACCGTGCCGGCGACCGCCGCGAGCACCGCCGCCACGGCCGGAGCCGTACGGCCCCGGTTGCGTACGGCGTCGCGCAGCGCCAGCCGCGGTGACAGCGGCAGCCAGCGGCCGACCCGTCCGAAGAGCCCCACCAGGGCCGGTGCCAGCGCCACCACACCCAGCTCGGCGAGGGCGCTGCCGCCTCCGACCAGCGCGGCCTGGTCGGACACCGTGGACCCGTACAGCGCGATGCCCGCGCCGACGACCACGGCGGTCAGACCGAGGACCGGGAGCACCCTGCTGCTCCTGCGGACGCCGCGGCGGCCGGTGAGGGAGGCCACGACGCTCTGCCGGGAGGCGGTGACCGCCGGGACGATCGCGGCGAGCAGACCGGTCACGACCGCGATCAGCGCGATACCGATCAGCTCCAGCGGGCGCAGGTCGAAGTCGCCGAACCGTTTGCCGAGCCAGTCCTCCAGTACGGGCTGGAGGGCGAAGGTCAGCCCGATGCCCAGCGCCGTGCCGACCACGGCGGCCACCGCGCCGATCACCAGGCCGCCGCTGAGGACGATGGCCCTGATGTGGTGCCGGTCGCCGCCGTTGGCGCCGACCAGGCCGAGCTGGCGGCGGGAGCGGCGGGCGCCGACCGCGAACGCGGGCCCTGCCAGCAGACAGATCTCCAGCATCGCGAGACCGACGACGGTGCTGAGGATGGCGAGTTCGGTGGTGTTGTCGGAGCCGCCCCCCTGGTGAGCGGTGCCCTCCTGCGCGTAGTACGGCACCTCCGAGTCGGCCGGAGGGTTGAGCGTGACGGCGCGGGAGACGACCGTGACGCCTTTCTTGTTGGACTCCTTGACCATGTTCCACGTGAAACCGGCGTCGCCGGGCACGGAGACCAGATACGTGGCCGACATCTGGGTGCCGGGCAGCTCGGCGGCGGCCAGCGCCTTGTCGAGCGGTGCGAGCAGGGCCCCGGGAAGGGCGTTGACCTGGGCGTCGCCCAGGGCGTTCGGCAGCTCGTACGCGCCGACGATCCGGTAGGTGGTGTCGAGACCGTAGGCGGTCAGCTCGGATCCGACGCGCAGCCCGCTGCTCTCCAGGAAGGCGTTGGTCGCGGCGACCTCGTCGGCCTTCCGGGGGAAGTGGCCGCGGTCGAGGCGCATGATGCCCTCGGCCGTCGGGTCCGCCGCCTTCAGCTCCCGGATCTGGGTGTTGAGCAGTCCGTGGGTCGTCCTCAGCTTGGCCCGGCCCTCGGCGTCGACGAGCGACTCGGCGTTCGCCGGGATGGCGGCGCCGACGTCCGTGTCGCCGTCGGGCCACGGCTTGTCGTCGTAGTTCCCCTCGGGCAGGTAGTTGTCCGCCTTGGGGTCCTGGAGGAGGGCGACGCCGTCCAGACCCGGGTCGTTGACCCGGGCGTCGGCGGCGCCGAGATCACGTTCCAGTGACTGGGCGGGGGAGAGTTCGGCGCTGCGCAGGGTCAGATCGGCGGCGCTCACACCGAGGATCGGCAGGGCGAGCATGGCGAGGACGAGGAAGCTGCGTCCCTTGAAACGCCAGGCGTCCCGGCGGGCTATGCGGATCGCGGCGCGCCACGAGTGGTACCAGGTCCTCACCGCTCGGCCACCTGGCCCGTCAGCAGGGAGTCGGCCTGGCTGCGGATCGTCTGGTCGACGACCGCGCCGTCCCGGAGGAACACCACACGGTCGGCCCAGGCCGCGAACCGCGGCTCGTGCGTGACCAGGACACCGGCGGCGCCCGCGTCGCAGCGGCTGCGCAGCAGGGCGAGCACGGACTCGCCGGTCTCGGAGTCGAGGGCGCCGGTGGGCTCGTCGGCGAGGACCAGCCGGCGGTCGCCGACGAGGGCGCGGGCGATGGCCACGCGCTGCTGCTGGCCGCCGGACATCTCGTCCGGGAAGCGGTCGGCGAGATGGCCGAGGTCCATCTCGCGCAACGCGGCGACGGCCTCGCCGCGGGCCTTGCGGGCCGACAGGCCGTCCAGCTCGCGGGGGAGGGAGACGTTCTCGGCGGCGGTGAGGGCCGGTACGAGGTTGTAGTCCTGGAAGACGTAGCCGATGCTGCGGCGGCGCAGGGCGGCGATCTCCTTGCGGCTCGCGGTGGTGAGGTCGGTGTTCTCGACCGTCACCTGGCCCGACGTCGGGGTGTCGAGTCCGCCGGCGATGGTGAGCAGCGTGGACTTGCCGGAGCCGGACGGGCCCATGACGGCGACGAGTTCGCCGGGGAAGACGTCGAGGTTGATCCCGCGCAGGGCGTGGACCTCGGTGGCGCCACTGCCGTGGACGCGGGTGAGGTCCTTCAGTCGCAGTACGGGATGCGGTGCCTGCTGGTCAGGCATGGTGGTCCCCCTTGAGAGCGGATCCGGTGCGTAAGTGCTTGTGGGTGGTGGGGCGTTCGGCGGCCGGGGCCGGCGGCGGGTGTCAGCGGCGGCGGGAGCGGCCGAGGCCGGCCCGCGGGGCGGGTGCCGGCTTCTCCCCCTGCGGCGGTGTGCCCTCGGCGTCCGCCTCCGGCTCCCGCCGCTCGCTCTCCCGCGGCCTCTCCCGCTGTTCCTTCCGCGCGGCCGTCAGCGACAGCCGGACGAGCCGGGCCTCGCAGTGGTCGAGCCAGCGCGCCTCGGCCTCGGTCTGGAAGATGAGCTGTTCCAGGACGAGCAGCCACGCCACGTCGTCGCGGTTGTCCGGTGACATGTCGGTGGCCCTGGCCTTGAGCCGGGTGTAGTCCTGCATCGCCTGCACGGTGTGGTGGCGCTGCGACTGGATCACTTCCCGGATGTCGATCCCGGGCGCCCCGACGGCCATCGCGAGTTTGATGGCCAGCTCGTCGCGTGGCGGACTGCGCCGGTCGACCGGCGAGCGGAACCAGTTCCGCAGCTCCTCGCGGCCGGAGTCCGTGATCACGTAGAGCGCGTGGCCGGCTCCGTCCTCGCCGTCCTGGACGACCATGCCGTCGCGCTCCAGACGGTTGAGGGTCGTGTAGACCTGGCCGACGTTGAGCGGCCAGGTGGCTCCGGTGCGGGACTCGAACTCCGTACGGAGCTGAGAGCCGTAGCGCGGACCGGGTTCGAGGAGGGCGAGCAGCCCGTGGCGGATCGACATACTCAGTATGTATATCGAGTATGTCCCCGGCGGCAAGGGTCTTGAGAGGGACCTCACGCGTCAGTCGTAAGGAGGACGCGCAGGCGACGCGAGAGGGACGGGTGTGGTGAATCCGCAGCTCGGAAGGGGTGCTCGCGGGATCGGGCGGGCCCTTTGCGGCTCAGTGCCGGCGCAGCCTCAGGCCCAGGAAGCCGATGCCGAGCCCCATGAGCGCGATGCCGATGCCCAGGGTCAGCGCCGGGACGGCGCGGGAGACGGGCTGCGACAGCGCCTGGTCGTTCCGCTCCCTCGCGGTGGTGTCCCGAGGGGGCGTACGGAGCGGGAAGGGCACGCTCGTGGAGGCCCCGAAGCCGTCGGACAGGGCCTCGTCCTCGCCCTCCCCGTCCTCGTCCCGGCCCTCGCGCTCCCGTCCGCGTTCCGTCTCCGGCGCGTCCTCCCCGGGGCTCCTCCCGTCGTTCTCCGGCTCTGCGGAGGGGGATCCGGGACGGCCGGGAGGCGGCGAAACGGAACCGGACGGTGGAAATCCGCTCGCGCTCGGGAGTGCCGGCAGGTCCGGCAGCGTCGGCACCATGTCCAGGGGCGGGTCGAAGGCCCCCGGCGACGACGGCTCGGCGCTCGCCGTCGTCCGGCCCGGCCGCGGCCTCCCCTGCCCGGCCTGGTTCCCGGCCAGCGAGGGGGACGCGCTCGGTGCGGACGACGGGGCCGCGCGCGGGGAGGGCGGTGGCGCGGCACGCGGGGACTCGCGCTCCTCGGCGTACGCGGGTGGGGCGGCCGACAGCAGGGTGGTGAGCGCGACAACGACCATGAGCGCGCGGAAGGAGGGGAGCCGTGCGTGGAGCCGAGACATCACCTACTCAGCGTCACACGCGGTGACGGAAGCGGCATCTCGGCGAAAGCCGGCCGGCAGACCCGGCGTACACTGCGGCGCCCGCGCGGTCCGGACCCCCGCGGTCCGGACCCTGGGCGGGAGGGGTCCTGACCCGCCGGGCTGCTCCGGGCTACTCCGGGTTGCCCGTGGAGATCTTGAGCTCGAACTCCTGGTCCTCCGGCAGCACCGCCGAGCCCTGGCTCGGGAACTGCTCCACCACGATGTCCTGCGCCTGCGTGGGGTCGTTGACCTCGGTCACCTTCCACGTCCACTTCGCGGAACGCAGGCACTCCTTCACGGAGAGGATGTCCTTGTAACGCAGGTCGGGTGCCTGGACCTTGGTCGGGTCGACCCCGTCCTCGTACGCGTCCGAGCACTTCTCCTTGTCGATGGTCCGGTTGCGCTCCGGCGGCCGGTGTCCGGCCACCGCCGAGCCCGAGGGCTTGGCGTCCGGGTCCTTCCCGTCGTCGTCGCCCTGCGAGAGCGCGAAGGTCAGACCGCCGATCGCGGCGATCGCGACCACGATCGATCCGATGATCACCGGCAGGTTCCGCCGGCCGCCGCCGTTGCCGCCGCCGTGCCCCCCCTGCCCACCGTGCCCCGAACCCATGTGCTGCTGGGGCGACATCGAGTACGTCGGCGCCTGGCTCTGGTAGCCCTGGGTGTGCTGCGGCGGGTAGCCGTACGTAGGAGGCGGCGTCTGCATCTGCGCCGGGTTCTGCATGGCCGGTGTGGGCGGGCCGTACGCACCCGGGCTGTACGGGGTCTGCACGCCCTGCGGCGCCGGCGTCCCCTGGTCCACCGGGGGGAAGACCGCCGAGCCCACCCCGGCGCCGCTCGTCGACGGGGCGCCCTGCACGATCACCGGCGCGCCGGTGTGGCCCTGCGGAAGGACCCGCGCGCACTCGTCGCGCATCGCGGCGGCGCTCGGGAACCGCTCGTTCGGGTTCTTCTTCAGCGCCCGCGCGACGAGCGCGTCCATCGCGGGTGTGACGGAGCGGTTGATGGAGGAGGGCGCGACCGGCTCCTCCTGCACATGCGCGTACGCGATCGCCAGCGGCGAGTCCGCCTCGAACGGCAGCCGTCCCGTCAGCAGTTGGAAGAGCATGATCCCGACCGAGTACAGGTCGGAGCGGGCGTCCACGCCGCGCCCCAGCGCCTGTTCGGGGGAGAGGTACTGCGGGGTGCCGACGACCATGCCGGTCTGCGTCATCGACGTGACACCGGACTGCATGGCCCGCGCGATGCCGAAGTCCATCACCTTGACGACGCCGCGCTTGGTCATCATCACGTTGCCGGGCTTGATGTCGCGGTGGACCAGACCCATCTCGTGGCTGGTCTCCAGCGCGGCCAGCACGTCCGCCGTCACCTTCAGCGCGCGGTCGGCCGGCATCGCGCCGTACTGCTGGATGTCCGACTGGAGCGCGGAGCCGAGCGGCTGCCCCTCCACGTACTCCATGACGATGTAGGGCATGAGCGAGCCGTCCAGCTCGTCCTCACCCGTGTCGAAGACCGAGACGATGTTCGTGTGCGACAGCTTCGCGACGGCCTGGGCCTCGCGCCGGAAGCGCTCACGGAACGACTGCTCACGGCCCAGCTCGGTGTGGAGCGTCTTGATGGCGACCTGCCGGTCGAGCGCCGCGTCGTACGCGAGATAGACGGACGCCATGCCGCCCTCGCCGAGCAGGTCACGAAGCTGGTACCGGCCGCCCGCGACCGAACCGCCCGCGTAGCGGCCCTGTGCGCCGTCGTGGCTCATGACTGTGCTTCCCCCTCGGCGCGGCGGCGCGGTGATCCGGTGCTTCGCGCTGATCCGTACTCACGCGATCCCGTGATCCCGTGATCCCGTATTTACGGCCAAGTCTGCCCCAGGGCAGTGACACGTCAAGCCAGGTGCCCGTTCCGTGACCCTACGCACAACAAGCGTCTCGGAAGCGTTACAGGAAAAGCATGGAATTTGCGTGCGCTGAGCCGTACCGGGTTTGATGACCGGTCCATCTCCGATTGGCGTGTCGCACCGAGGCTGTAGCGTGACCGGCACAGCACCACCGCAGGAATCCTCCCGACTCCTGCGAGCGCTCCTTCATCCATCCCAGGTACCACCGCGCCCCCGCGCACTCGGGCGGCACGCGGACAGAAACGACGGCGAGGACTGATGGCACCCGAACCCGAAGCAGGCGGCGGAGTGCCTGATGCCGCTGACTCATGGGGCGTCGGCGGGCTGGTCGGAGACGGCCGCTACCGGATGACGCACCGCCTCGGCCGGGGCGGTATGGCGGAGGTGTACGCGGCGGAGGACGTCCGGCTCGGCCGCACCGTGGCCGTCAAGCTGCTGCGGTCCGACCTCGCCGAGGACCCGGTCTCCAAGGCCCGCTTCACCCGCGAGGCCCAGTCGGTGGCCGGGCTGAACCACCACGCCGTGGTGGCGGTGTACGACTCCGGTGAGGATGTCGTGGGCGGCCAGACCGTTCCGTACATCGTCATGGAGCTCGTCGAGGGCCGCACGATCCGCGATCTGCTGCTCAACGCCGAGGCGCCGCCGCCCGAGCAGGCGCTGATCATCGTCTCCGGTGTCCTGGAGGCACTCGCCTACTCGCACCAGCACGGCATCGTGCACCGCGACATCAAGCCCGCGAACGTGATCATCACGGACGGCGGCGCGGTCAAGGTGATGGACTTCGGCATCGCGCGTGCCCTGCACGGCGCGCAGTCGACGATGACCCAGACCGGCATGGTCATGGGCACGCCGCAGTACCTCTCCCCCGAGCAGGCGCTGGGCAAGGCCGTCGACCACCGCTCCGATCTGTACGCGACGGGCTGTCTGCTCTACGAACTCCTCTCGCTGCGCCCGCCGTTCACCGGTGAGACACCGCTCTCCGTCGTGTACCAGCACGTCCAGGACATCCCCGTCCCGCCGTCCGAGGTCTCGGACGTGGTGCCGCCGGAGCTGGACGGGCTGGTCATGCGCTCGCTCGCGAAGGACCCGGACGACCGGTTCCAGAGCGCGGAGGAGATGCGCGGCCTCGTCCAGTACGGCATGCAGATGCTCCAGCAGCAGGGCGGCCACACGGGCACGTGGAACACGGGCCCGGTCGACCCGCACGACGGCGGCACCCCGGCGATGGGCGTCGCCGCGACGGCCGCGCTCGGGCACCCGCCGCACGGCGACACCGCGCAGCGCCCGCTGCTGCCGCCGCAGAATCCGAACGACGGCGGTTACGACGGCTCCCACCACGGCAGCGGGGGCGGTGGCCGCGGCAAGATGTGGCTGTTCGCCCTGCTCGCGGTCGTCGCGATCGTCCTGGGCGCCGCCTACGCCGTACAGACCATGGGCGGCACGGGCGACGACAACAAGCAGGGCCCGAAGACCGAGCAGAGCCCGACCGACGAGCCGAGCGACAAGCCGTCGAAGACGGAGGAGGACTCCACGCCCTCCGAGGACACGGACACCTCGACGGGCGGCAACGAGCAGCCGGACTACCCGCCGGACGACACCCCGACCGACAAGCCGACCCCTTCGGACACCCCCTCCGACACCCCGTCGTCACCGGACCCCGGCGACGACGAGGGGACGACGGAGGGCGACGACGAGGGCCCGACCGGCGATCCGTCCTCGCCCCCGGACACGGGGACGGCGGACGGCGGCGCGACCGAGGGCGGCACCAACGAGGGCGCGACGGGAACGCCGGGCGGCGGAGCCGCCGGTGACCCCGGCGGCGGCGACCCCGCGGGCGTGATCGGGGGGTAGGCACCCCCCCGGACGGGCCGCGGTCACCCCGCGAACGCCTCGCACACCTCCTCGTACCTCCGCGTCCACCAGACCGCCAGGGCCGACACCGCAGGGAACTGCGGGTCGGCCCTTCGGTCGTTCAACTGGTAGCGCCAGCGCAGTATCCAGAAGTCGTTCAGCCGCTCCCACCACACCCGGTGCACGGCGGCGGCCAGTTCGGCGGCGTCCGCCCCGGCCGTCAGCCGGTACGCCCGCGCGTACGCCCGCACCTTCACCAGGTCCAGTTCTCCCGACTGCCGTACGAAGAAGATCGCCGCCGCCCGGACCGCCTCCTCGGCGCGGGGCTGGACGGCCAGCCGGTCCCAGTCGACGATCGCGGCGGGGTCCGTGCCCCGGTAGAGCACGTTCAGCGGGTGGAAGTCGCCGTGCACCCACCCGGTGGCCGTCTCGGCGCCGGGCGGCGGCCGGTGGTGCGCGTTGAGCTCCAGCAGGGTGCGGCGCTCCAGCAGCCGGTGCTCGGCGAGTGTGTCGAAGCCGTCGCGCGGGGAGTGCCCGCGGGCGAGGGCCAGTAACTCGTCGATGAGCGCGAAGGTGTCGGCGGGGACGGCGCTGGCGTGGACGCCGCCGTGGACACCGTCGCGGGTGCCGTCGTGCGGTCCGCCCTGCGGGCCGATGTGCGCGGCCAGGTGCGTGGCGTCGCGTGCGCCTCCGTGGCCGAGACGGTCCGTCGCCGGTCTCATGACCTGTTCCAGACAGGTGTGCACGACGCCGAGGAGCGATCCGAGCTGCCACGAGGCGGCCGGGGTGAGCTGGGCGCCGGTACGGTGCCGGCCGTCGACCCAGGGGTGCAGGGCGTAGCAGTGGCCGTCGACGACGGCGACGGTACCGCCCCCGGTGTCCCGTACGGCCGGTACGACGGGTACGCCCAGGGCCTGGAGCCGCCGTGTGACGCGGTGCTGGCGGGCGATGGACTCGCGGTCGCCGTCGAGATGGTGCTTGAGGAAGTAGGCGCCGTGGGTGGTGGTGACCCGGTAGCCGCGGTTCAGCAGCCCCTGGGCGAGGGGCTGGCAGGCCAGGGGTTCTCCCACGTGTTCGTAGCGTCGGAGCAGTTCACCGAGGGGCAGGCAGCCGAAGGGGGGATCGATCAGGGGCGGGGCGATCGCGACAGAGGGCATCGTCGCCGTCATTGCATATGAGCGCGGCACCCTTCAAATGATAGATCACGCAGCGTGGCTGTTGTGTCGCTGACCGTTCCCGCCGCTCTCGCGCACGGCCGCCGCCGGTTCGGTCCCGTACTCAAGGATGTGCACGGTGGCGAACTGCGGTGTCAGGCGCATGTAGACGGGGTCGAACGGCTCACCGTCCACCCGGCGCGGACCCGGCCCGAACAGCTCCAGCTGGGCCTCCGTCGGCCGGACCATGTCCGCGGTGCCGGTGAACTGGACCGACCAGAGGTCGGGCTCGCCCGAGTGGAAGTTGTCGGCGCCGTACGCCACGACGCTGCCGCTGCACGCCTGGTGGTAGCCCATCCCGCGGTGCATCCGCAGCACGACGCGGTGGTCCGCGACGATGTGCCGGGCGGGGGCCGCGAAGGGCATCGCCCGCATGGTCGTGGCGACCCGCCCGTACCGGACTCGGCCGAGCAGCTCGATCGCGCGCAGATCATCGGTGGACATGCCGTCCACTCTCTGTCACCGGTCGTCCACGAAACAGAGGAGCCCGCCCCGGATCGGCAAGGACCTTCGTCCTCACCGGTTCTCCGGAAAAGCCGGTCGGGATCGGGCCCTTCGGCAGGTTTGGGAGCCGCTCGGCCCGTGTTCCACAGGTGCCCGGCGGGGTTCCGGCGCGGTTCCGGGGCCGGGCCTCAGCGCTGTTCGGCCTGGATCCTCGCCACATAGGCGGCGGCCTGGGACCGCCGCTCCATCCCCAGCTTGGACAGCAGGCTGGAGACGTAGTTCTTGATCGTCTTCTCGGCCAGATGGAGCCGCTCGCCGATCGCCCGGTTCGTCATGCCCTCGCCGATGAGGTCCAGGATCCTGCGTTCCTGTTCGGTCAGGGCGGCGAGTCTGTCGTCACCCTTGGCGGTGTTGCCCTCGCGGAGCCGCTGGAGCACCCGCGCGGTCGCGACCGGGTCCAGCAGGGACCGGCCGGCGGCCACGTCCCGTACGGCGGTCAGCAGTTCGTCGCCGCGGATCGCCTTGAGCACGTAACCCGATGCGCCGGCCATGATCGCGTCGAACAGCGCCTCGTCGTCGGAGAACGAGGTGAGCATCAGGCACTTGATGCTCTCGTCCCGTGAGCGGATCTCGCGGCAGACCTCCACGCCGCTGCCGTCCGGCAGCCGTACGTCCAGTACCGCGACATCGGGCCGGGTCGCCGGGATCCTGGTCAGCGCGTCGGCGGCGGTACCCGCCTCGCCCACGACCTCGATGTCCTCCTCGACGGCGAGCAGCTCATGGACGCCCCGCCGGACCACCTCGTGGTCGTCCAGCAGAAATACGGTGATTTTTCCCTTTTCAGGCACAGGATCAGTCAAACACACTTCCCCCTATCCCCGCCGTGGGCGGCCGGGATAACGTGCCGTTGTTCCGGCGGCCTGCAAGGCTGTGACCAGTGATTGTTCCCAGACCTGCTCGGTTTACTTGGAAATCCAAGTAAAATCGCAGGTCAGTAGGGGTTTCGCAGGAATGCGACCCACTGGGTAACGTGCCTGTGACAGGGCGCTCGCCGGGGCACCTGTCACGCCTGTCCCGGTCGATCGCACCCACCCCGTGCACGCGTCCGGAAGCAGGCGAGCCGCACTGGTTCCCGGCGGATCCCGGGGACCGGACCGACGGAGGAGCACGCACGTGACCGTGGAGAGCACTGCCGCCGCGCGAAAGCCGCGACGTAGCAGCGGCACCAAGCGCGCCGGCGCCAGGACGGCGCCGCAGCCGAAGGCTTCCGAGCCCCAGCTCGTACAGCTGCTGACGCCCGAGGGCGAACGCGTCAAGAACGACGAGTACGACGGCTACGTAGCCGACATCACCCCCGAATCCCTGCGCGGGCTGTACCGCGACATGGTCCTGACGCGTCGCTTCGACGCCGAGGCCACGTCCCTCCAGCGCCAGGGCGAGCTCGGCCTGTGGGCCTCGCTGCTCGGCCAGGAGGCCGCCCAGATCGGCTCGGGGCGCGCGCTGCGCGACGACGACTACGTCTTCCCCACCTACCGGGAGCACGGCGTCGCCTGGTGCCGCGGCGTCGACCCGACGAACCTGCTCGGGATGTTCCGCGGCGTCAACCACGGCGGCTGGGACCCGAAGACCAACAACTTCCATCTCTACACGATCGTCATCGGCTCGCAGACGCTGCACGCCACCGGCTACGCGATGGGCGTGGCCAAGGACGGCGCCGACTCGGCCGTCATCGCCTACTTCGGTGACGGCGCCTCCAGCCAGGGCGACGTCGCCGAGTCGTTCACCTTCTCGGCCGTCTACAACGCGCCGGTGGTGTTCTTCTGCCAGAACAACCAGTGGGCCATCTCGGAGCCGACCGAGAAGCAGATGCGCGTGCCGCTCTACCAGCGCGCGCAGGGCTTCGGCTTCCCCGGCGTCCGGGTGGACGGCAACGACGTACTGGCCTGTCTGGCCGTGACACGCGCCGCGCTGGAGCGCACCCGCACCGGCCAGGGCCCGATGCTCATCGAGGCGTTCACCTACCGCATGGGCGCGCACACCACCTCCGACGACCCGACGAAGTACCGGGCGGACGAGGAGCGCGAGGCATGGGAGGCGAAGGACCCGATCCTGCGGCTGCGCGCCTACCTGGAGCGGGAGTCGGCCGCCGACGAGGCGTTCTTCACCGCCCTGGAGGAGGAGAGCGAGGCGCTCGGCAGGCGGGTGCGCGAAGCGGTGAGGGCGATGCCCGACCCGGACCACATGGCGATCTTCGACCATGTCTACGCGGACGGGCACGCGCTGGTGGACGAGGAGAGGGCGCAGTTCGCGGCGTATCAGGCGTCGTTCACCGACGGCGCGGGCGCCGCTGAGGAGGGCAAGTAGCCATGGCCGTACAGAAGCTTCCCCTCGCCAAGGCGATCAACGAGTCGCTGCGCGTCGCCCTCGACACCGACCCCAAGGTCCTGATCATGGGCGAGGACGTCGGCAAGCTCGGCGGTGTCTTCCGCGTCACCGACGGCCTTCAGAAGGACTTCGGCGAGGACCGGGTCATCGACACCCCGCTCGCCGAGTCGGGCATCGTCGGTACGGCGATCGGCCTCGCGCTGCGCGGCTACCGGCCGGTCGTGGAGATCCAGTTCGACGGCTTCGTCTTCCCCGCGTACGACCAGATCGTCACGCAGCTCGCGAAGATGCACGCCCGCGCGCTCGGCAAGGTCAAGATGCCGGTCGTCGTCCGTATCCCCTACGGCGGTGGCATCGGCGCCGTCGAGCACCACTCGGAGTCGCCGGAGGCGCTGTTCGCGCACGTGGCGGGGTTGAAGATCGTCTCGCCGTCCACGTCCGCCGACGCCTACTGGATGATGCAGCAGGCCATCCAGAGCGACGACCCGGTCATCTTCTTCGAGCCCAAGCGGCGCTACTGGGACAAGGGCGAGGTCGACACCGAGGCCATCCCCGGCCCGCTGCACACGGCGCGGGTCAGCCGCGCCGGCACGGACCTGACGCTCGCGGCGTACGGCCCGATGGTGAAGGTCTGCCTGGAGGCGGCGGCAGCCGCGGCCGAGGAGGGCAAGTCGGTGGAGGTGCTCGATCTCCGCTCGATGTCCCCGATCGACTTCGACACCGTCCAGGCGTCGGTGGAGAAGACGGGCAGGCTGGTCGTGGTCCACGAGGCGCCGGTGTTCTACGGCTCCGGCGCGGAGATCGCCGCCCGGATCACCGAGCGTTCCTTCTACCACCTGGAGGCTCCGGTGCTGAGGGTGGGCGGGTTCCACGCCCCGTATCCGCCGGCGCGCCTGGAGGAGGAGTATCTTCCGGGCCTGGACCGGGTACTCGACGCCGTCGACCGCTCGCTCGGGTACTGAGGAGTGCCGTGACCATGACTGCTGACACTTCCACTCGCTATCGAGAGTTCAAGATGCCCGACGTGGGCGAAGGACTCACCGAGGCCGAGATCCTCAAGTGGTACGTAAAGCCCGGTGACACCGTCGTCGACGGCCAGGTGGTGTGCGAGGTCGAGACCGCCAAGGCGGCCGTCGAACTGCCCATCCCCTACGACGGGGTGGTGCACGCGCTGCGCTTCGACGAGGGCACGACCGTCGACGTCGGCGCGTCGATCATCACCGTGGACGTGGCGCCGGGCAGCGACGACGCGGGGGCCGCGGCTCCCGCCGCGGCTGCTCCCGCCGCCGCTCCCGCGCAGCCGGACGGCGGGGCCGACGCCGGTGAGCCGAAGGGGCGCCAGCCGGTGCTCGTCGGTTACGGCGTCTCGGAGTCGTCCACGAAGCGCCGTCCGCGCAGGGGGGCCGCCGCGGTCCCCGGGCAGGGCGCGGCGGCATCGGCGGGTGCGGCGATCCAGGCGGAGATGAACGGGCACGCGGCGACTGCCCCCGTCGCCGAGACGCGGGCGCGTCCGCTGGCCAAGCCGCCGGTGCGCAAGCTCGCCAAGGACCTGGGCGTGGACCTGGCCACGATCACGCCGACGGGTCCGGACGGGATCATCACGCGCGAGGACGTGCACGCGGCGACGGCGGCCACCGCCGCTTCCGCGGCGCCGGAGGCTCCCGCGACCGCACCCGTGCCCGCGTCCGCTCCCGCGCCCGCCGACGCGTCCGCCGCGGTGGCCGGGGTCCGGGAGACCCGGGTCCCCGTCAAGGGCGTACGCAAGGCGACGGCGGCGGCGATGGTGGGCAGCGCGTTCACCGCGCCGCACGTCACGGAGTTCGTGACGGTCGACGTCACGCGCACGATGAAGCTGGTCGACGAGCTCAAGTCCGACAAGGACATGGCGGGTGTCCGGGTCAACCCGCTGCTGCTCATCGCGAAGGCGCTGCTGGTGGCCATCAAGCGGCACCCCGAGGTCAACGCGGCCTGGGACGAGGCCGCCCAGGAGATCGTGCTCAAGCACTACGTCAACCTGGGCATCGCGGCGGCGACCCCGCGCGGTCTGCTCGTCCCTAACATCAAGGACGCGCACGACCAGACCCTGCCCCAACTCGCCCAGTCGCTGAGTGAGTTGGTCTCCACGGCACGCGAGGGCAGGACGACCCCGGCGGCCATGCAGGGCGGCACGGTGACCATCACGAACGTCGGCGTCTTCGGCGTCGACACGGGCACCCCGATCCTGAACCCGGGCGAGTCGGCGATCCTGGCGGTCGGCGCGATCAAGCTCCAGCCGTGGGTGCACAAGGGCAAGGTGAAGCCCCGTCAGGTCACCACCCTGGCGCTGTCGTTCGACCACCGGCTGGTCGACGGCGAGCTGGGCTCCAAGGTGCTGGCGGACGTCGCGGCGGTGCTGGAGCAGCCGAAGAGGCTGATCACCTGGGCCTGACGGCTCACGTACGGACCGGAAGGGTCGCGGCTCCGCCCGGAGCCGCGGCCCTTCCGCTTTCGCGTGTGCGGCGTGTGCGCGGTCCGGGGGCGGCGCGCTCAGGCGCCCCGGCGCTGGCGGGCCGTCTCGTACAGGATCACCGTCGCCGCGTTCGACGCGTTCAGGGAGCTCGCCGAGCCCGACATCGGGATGCTCACGACGTGGTCGCACAGCTCGCGCCAGCCCGCGCTGAGGCCGGTCGTCTCGTTGCCGATCAGCAGCAGCACCGGCTGGGTGAGGTCGAATCGGTCGACGTCGGCCTCGCCCCGCTCGTCCGTGCCGACGACCGCGACCGGCCGTCCCGCCGCGCGCTCCTTCGACAGCCACTGCGCCACCTCGTGGTGCGAGGGGCTGCGGACGACCGGGAGCGCGAACAGGGAGCCGGTGGTGGCGCGTACGGCCTTGGGGTCGTAGACGTCCGCCGCGTGGCCGGTGACGACCACCCCGTCCGCGCCGAAGGCGTCGGCGGAGCGGACGACGCTGCCGATGTTGCCGGGCTGGGTGGGGCGGTCGAACAGGACGCCCAGGAAGTCGCCGTGCACGGGGATACGGCTCAGGTCGTCGGGCCGCATCTCGACCACGGCCAGGACCTCGGGTGCCCCGTCGGTGCGTTCGCCCAGTTCGGCGAGGAGCTCGGGGGCCATCGCGACCCGGTCCGTCGTGATCCCGCGCAGCAACTCCTCGGCCCACCGCGAGAGCGGGCGGCTCGCGTCGTACAGCAGGGCGCGTACGTTCCATCCGTGCTCGACGGCCATCGTGATGGGCCGTACGCCCTGGACGAGGAACTCGTTCTGGCGCTTGCGCTTGTTGCGGTTGGCGAGCAGCGCGTGCCACTGCTGGAAGCGGGCGTTGCGGGTCGTGATCCGCTGACCGGCCACCCGTCCTCCTCGTCGCGCTGCGATTCCCGACCGGGGAAGGCTACAGGGGCCGCGCGGGGCCCGGTCCGCGGACGGGGGCGCCCGGCGACCGCGCCCGCGACGCCGAAGGCGCGGCCACCGGAGGGTGGCCGCGCCCTTCACCGCATCCCGCAGGGGGGTCAGTCGCGCTCGGCACCCGCCGGGAGCTGGCGGAGCTTCATCGTCTTCGCCGAGGACGCGCCGGAGTAGTAGTCGAGCAGCTTCGCCGCGTCGGTGTACCGGTCCGTGCCGTTCAGGATGACGCCGATGTGCGTCTTGCCGTTACGGGTGGCGGCGAAGATCAGGCAGGGGCCCGCCGCCGTGCCGGTGCCGGTCTTGACGCCGAAGGCGCCCGAGTACGAGCCGAGCAGCTGGTTGGTGTTGTACCAGGTGTAGGTGCGCGTACCGCCCGAGCTGGTCGGCGTCGTGGCCTTGTAGCTGGTGGACTTGACGACCGTGCGCAGGGTGGAGTTCTTCATCGCGTACTGGGCGATCGTCGCCAGGTCGCGCGGGGTGGTGTAGTTGTCGCCGGCCTGGGAGATGCCGTCGAAGGAGTCGAACTTGGTGTTCTTCAGGCCCAGTTCGGTCGCCTTCGCGTTCATCTTCGAGATGAACGACTTGGTGCGCGCGGCCACTGTCGAGCCGGTGCCGACCGCGTCCGCGAGGGCGTACGCCGCGTCGCAGCCGGACGGCAGCATCAGACCGTAGAGGAGCTGGCGGATGGTGACCTTGTCGCCGGTGCGCAGGTCGGCGGTGCTCGCGCCCTCGCGGACGACGTAGTCGCGGTAGGTCTGCTTGACGGTGACCTGGCGGTTGAGGTCGATGCCCTTGGTGTTGAGCACCACGGCGGCCGTCATGATCTTGGTCGTGCTCGCCATCTGGCGGCGGATGTCCGCGTTCTTGCCGTACCGCTTGGCACCGGTGGGCTCGTCCAGCAGGAAGGCGCCCTTGGCCGTGAGGGTCGGCAGAGCGGCGGCGGCGGCCGGCGCGGACTCGGCCGCCATGGTCGTGGGGGCGACCAGGGCCGTGCCCGTCAGCATGGCGCCGGCGGTGAGGGCTACCACAGCGGTTCTACGCACGTTTCTGCGCACGCCCGGAAGACTGGTTATCAAAGGAACGCTCCGATGTCGCAAATGCGTTGGTCTGAAGTGAATTGGACCCCCATTCGAAAATGAGGAGTCCACTGAAAGACGCGCGAAAGGCCCGGAGGGATGCACGACACGCCCGGGAAATCTCCCGTTCGTCATTCCTTCACGTCGTTCCGCGATATGGACGCCGTCCCCGTCGTATGCCTGTTGTATCTAAGCTGTGCGCATGCCTGCCGCGCCCGCCGTCACCTCCCCCGCCGCCGTGAAACAGCCGCCCGCCGCCGACCGCGTCTACAGCCACATCAAGCAGGGTGTCCTCGACCGGCACTACCAGGGCGGGACCCTCCTTACGGAGGGGGAACTCGCCGAGGCCGTCGGGGTGTCACGCACCCCCGTGCGCGAGGCCCTGCTCAAGCTGGAGGTCGAGGGGCTGATCAAGCTCTATCCCAAGAAGGGCGCCCTCGTCCTCGCGGTCTCCGCGCAGGAGATCGCCGATGTCGTCGAAACGCGCCTGCTGGTCGAGGAGTTCACCGCCCGCCGGGCCGTCCCCGCCTCCGCCCGGCTCGTCGCGCGCCTGGAGGAGCTGCTGGAGGAGCAGCGCCGGCTCGCC
Source organism: Streptomyces sp. NPDC104581 (assembly GCF_055583685.1). Classification (NCBI taxonomy): domain Bacteria; kingdom Bacillati; phylum Actinomycetota; class Actinomycetes; order Kitasatosporales; family Streptomycetaceae; genus Streptomyces; species Streptomyces sp. NPDC104581. The sequence goes on from NZ_JBVJNN010000018.1 coordinate 131,262, forward strand.
GACGAGGGGGACCTCGCCGCCGTGGCCGTCACCGACCGCTGCTTCCACGCCGAGATCGTGCGCAACGCGGGCAACGAGATCCTGTCGAAGCTCTACGACCAGCTCAGGGACCGGCAGTTGAGGATGGGCGTCGCCGTCATGGAGGCGCACCCGGAGCGCGTGCGGACGAGCATCACCGAGCACGCCGAACTGCTCGAAGCCATCCGGACCGGTGACGCGGAGGCAGCCGCGCGGTGCGTGCGCGCCCATGTCGGCCGCGTCAAGGTGCTCATCCGGGGTGAGGCCGGGTGAGTACGGGACCCTCGGGACCCCCCGGGCCTTCGGGACCCCCCGGCCCTCCCGGACCTTCCGGCCCCGCGGGGCGTGGACCCGCGCTCACGCTCCCCGGTGACCCGCCCGGCGGCCGGCGCGCCGTCGCCGTGTGGAGCGTCGGAGTCGCCGTCTACTTCGTCGCCGTCATCTTCCGTACGAGCCTGGGCGTCGCCGGGCTCGACGCCGCCGACCGCTTCGACGTCAACGCCTCCGCGCTCTCCACGTTCTCGATCCTCCAGCTCCTCGTCTACGCCGGGATGCAGATACCCGTCGGCCTGATGGTCGACCGGCTCGGCACCCGCAGGGTCCTCACCATCGGCGTGACGCTGTTCACCGTCGGCCAGCTCGGCTTCGCCCTCGCCCCCTCCTACGGCACGGCGCTCGCCGCCCGCGCGCTGCTCGGCTGCGGAGACGCGATGACCTTCATCGCCGTACTGCGGCTGGGCGCCCACTGGTTCCCGGCCCGGCAGGGGCCGCTGATAGCCCAGTTCACCGGGCTGTTCGGGATGGCGGGCAATCTGGTCTCCACGCTCGTCATCGCCCGGCTGCTCAGCGACCTCGGCTGGACCACGACGTTCGTCGGCAGCTCGATGGCGGGTGTCGTCGTCCTCCTGCTGATGCTGTTCTTCCTCAAGGACCACCCCGAGGGCCACGAACCGCCACCGTCCGAGCACGCCGGCGCGGCCTACGTACGGAGGCAGATCGCCGAGTCGTGGCGGGAGCCCGGCACCCGGCTGGGGCTCTGGGTGCACTTCACCACCCAGTTCCCCGCCATGGTGTTCCTGCTGCTGTGGGGTCTGCCGTTCCTCGTCGAGGCCCAGGGGCAGTCGCGGGCCACGGCGGGTGATCTGCTCACCCTGATCGTCCTCGTCAACATGGTGATCGGGCTCGTCTACGGGCAGATCATCGCCCGCCACCACGCCGCGCGGGCCCCGCTGGCCCTCGGCACGGTCGCCGTGACCGCCCTCGTCTGGGCGTCCACACTCGCCCACCCCGGCCCCCACGCGCCGATGTGGCTGCTGATCACGCTCTGCGTCGTCCTCGGCGCGTGCGGGCCCGCCTCGATGATCGGGTTCGACTTCGCGCGGCCCGCCAACCCGCCGGCCCGTCAGGGCACCGCCTCCGGCATCGTCAACATGGGCGGTTTCGTGGCCTCGATGACGACGCTGCTCGCGGTCGGCGTGCTGCTGGACGCGACCGGCGGCAACTACCGCGTCGCGTTCTCGGCGGTCTTCGTCCTCGAAGCGCTCGGGATCGTCCAGATCCTGCGGCTGCGGGCGCGCACGGCGCGGCGGGAGCGTGAGCGGCTGGTGGCCAGCCGGGTGGAGGCCGTGCACGTACCCGTCTGAGCGCCGGACGACGCGGAGCGGCGGCGCTACGGCGTGACCGCGAACTCCCGCAGGATCGACGCCGCCAGGTCCGCGTCACCGTCCGTCTTGATGCGGTCCGGCACCGCGGCGGCCCGTACCCGCCCGCACGCCAGCCGGAAGTACGTCTCCCAGTCCATCGCGAGCGTCACCGCGGGGCCGAGCGAGGGGGAGCCGTCTATCCTGCCGCGGCCGTCCGCGTCGACGCGGACGGTCCGCAGGAACTCGACGGGGCCGTGCACGTCGAAGACGATCGCCGTGTTCGGCGGCGCGCCCGCGTCCTTCGCGACGACCTTCGGGAGGGCTTCGAGTAGGACGTCGCGCGTGATCAGCGCGCCGGCCGAGTCGAGGCTGCCGGGCCTGCTCAGCGTCGTCCGCAGATCCTGCTCGTGCACCCAGATGTCGAACGCGCGGTTCCGCATGGCCTGTTCGAGCGTCTGCTGGGTGCCGAGCGGGGCGCGGACCATGGCGTCGGGCGCGCGGTTCTCGTTCCGCAGCTGGCGGTTGCGGCGGATGATCGTGTATTCGAGCTCGGAGGTCATCTCCGGAGCGGTGTGGTGGCGCCGCACGTCCACCTGCATCTCCATGTAGCGGGACATCTCGCTCTGCACGTGGTACAGGTCGCGCGGCAGCGTGTGGATCGGACGCGGGTCCCCGAGCATCTCGGATTCCAGACCGATGACGTGCGAGACGATGTCCCGCACCGACCAGCCGGGGCACGGCGTGCGCCGGTTCCACTCGCCCTCGACGAGTGGCTGGACCAGCTCGGCTATGGCTTCAATGGAGTGGGACCAGGCATCGGCGTAGTTCTGAAGGCTGGGATGGACGGTCACGGGACCCCTCGACGGTTCTGCGGTTAGCGGGCTGGGCTGCTGGCTGCGGGCGGCGGGCTGTGGGCTGCGTGGGAGGTTCGAGAGCCTAAGTTACGCTGCCCGTTGGCACCCCGGCAGTGCTTTCGTGTGACGATCGTAGGCCCGTGTAGACGGCTCGAATGCCAGGACGGTGGTAGTGTGCGCGCCTCCCTCATCCAGATCGCAGTAGACCCGGACGAATCGGTCAATTCTCGTAGAGAGCGCGCCGCTTCGCTGGTACGGGAGCAACGGGGCGCGGATCTGGTGGTCCTGCCCGAACTCTGGCCGGTGGGTGCCTTCGCGTACGAGTCGTTCGCCACCGAGGCGGAGGCGCTGGACGGCCCGACGTTCCGGGCGATGTCGGAGGCGGCGAGGGACGCGGGCGTCTGGCTGCACGCCGGGTCCATCGTGGAGCGCGCACCGGAATCCGTCCTCGACGGCGCCTCCGACCTCTACAACACCGCGCTGGTCATCTCCCCGGACGGCGTACTCGCGCGCTCGTACCGGAAGATTCACCGTTTCGGCTTCGACAAGGGCGAGGCCACGCTGATGGGCGCGGGCGGTGAACTGGCGACCGTCACCCTGCCGGACGCGGTGCTGGGGCTGGCCACCTGCTACGACCTCAGATTCCCCGAGCTGTTCAGGGGGCTGCTCGACGAGGGCGCGCAGGTGTTCGTGGTCCCGGCCGGCTGGCCGGCCCGCCGCCGGGCGCACTGGACGCTGCTGGCGCGGGCGCGCGCGGTGGAGAACCAGTCGTACGTGCTGGCCTGCTCGACGGCCGGGACCCACGCCGGGGTGGAGCAGTCGGGCCACAGCGTCGTGGTCGACCCGTGGGGTGAGGTGCTGGCGGAGGCGGGGCCCGGCGAGGAGGTCCTGACCGTCGACTTCGACCCCGCGAAGGTCGCGACGACCCGCGAACAGTTCCCGGTCCTGAAGGATCGCCTGCTGGGTGTTACGGCACCACGCCGCTGAGCCCCGGGCCCCGGGGCGGAGGCACCCGCCCGGCAGCCGTGACGGCGCCCCCGCCCCCGGGTCTCAGTCCTCCTCGCGTTCCTTCTCCGCCATGCGGATCACGCACACCGCCGCCGCGATCAGCAGGGACGGGTCCGCGTCGTCGCGGATCACGTTCACCGCGTACGTCTCGCGCATCCGGAACCACTGGCGCGAGACATGGGCCAGCAGTTCGCCGTCGTACTCGATCGCGAACTCGCGGTCCAGGATCCGCCCGCTGACGTCCAGTTCGGTGCCCTCCGCCAGGGCGACCCGGTAGTGGTTGCGGATCAGTGACAGCTTCTTCTTACGGATGGTGGCCAGTGGCTCACCGTCCCGTTCGAGCGTCATCGTGTCCCGCAGGCTGAGCAGCTTCTGCCGGAGCGTGACCAGGACGTGTCCCTGGGGGTCCTTCAGCTCCAGCGTGTCGCGCAGCCGCAGCGCCTTGCCGTCCACGAGGTAGGCCTGCCGGCCCTGCTCGTCCTCGATCCAGTAGTCGTCGCCGATGGCGAAGATCTTGTCGCGCACCAAGTACTTCATGCCGGATCCGTACCCAGTTGGGCGCCGGACACCGGCGGAACCGCCTCACCTGCACGCGTACGGACGACAGGGCCCGGCCGGGCGTGTGATCCGCTGTTCACACCCGGATGGCAAGCTTGAAGCATGAACGATCCCGCCCCGTCGCCCGCCCCCGTGCCCCGCCGCCGTGCCCGTGTCCGTGCCCCCGGGCTGATCGGCAGGGGCGGCTGGCTGAACACCGGTGGGAACGCACTCACCCTCGCCGGCCTGCGCGGACGCATCGTCCTGCTCGACTTCTGGACCTTCTGCTGCATCAACTGCCTGCATGTCCTGGACGAGTTGCGGGAGCTGGAGCAGAAGCACAGCGACACCGTGGTGATCATCGGGGTCCACTCGCCGAAGTTCGTCCACGAGGCCGAGCACGCCGCCGTCGTCGACGCCGTCGAGCGGTACGAGGTGCACCACCCCGTCCTGGACGACCCGGAGCTGGCGACCTGGAAGCAGTACGCGGTACGGGCCTGGCCCACGCTCGTCGTCATCGACCCCGAGGGGTACGTCGTCGCCCAGCACGCGGGTGAGGGTCATGCCCACGCCATCGAGAAGCTGGTCGAGGAGCTGGAGGCCGAGCACGCCGCGAAGGGCACCCTGCGGCGCGGCGACGGCCCCTATGTTCCCCCCGAGCCCGTCGCCACCGACCTGCGCTTCCCCGGCAAGGCGGTCGTGCTGCCCTCGGGGAACTTCCTGGTGTCCGACTCCACCCGGCATCAGCTGGTCGAGCTGGCCGCGGACGGCGAGAGCGTCGTGCGGCGCGTGGGGACGGGGCAGCGGGGCTTCGGCGACGGCCCCGGCGCCGCCTTCAGCGAGCCGCAGGGGCTCGCCCCGCTGCCGAACGGCCGCATCGCGGTCGCGGACACCGTGAACCACGCCGTCCGCGCGTACGACCCGGTCTCCGGGGCCGTCGAGACCCTCGCCGGCACGGGCGGCCAGTGGTGGCAGGGCTCGGCGACCCATGGGCCCGCGCTCGACGTGGCGCTCTCCTCGCCGTGGGACGTGGCCTGGTGGGACGACCGGCTGTGGATCGCGATGGCCGGGGTGCACCAGCTGTGGACGTACGACCCGGCGACCCGCACCGTCCGGGTCGCGGCCGGGACCACCAACGAGGGCCTGGTCGACGGGCCCGCCGCCGACGCGTGGTTCGCGCAGCCCTCCGGACTCGCCGCGACCGACGACCGGCTGTGGGTGGCCGACTCCGAGACCAGCGCGCTGCGGTACGTGGAGCGGGACGGGGACGGATACGCCGTGCGGACCGCCGTCGGCACCGGGCTCTTCGACTTCGGTCACCGCGACGGTCCCGCGGAGCAGGCGCTGCTCCAGCACCCGATCGGGGTGACCGCACTGCCGGACGGTTCGGTGGCCGTCTCGGACACCTACAACCACGCGCTGCGCCGGTACGACCCGGCGACCGGCGAGGTCACGACGCTCGCCACGGATCTGCGGGAGCCGTCGGACGCGGTGCTCGTGGGTGACGACATCGTGGTGGTCGAGTCCGCCGGGCACCGGCTGACCCGGCTGCGGCTGCCGGAGGAGGCCGTCCGCGTCGAGTCGGTGGCGCACCGCACGCGGCGCGCCGCGACGGATGTCGCGCCCGGCGCGCTGCGGCTGGACGTCGTCTTCGAGGCGCCCAGGGGGCAGAAGCTGGACACCCGTTACGGTCCGTCGACCCGGCTCCTGGTCTCCGCCACACCTCCGGAGCTGCTGGCGGAGGGGGCGGGCGCGGGCACGGAGCTGGGGCGGGAGCTGGTGCTGGCGGACGGCGTCAACGAGGGGGTGTTGCATGTCTCGGCGATGGCGGCCTCCTGCGACGACGCGCCGGAGATCGAGTACCCCGCGTGCCATGTGCACCAGCAGGACTGGGGGGTGCCGGTGCGGGTGAGCCCCGCGGGGGTCGCGCGGCTGGGGCTGGTGCTGGCGGGGCTCGACGCGTAGGTCCTCGCGGCGTGGGGGTGCTGTCCCTCCGGGGCCGCCCGGTGGGCGGTTCGTCCTCAATCGCCGGACGGGCTTGAGATACCCGCCGGGCGGGTTGGAGTTGCCCGCCGGGCGGGGTGAGAACGGGCCGCCGGTGGTGGGTGTCCTCAATCGCCGGACGGGCTCGGGGGTGCCGCGGACGGGCTTGGGTTGCCCGCCGGGCGGGTTGGGCGCCCGTGGGACTTGGGTGGTGGGCTTACAGGCCCTCGTGGTGGTCGCGTTCGATGACCGTCGGAGGGGCGACCACCGCGCGGCGGCGCTTCGCGATGCTGGTGAACGTCGCGATGCCGATCAAGCCGACCGCCATCAGGATCACCCCGACCAGGTCGAGATTGACGCTCTCGGCCTCCCAGTCCGTCGCGAAGGTGAGGATCGCCCCGACCGCGATGAGTGCGATGCATCCGCCAATGCCCATGAATCCCGCCTCCTGATACGAATGGTGGCCATTCCCGGGCCGCTAATGCGGGTACCCGGCCCGGGAACACCCATGCAGGAGAAGGGAATTCAGCCTTCGAGGAACGCGGCCAGCGCGTTCGCCAGCAGGAACGGGTCGTCCGCGCCGCACAGTTCACGCGCGCTGTGCATCGACACGATCGCCGCGCCGATGTCGACCGTCTTGATGCCGTGCCTGGCCGCGGTGATCGGGCCGATCGTCGTGCCGCAGGGCATCGAGTTGTTCGAGACGAACGTCTGCCACGGCACCCCCGCCCGCTCGCACGCCGCCGCGAACACCGCGCGCCCGCCGCCGTCCGTGGCGTACCGCATGTTGACGTTGACCTTCAGGATCGGGCCGCCGTTGGCGCGCGGGTGGTGCGTGGGGTCGTGGCGCTCCGCGTAGTTGGGGTGCACGGCGTGCCCGGTGTCGGAGGAGAGGCAGACCGTGCCGGCCAGTGCGCGCGCCCGGTCCTCGGGGGATCCGCCGCGGGCCAGCACCGAGCGCTCCATCACCGTGCCCAGCAGCGGCCCGTCCGCGCCGGTGTCGGACTGGGAGCCGGTCTCCTCGTGGTCGAAGGCGGCGAGCACGGGGATGTACGGCAGGGGCGTGTCCGGTCCCGCGGAGCCCGCCACGGCGGCCAGCGCGGCCGTACCGGCGTGCACCGACAGCAGGTTGTCCATCCGGGGCCCGGCCACCAGCTCGCGGTCGCGCCCGAGGTAGGCGGGCGGTTCGACGGAGTGCGCCATCAGGTCCCAGCCCGTGACGTCGGAGGCGTCGAGCCCGGACTCCTCGGCGGCGAAGCGGATCAGGTCGCCCTCCGCGGCCTCGCCGAGCCCCCAGATCGGCTGCATGTGCCGCTGCGGGTTCAGCTTGAGACCGTCGGCGTTGACGCCGCGGTCGAGGTGGACGGCCAGTTGCGGTACGCGCATCAGGGGCCGGTCCACGTTGATCAGCCGGTGCGTGCCGTCCCGCAGCGAGAGCCGGCCGGCCAGCCCGAGGTCCCGGTCGAGCCAGGTGTTGAGCAGCGGCCCGCCGTACACCTCGACGGCGACCTGCCGCCAGCCGTACGCACCGCTGTCCGGCAGCGGCTTCACCCGGAGGTTGGGGGAGTCGGTGTGCGCGCCGACGATCCGGAACGGCGTGTGCGGCGCGGCACCCTCGGGGACGTACCAGGCGATGAGCGCGCCGCCCCGCAGGACGTACTTGCCTCCGGTGGTGCCGTCCCACGCGTCCGTCTCCAGGACCTGCCGGAAGCCGGCCTTCTCCAGGCGCTCGGCCGCGTTCGCCACCGCGTGGTACGGCGTGGGGCTGGCGGCGAGGAAGGTCATCAGGTCGTCGGTGTGGCCGCGGTCGAAGCGGGCGGGTGTGCTCATGGGATCACCATAACGAGCCACGGTTTGGCGCGTTCGTGTGGACGGTGGCCGCACAAATCGCCGGGCGGGCCGGAAATCGGCCCGCCCGGCAAGATCCACACGACAGTCCCCAGGGGGAGCGGCCCCGCTGGGTGGTGTCTTCGAAGTCCCGCCTGGCCCGCGACGCCTCGCCGCGTTGTCGTAAGCCGGCCGGGTACGCCCTGTACGAGACCGCTCCTCCGCCTCGCGACGCACCGCGCCGGCCGCCGCGGGCCCCGCCCTGCGGGCGGACGGCGCTACTTCGAAGACACGACTCAGAACGCCGCCTCGTCCAGCTCCATCAGCGAGTTGTCCACCGACTCGGCCACGGCCCGCTCCACCGAGACGCCCGGCAGGACGCTCGCGGCGAAGAACTTCGCCGCCGCGATCTTGCCCTGGTAGAAGGGCACGTCCTTCGCGGAGGCCGTCTCCAGCTTCTCCACGGCGACCGCGGCGCCGCGCAGCAGCAGATAGCCGACGACGACGTCGCCCGAGGCCATCAGCAGGCGGGTGGTGTTGAGGCCCACCTTGTAGATGTTCTTGACGTCCTCGGCGGTGGCGGTGAGGTCGGTCAGCATCTTCCCGACGATCGCCTCCAGGTCGACGGCCGCCTTGGCGAGCGCGTCGCGGGCCGGGGCCAGCTCCGTGCCCCCGGTGCCGACGGCGAGGAACTGCTTGATGTCCTCGGAGAGGGTGTTCAGCGCCTGGCCCTGGTCACGGACGATCTTCCGGAAGAAGAAGTCCTGGCCCTGGATGGCGGTGGTGCCCTCGTACAGAGTGTCGATCTTGGCGTCCCGGATGTACTGCTCGATCGGGTACTCCTGGAGGTACCCCGAACCGCCGAGCGTCTGGAGTGACTGCGCGAGCTGTTCGTACGACTTCTCGGAGCCGTAGCCCTTCACGATCGGTAGCAGCAGGTCGTTCAGCGCGTGCTGCGCCTTGACGTCCTCGCCCTCCGCCTCGTTCTTGGCGATCTCGTCCTGGAGGGAGGCGGTGTAGAGCACGAGCGCGCGCATGCCCTCGGCGTACGCCTTCTGCGTCATGAGCGAGCGGCGCACGTCCGGGTGGTGGGTGATGGTGACCTTGGGCGCGGTCTTGTCCATGAACTGCGACAGGTCCGGGCCCTGGACGCGCTCCTTCGCGTACTCCAGAGCGTTCAGATAGCCCGTGGAGAGCGCGGCGATGGCCTTCGTGCCGACCATCATCCGGGCGAACTCGATGATCATGAACATCTGGCGGATGCCCTCGTGCTTGTCGCCGATCAGCCAGCCCTTGGCCGGGTGGCGGTCGCCGAAGGTCAGCTCGCACGTGTTGGACGCCTTGAGGCCCATCTTGTGCTCGACGTTCGTCGCGTAGACGCCGTTGCGCTCGCCCAGCTCGCCGGTCTCCCAGTCGAACTCGTACTTCGGTACGAGGAAGAGCGACAGGCCCTTGGTGCCGGGGCCGGCGCCCTCGGGGCGGGCCAGCACGTAATGGAGGATGTTCTCCGACATGTCGTGCTCGCCGGAGGTGATGAAGCGCTTCACGCCCTCGATGTGCCAGGAGCCGTCCTCCTGCTCGACGGCCTTCGCCCGGCCCGCGCCCACGTCCGACCCCGCGTCGGGCTCGGTGAGGACCATCGTGGAGCCCCACTGCTTCTCGACGGCGATCTCGGCGACCTTCTTCTGCGCCTCGTTGCCCTCCTCGAAGAGGATGCCGGCGAAGGCCGGCCCCGAGGTGTACATCCAGATCGCCGGGTTGGCGCCGAGCAGCAGCTCCGCGTAGGCCCAGATCAGGGAGCGGGGCGAGGTGGTGCCGCCGATCTCCTCGGGGAGGCCCAGGCGCCAGTACTCCGAGTCCATGAACGCCTGGTAGCTCTTCTTGAAGGAGGCGGGCACCGGAGCGGTGTTGGTCTCCGGGTCGAAGACGGGCGGATTGCGGTCCGCGTCCGTGTAGGAGGCGGCCAGCTCGGACTCGGCGAGCTTGGTGACCTCGGCGAGGACGGTCCTGGCGGTCTCGACGTCCATCTCCGCGAACGGGCCCGTGCCGTACAGCTTGTCGCGCCCGAGGACCTCGAAGAGGTTGAACTCGATGTCGCGGAGATTCGACTTGTAGTGCCCCATGGCGACGGCTCCGTAAGCGGTTGGGAGGCGGATTCCTCGATCGCGTATCCGTAGTGACTCCGATGATGCTACCCGTCGGTAATAAGATGCAACCCCCGCCGGACATCTGTGACGAGGACGACGAGGGGCACATGCGGCCCATCGGCGCGCCTTTCCTCAGTACTCTTGGCGGCATGTACGGCTACGACCAGAACGCTGGCGCCCAGCAGCAGTACGCACCCCCGCAGCAGCCGATGGGCGGCGGATACGGGGAGCAGCCGCTGTACCCCGAGCCGTCCCCTCCGTCGCTGGCGGACGCGGTGCGGGCGTTCACGACCGGGTCGCTCTCCGCCGAGGACTTCCAGCAGATATTCGCGACGTCGAAGGTCTACTGCCCGCGCGGTGACAATCCGGGGTTCCTGGCCCTGCACAACACCCAGCAGCCGGTCATCCCGATGTTCAGCACGCTCAAGGAGCTGCGGCGGTACGCGGGCAAGGAGTCGAAGTACTTCGTGATCACGGGCGCGGAGGTGATCGATCTGCTGCCGACGGGGTACGGCTTCGTGATCGACATGGAGGGCGACCACCGGATGGTCTTCGACGCGAAGGCCGTGGAGCAGATGGTCGACTTCGCTATGCGCCGGATGTACGGCTGAGTTCCGCCTTCTTGAGGAGCCCGGTCTCGTGGCCCGGTCCTCAGGGGAGAGGGGGGGGGGGGGGGGGGGGGGGGGGGGGGGGGGGGGGGGGGGGGGGGGGGGGGGGGGGGGGGGGGGGGGGGGGGAGGGGGGGGGGGGGGGGGGG